>CAKPIT010000003.1 GCA_934162445.1 uncultured Bacilli bacterium
CAAAAAAGAAAAATAAGAGCAGAAAAGAAAAAAGAAGATAGTCCAAAAAGTTTTCCATCAGTCGGAATTAACTGGTATCCCGGTCATATGGCCAAGACCAAAAGGGAAATAAAAGAAAAAATAGACTTAATAGATATTGTTTATGAAGTAATAGATGCAAGAATGCCTCTTTCTTCTAAAATAACGGATATTGATACACTAATTAAAGATAAACCACGCATTTTAATTATGACTAAATATGATTTATGTGATAAAGAAAAAACTAAAGAATTTATCACTTATTATGAATCTTTAAACTACAAAGTAGTAGCTGTAAGTCTTCCCACCAAAGAAAATGTTGCTAAAATAATAACCATAAGTAATGAAGTAAGCGAAACATTAAACAGTAAACGTAAGGCCAAAGGTCTTAAGCCTCGTAAACTCAGAGCTTTAATAATAGGTGCTCCTAATGTTGGTAAAAGTACTTTAATAAATGCTTTAGTAGGTAAAAAGGTGGCAGGAGTAGGTAACAAACCGGGCTTTACTAAATCCCTTGGCTGGATTAGAGTAGGGAAAAACATCGAACTTTTAGATTCACCGGGAATTCTTTGGCCAAAGTTAGAAAACCAACATCAAGCTCACATTTTAGCCCTTTTTTCCTCTATCAAGGAAGAAATATTAAATAAAGAAGATTTAGCTTTCTTTGCCATAGATATTTTAAAAAAACAATATAAAGATAAGTTAGAATCCCGTTATAATATAGCTATAACTACTGATGACAATATTGAAATAATGACAGAAATAGGTAAAAAAAGAGGCTGCCTTTCTAGAGGTGAAGTCGACTTTGAAAAAACCTCACTTATCATCTTAAATGATATTAAAAATAATGCCTTTAAAGAAATAACACTTGATAGCTTTGAAAGTAATAATTAAACTACTTTCTTTATGACTCAAAATTTAGTATAATATAAACGAAAGAAGGGACTAATTTATGAATGACTTATTTGCCAAACTTAATATTGAACCTAAAGATTTAAATCTATATAATACCGCTTTTTCACATTCGTCATATGCTAACGAACATAAAGCTAAAAAAGATTATGAACGTTTAGAGTTTTTAGGCGATGCTGTACTAGATTTAGTAGTAGCTGATTATTTATATCAAAACCATAATGATAGTGAAGGGGAGATGACTAAAGTAAGAGCCAGCTATGTATGTGAAAACGCTCTTTTTGAATATTCTACTGCCATGGGCTTTCCTAAATATATCAAATTAGGTCACGGTGAAGCTTTAAGTGGCGGAACCCATAAAAAAGCCATTGTAGCTGATATTTTCGAAGCCTTAATGGGTGCTGTCTATTTAGATTTAGGATATGCTACTGCTAGAAGAGTAATTTTAAAAATTATTGTACCATACATAAAAAATCCAGATATTACCTTTTTCTCTGATTATAAATCAGCATTGCAAGAAGCTGTTCAAACTAGTAAAAAGAGCCTATATTATGAACTAATTGAAGAGTCTGGCCCTCCTCATGATAAAACCTTTAAAATGCAAGTAAAAGTAGATGGAATTATCTATGGGATAGGAAGTGGAAATAGTAAGAAAGAAGCTGAGCAGTTAGCTGCTAAAAATGCATTGGAGAAATTAGCCAAATAATGTTAAATAAAAAAGAAGAAATGCTCTATCTAGTTGGCCTTAATCATCTCATGTCATTACAAGAAGAAGGCTTAACTAAAAGACAAGATTTACTAACTTATACCTTAGATGCTCTTTTTAATAGTCCATGGATCTTTCAAGATGAAGAATTAAACCGTCGTCTGACATTACTAGTAGATAGTTCAAATTTAGTTGGCACTTGTATTGATGATTTATCAGTAACTGCCATGAATGAATATCAAGCAAGAAATCCTAAAGTTCTTGGTAGACTATATAAATCCTTAATCATTATCGACAATATATTTTTATACCAAGAAGAATATATATCATGTCTAGGGGAATATGAAATAGATAAATTATTTGCCAAAAATTTAGATAGTAACCAACAAGAAGCTAATGAAATAGAAGCGGACCTAAATACCGAATGTCATAAATTAGTGAAAATAAAATTGCCAAAAAGCAAAAAATAAAGTATAATTAGAAAAGTTTTAAAGAAAGGAGACTTTATGAGTAAAATTAAAGTATTTAGTTTAGGAGGACTAAACGAAAATGGTAAGAACATGTATGTTGTTGAAGTTGATAAAAACATCTACATTTTTGATGCCGGTTTAAAATATGATAATGAAAAGAACTTAGGAATTGATTATATTATTCCCAATTTTGATTACTTAATTAAAAATCGTAAAAGAATAAAAGGACTATTTTTAACTCATGGTCATGCTTCAAATATTGGAGCCGTTCCTGATATTCTAAGAACAATTAAAGAAATAAAAGTATATGGTGCTAAATTAACCCTTGAAATATTAAGAAACAGTCTGTCAGCTGATATGATTAAAACTAGCAATTTAATTGAAATTAAACCTCATCAACGGCTTGATTTAGGAAAAGAAAGTATCTTTCCAATTGCTATGACTCATTCTATTCCTGATAGTTTGTGTTATGTTTTATACACTAAAGATGGAGCTATTGTCTATACGGGGGACTTCACCTTTGATCATACCATGAATGGCTTATATAAAACAGATATTGGTAAATTAGCATATGTTGGTAAACAAGGAGTATTACTACTTTTAGCAGAATCAACTTATGCTGAAAAAGAAGGGTATACTAGTCCTAATAACCGTGTCACTGATTTTATTAGAGGTGTTTTAGCTAAAAATGATGGCCGTATTATTGCTACCATTTTCCCAGCTCACTTTTATCGTATTCAAGAAATTTTTGATGAAGTTAGTAAAACCAAAAGAAAAATTGTCATCATGGGTCATGAATTACAACAAACAATTAATTATGCTTTGAAAAACAATTATTTAACTATTGCTAAACATGTAATTGGTGATTTAACTAATCTTGAAGATAAAAATAGTGTTATCTTAGTTTCAGATGAAAAGGAAAAACCATTTGTTAATCTTGAAAGAATTATAAAAGGTTATGATAAATTTATCAAATTAAAGAAAACAGATACCATTTTTATTACTGAACCATCATATGAAGGGATTGAAAGACGTCTTGCTAGTGTTATGGATGAAGTAGCTATGCTTGGGGTTAATGCTGTAAGCTTATCAAGTAAAAAGCATCTTCTTCACCACGCCTCTCGTGAAGACTTAGCCCTTTTAATCAACATCATGCAACCAAAATATTATTTTCCAGTTAAAGGTGAATACCGCTATCAATATGCTAATGCTGAATTAGCAGAAACTCTAGGAATTCCTAAAGAAAACATCATTTTAAAACAAAATGGCGATGTAGCAACCTTTAATAAAGGTGTTTTAACCGATGAAAAAGAACATATAAATACTGATGAAATTCTAATTGATGGTAAAAGTACTGCTGATATTGGTAACCTTGTCTTAAAAGACCGGGAAATGCTTGGTGAAAATGGTATTGTCATTATTAGTTGTACTCTAGATCATGAAACCAAGAAAATTATTGGTGGACCTGAAGTATTAACTAGAGGATTCGTCTATGTTAAAGAAAACTTAGACTTAATTGAAGAAATCAAAAGCATCAGTTTAAATATCATTAGTGAAAACATTGAAGAAGGTACTAAACGTGTTGACTATTCTAAAATTAAAAATGATATTAGAGAAGTTTTAGGTAAATACTTTTATAAAACAATGGAAACTAAACCAATGATTATAACTGTAGTTCAAGAAGTTTAATTATCATATTTAAAGAACAGAATTTTGTTCTTTTTTTAACTTTTAAATAAAAAATGTTATAATTAATAAAAGGAGAATTCATTATGTGGAATATAAAAGAAATTAAAGATCAAAAAATATATGTTGTTGAAAAATTAAAAAACTGTATCAACCCTCAAGAACAAGAAAAGCTAGAGCTAACTCTTGCTAATTACCTAACTATGTTAGATAACAGTGGAACTATAAGATATACCAAGATTCCTAACATTATTGATAACTTTATAAATAATAAATTAAGCTTAAAAAGAAATCAAAAAATCAATAAATTATCAGCCCTTCAAACTGCTTATGGTGAACTAAATGATGATTACGTTTCTTTCTTACTAGAGTTGTGTAATAATATTATTCAAACCGATAATGAATATGGAATCAATTTGAAAAATATTGATGAAAAAGATATAGCCACTGGAACCTCTAATGATAATAAATGTATACCCATGGAATATAATCATCAATATAATCCCACGTTAGAAGAATTAAAACAAGCGTCTAAAAGTTTTTATCAGATCCTTGGTGATGAAGAACTAACAGATAAAGCTACTAAGGTTATGAAAGATGATTCATGTTTTAATATTAGTGATACATTTAGAAATGGTTATGAAAGAGTTGGTGGTATAGCCTTCTTTGACCGTATTTTTGATAAAACTTATATTGATATTAGAAAAAGTAACGATTTATTTGAATATCAAGCCTTTAATCATGAAGTAATGCATGGAATTGATTATTTAATGAATAAAAATCAATTACCTAGTAAGTATTATGAAGGATTTCAAGAAGTTCCTACTTATACTATTGATTATTTCTTCATTGATTATTTAGAAACATTAAATTTTCCTGAAGATGAAGTTCACAAACTGCGAGCAAAAAAAGATTATTATTTGCAAAATTTAGCTATGAATACTAAATTTAATATTGATGAAGAATTAAGAATGAATTATATTAATGGACCTAATGGCAAAGGTTACATTGAAGCTGGAGAAAAATTACATTTTGGTATTCCTGAGATCAAAAATTTTCTAAAAGATCAAAAATATCGTGCTCATATGGGACATTTATTGGAATTAGAAGCGGGTGTAGTTTCATATGGTCTTTATAAACAAATTAAAGAAAATAAGGAAATGGGCCTAAACTCCTTAAAAGAATTAATGAGAAATCCTCTTCCAAAAGATCAAATTCCAGATTTTTCTTTTATTAATTTAGATAATGATACACTACTGGACTTAAGTAAGGAAATTGGTACATTTGGTCATGAAAAAACAGTGTCTTCAGCTTCCATGAAGTAATAAATTGCCAAATTAAGTCGATTTTTGTTAAAAAGATGGGAAATAATTATTTCTCATCTTTTCATTATTGCACATTTTTGTTATACTAAGATAGTAAAGATAGGTGTTTTGTTATGAATAAGAAGAATAAAAATACAAAGAAAAACAAAATTCAACAATATAACTATAAAGAAATTAGTTTAACCAAAATGGCTAAGCATCAGTTATATGCAACCTTATTATCAATTTTAGGAGTAACTGTGGCCACATTAGGAAGTGCTTATGCTATCTTCACCTCTGTTTCCAAATCAAGCGACTATAATGTTGTTAAAGCTGGAACTTTAAATATTGACTTTGGTAGTGATAGTTCTAATGTTATTGACTTAAGTGGAAAATATCCAATGAGTGATAGTGAAGGGGAAGCTTTAACCCCATATACTTTCACAATAACTAACACAGGAACCCTCCCTGCTGATTATGAAATTCGTCTTCTGGATGATACTGATATGATAACTCAAGATGGTTGTAGCAACAATCAATTAAATAAAAACTATATAAAATACAAAGTAAATAACGAAAGTGCCAATGTCCTAGCATCATCTGATCGCCTACTTGCTGAAGGCAGTCTTACCCAAGGGGAGTCAACAACCTATAATCTTCATGTTTGGATCAAAGATGGCGTTGGTAACGATGCTTTAAATAAACATTATCATGGCAAAATAGTAATTAATGGTGTTAATCAAACTGGTGAATCTTTAGCCCTTAAATTACAAACCGCTTTATCTGGTAGTCTTGATACATCTGATAGTGAGCAAACTTTTATTAAAGGAACTGATCCTAATAACTATATTTGGTACAGTGGTAAACTATGGCGAGCTATTTCTATTGATCCTACCGATAATAGCATCAAAATAATGACTGATGATGCCATCACTGCTATTCCTTATAGTTCAACCATAAGAGTTTTTAAAGATAGTCATATGGAAAAATGGTTAAATGATGATACTGCTGATGGTTTTTTAGGAAATTTACGAGATTATAGCAATTTCATCAAAACAGATAGTACATGGAATGCTACTTTAACAGGAAGTGAATCTAAACCAACTAAAACTACGATGGTAACAGATCCTGTTGGTCTTATCAGTGCCTATGAATATAATCAAATAGGAATCACTAGTTACCTAAATAGTTTTAGTAAATGGCTATTAACTCCAAAAACCACTTCAAACTTTTGGAGAACTATGGCTGATGGTACTTTATCTAATGACTATAGATACAATGTTCAAGGTGTAAAACCGGTCGTCAACTTAAAATCAACCATTAAGACCATTGATGGAACCGGAACTAAAACTGATCCTTACCGGTTGAAAGGTGACGATGATACCTCCCTTAGTGGTGTCAAATTAAATACCAGATATAGTGGGGAATATATAAGCTTTGGTAAAGGTGAAAACAACTTATACCGCATTGTTAGTCATGAAGTAACTAATAAAACCAAAATTGTTAGTGCCACCCCTTTAAAGGATAGTGGTAGTTATAAAACAATGGCTTTTGGTAGCAATACTACTTATTCAAGTACTAATACTATTGGTACCTTTCTAAATGGTAGTTATCTAACTGATTATTTAAATACTTCTGATGTTAGTATGATTGAAGATAGTACTACATGGTATTTAGGTAACGTTGGTAATGGTGCTAGTTATAAATTAGGAAAATATGCTACTGATACTTCAACCAACTTAACTAGTAAAAAAACAACTGCTAAAGTCGGACTTTTACGAATGGGTGAATTAATGAGTGGGCAAACACCATCAGGAAATACTAGTTACTGGACGTTAAGCCCTTATGATTCTTCAACTATGCGTTTTGTTGATAGTACCTGCGGTGGCCCAGCAAGTGGTGCTATGTATAAATCTCCAAGTACTACTTATGCTATCAAACCGGCAATGACTTTAAAAGAAAACGTTGTTATTACTGGTGGAACTGGCACTAAAGAAAATCCGTTTACTATCAAATTAGGAAGCTAACAACAGATTGAAAATTTTGTCAAGCTTAAAGAGAATATTAGACTAATATTCTTTTTTATTTTACACCAGTTTTGTCAACTACGAAATTTGTCTAGTAAAAAAAAGCCCTAATTATTTACATTATTAATTAATTTAGTGTAATATATAATTAAGCAGTGGTAGATTGTGGAGAAAAGTGGGGGATTAATATGTTTATGGGAGAATTTCATCATAGCCTTGATGAAAAAGGAAGAATTACTATACCAGTAAAATATCGTGAACTTTTAGGGGAATCCTTTGTCATTACCCGTGGTATAGAATCTTGTCTATATATTTATCCAGCATCATCTTTCAAAACAATCGTAACAAAACTAAAAACTCTACCATTTACTAAAAAAGATGCTAGAGACTTTACCCGCTTCTTTATGTCTGGAGCTACTGCCATTACACTTGATAAACAGGGAAGAGTAAATATTCCTTCTCCTCTTTCTACTTATGCTAACCTAACTAAAAATTGCATCATTGTTGGGGCAATTGATAGATTAGAAATATGGGATGAGAAGTTATTCAACCTGTTTATGGAAAACTCTACTACTAAAATGTCCGAAATCGCTGAAAATTTATTTATGGAGAATATATAATGCATGAATCAGTATTACTAAATGAGACAATTTCCTTTTTAAATTTAAAAGAAGATAGCACTATTGTTGATATGACTTTAGGCTATGGCGGACATAGTAGTGAAATTTTAAAAAGAATAAAAAAGGGTAGACTAATCGCCTTCGATCAAGATGAAGAGGCTATTAGCTATAGTTCAAAGCGACTAAGTGCTATAGCTAATAACTTCCAAATAATTGATAGCAATTTCGTTAACGCTAAAGAACAACTTAATAAATTAGGTATAACCAAAGTCGATGGTATTTTATATGATCTTGGAGTTTCATCTCCCCAATTAGATGAAGACTATCGTGGTTTCAGCTATAGATATGATGCCAATCTTGATATGCGCATGGATAAAGATAATCCTCTAACAGCCCAAATCATTGTTAATACCTATAGTTATTCAGACTTAAAAAGAATTTTTAAAGATTATGGTGAAAGTAAGTTTGCATCAAACATTGCTCGTAATATTGTTACTAAAAGAGAAGAAAAAGAAATAGTAACGACCCTAGAATTAGTAGAAATTATTAAAAATTCGGTTCCCTACAAAGAACGATTAAAAAAGCATCCGGCTAAACAAATTTTTCAAGCACTAAGAATTGAAGTAAATCATGAATTAGATGTTTTAGAAAAATCCCTAAATGATGCTCTTGAACTATTAAATGTTAATGGTCGTCTTGCTGTTATTACTTTCCATTCTCTAGAAGATAGAATTGTTAAACACAAATTCAAAAAAGTAACCGAAATTGATGAAATATCCAAAGGCTTACCTAATATTCCACTGGATAAACTACCAGATTATAAATTAATAACTAAAAAAGGAATCACCGCTAAGGAAGAAGAACTAGAAAAAAATAATAGAGCCCATTCTGCTACCTTAAGGGTGATAGAAAAAATAAAATAGGAGGATATATGGCTAGAAAGAAAATTAAAAAAAGAGTAAAAATTAGTAAATTTGAACGTTTAATTGGCTTTTTTGCCATTGTTCTTGTTGTTAGTACACCATTAACGGTTGTTTTTTCACAAGCAACCTTATCAAAAATTAATTTTGAAGTTGAAAAAACCAAAAAAGAAATTGAATCACAGACTAAAACTAATGAAAGTCTATCTATGAAAATAAATGAATTAGCATCCCTAGATAAAATTGAAGAAGTTGCCAAAGAACAAGGATTAAGTTATAATAATGCTAATATTAAAAATATTAATGAACAGTAGGAAGTGATACTTTTGAAAAAGAGAAGAAAGAAAAAAGGAAATACTATTAAATATAGCAAACTAGTTATTCTTGGTTCTCTTTTTTTGTTTGCTGTAATGCTTGTTCGTCTTTCCCAATTAGCCTTATTTAAAGAAATAGATAATACTAATTTACAACAATTAGCCTTAAAAAGAACGACAAGAACTAAAACAATTAAAGCCTCAAGAGGTAATATCTATAGTTCTGATAATGAAGTATTAGCCCAAAATGTATCAAGTTATAAATTAATTGCCTACCTTGATCCGAAAAGAACTACAAACAGTAAAAAACCTCAACATGTCGTTGATAAAGAAAAAACAGCCTCGCTTTTAGCTCCCATTCTAGGTATTAGTGAAGAAGAGATTTTAACAAGATTAAATAAAGAAGGAATTTATCAAACCGAATTTGGTAACGCTGGTAAAGGTCTTAGTGAGTTAACTAAAGAAAAAATAGAAGTCTTAAATTTACCGGGTCTTGATTTTGAAGAAAGTCAAAAACGCTATTATCCCAAAGGTAATTTTGCCTCATATGCTATCGGTTATGCCAAAGAAACTACCAAAATTAGTAATAATGAAGAAGAAACTAATATTGAAGGAGAAATGGGGATTGAAAAATACTATGATAAAACCTTAAAAGGAGAAGATGGTTATACTACTTACCAAAAAGATTTAAATGGCTATAAAATTGCTGGTACTACTGATATAACTAAAGAGGCGAGTGATGGTAAAGATATTTATCTAACTATTAATAGTAGCATTCAATTTTTTGTTGAACAAGCCCTAAATCAAGCCTCTCAAGACACAAATTTTGATTGGTTTACCATTTTAATTGCTGATGCTAAAACAGGAGCCATTCTAGCTTCTAGTTCCTCTCCCTCATTTGACCCCAACAAACGTAATATTACTAACTACTTAGATATGAATGTTGCCTCATCCTATGAACCCGGCTCTACCATGAAAATATTTACTTATATGGCTACCATGGAACAAGGAAGATATAATGGTAATGAAATATATCATTCTGGAATTTATACTACCAGTGATGGTACCCAAATAGGTGACTGGAACCGTGACGGGTGGGGTGATATTACCTTTGATAAAGGTTTTGCCCTATCTAGTAACGTTGGTGTCATCAATTTAATAGAACGTCATTTATCAGCTGATATTTTACGAAGTTATTTCAAGAAATTAGGTTTTTCTAAAAAAACAGGTATTGAACTTCCTAATGAAGATACCGGTAAAGTAAGTTTTAAATATGAAACTGAAATTTTTAATGCTGGCTTTGGCCAAGGAATTACTACAACCCCAATTCAAAATATTCAAGCTTTAACATCCCTAACCAATAATGGGGTTATGCTAAAACCATACATTATTTCTAAGATAGTAGATCCTAAAACTAAAGAGGTAATTTATAAAGGAAACCGTAAAGAAGTAGATACTGTTGCTAGTGAAGCCACCGTTAATAAAATTAAAGAACTAATGTGGAATACCGTTAATGTCCAAGGCATGACGGGAGCAGGCTACCGCTTAGAAGGCTATGACTTAATTGGTAAAACCGGTACTGCCCAAATTGCCGATACGGAACATGGTGGTTATTTATCAGGTAAAGAAGATATCATCTCAAGCTTTGCCGGCATTTATCCTAAGGATAACCCTAAAGTAATTATTTACGCGTCTGTTAAACGTCCGGCGGGCGGTAGTCAAAAAGTTATCTGGACTGCTGTTAAAGATATTGTTGTTAATATTAGTAAATACTATGGTACTGATCCAAGTAGCACCGAAGGAACTAAAGAAACTGAATACAAATTAAAATCATATAAAAATAAAAATACTGGTAAAAGTAGTAATGAATTAACTAATATGGGTCTTAATGTCACCGTTATTGGTAGTGGTAATAAAGTAACCAAGCAGTATCCTAGTAAAGGTGATAAAATAACTAAAGGAACCAAAGTGTTCTTAATTACCAATGATAGCGAATTAAAAGTTCCAAACGTATGTGGCTTATCAAGTAAACAAGCTGAAGATTTATTAAGATTATTAAATATTAGCGTTAAACTAGAAGGAAATGGTTATGTCACCTCCCAAAGCATTCCGGAAGGAACCGTCGTTACTCCAAACTTAGAAATGACTTTGACGTTAAGCCCTAAATTCTAGTTTGACAAATCCTTTAAAAGTGTTAAAATAGATTAAACTTTAAAAGGAGAACACTTATGTTAGAACAAGAAAATTATGAAGCAGTAATTACTGAGTTAACCACCCTAGGGTTTACCTCTATTTTTAAGGATGACTATCAAAATATTATGAGTAAAGAAAAGATTGACTATAATATTCAAGATGGAATGTTAGTTTCCGTTGAAAAGAATGATAATAAGTCCGGTTATGGTATTAATTATTACACTAGAAATTATGGTAGTGACTATAATTGTTCTTTTGAAGACGTAAAAAAACATCTTGAAGCCATTAGTAATGATAAAATTCCTCGTATGATCATCAGTTGTGGAGTTGTCCCAAGAGTTATCATTTCCTATCATGATAAACTTATGGTCACTTCATTATTAGAAAAGAAATATTTTAAAGATGACTATGGTATGTTAATGAAAAAACAATATGAAGAAGAAAAAGCACGTCTTGAAGAAGAAATTACTAAATTCTATCTTCGTAATCCCAATGCTACTAATGTTCCACATCCTGTTGATGATACCTCTTTTAAAGAAAGTGATTACTACTTATATATGCACGAATATAACGAAGACTATAATGACGAATTAGCCAAAATATGTGCTCTTAAAGCTTCAAAATTACCTTTTAAATATCGTATTTGTTGCAATCCTCTTCAAGAATATGGCACTATAAAATTAAAAACGCACAAAAAAGATTAGCGTTTTTTTCTTTTGTTTCTAAACATTCTAAGATTAATTAATAATTAGGACTTGTTAAAATTAGAAAAACTAGTGTATAATTATATTTGTAGAATAGAGGTGTTTTTGTGTGAGTCATATCTATACTGGTCTTGATATTGGAAATGGTGAAATTAAATTAGTAGTAGTTAATGCTAATCAAGATAAGTGTTATATTTTAGCAGCAACCTCTGTAAAAACAGAAGGATTAAGTAAAAATCAAATTACTGATGCTAAAAAATTAAAAACATCTATTATTAAAGCAGTTAAACAAACTGAAGAAAAATTATCAATTAAAATAAAAGAAGTCATTTTAACGCTTCCTTCATTAGGAGCTAATATGACAATTGAAACAGGTCTTACTAATATAAAAGATGAAAAAGTAACTGGGGAAGATATTAGTAATGCCTTTAAAGATACCGTTCTTGATTCTTATGATAATGACCGCGAATTAGTAAGCTGTCTTCCTATTTCTTTCACGGTTGATGATGATCGTTCTGTTACCGATCCTTTGCATATGGAAGGGGAGAAACTGTTTTTAAAAGCTGTCGTTGCTACTTCCCTAAAAGAAGATATCTATCCGTTTATTAATATCGCTCGCAGTGCCGGCTTGAATATCGTTGATATTATCTATAATACACAAGCCGATTATTATACTTCATCAACTAAAGATTTAGATCGTAAAATGGGGGCTATTATTAATATTGGTAAAGATATCACTAGTGTTGGTATTTTCAACAAAGGCATCATGATCAAAAATTCTTGCTTTAAAGTAGGAAGTGGTAGCGTTGATAAAGATATTGTTTTTATCTACAAAGTTTCGTTAAAGGTAGCTGCAAACTTAAAAGAAGAGTTTGCCCTTGCATCCAAAAGGTGTGCTGATAATAACGATGAAATAATAGTTACCAACACTAATAATAAAAAAATAACAATTAATCAAGTACAAATATCTGAAGTAATTGAATCACGACTAAAAGAAATCTTAAAACTTGCAAAAAATGAGATAAATCGCTTAACAAAACGAGAAATAAGTTATATAATTGTAGTAGGTGGAATTAGCGAGTTAGCCGGTTTCTCATATGTTGTTGATGAAATACTGGGTAGAAATGCAAGTTGCCTAAATATTAAAGAGCTTGGTGCTAGACATAATAAATATACTAGTGCTATTGGAAGTTGTATATATTTTAATAAAAAAAGTTTATTAAGAGAAAAAGATAATAATATGATAAGTAAAGAAGAATTTGATACTTTGGTATCACCTAAAAAGAATACATCAAATGAAATTATCATCAATAAATTTTTTGGTCACTTTTTTGATAACTAATTAAGGAGGAAACAAACATGGGAAATGGACTAGAAATGGATCAATTAGCTAAAATAAAAGTAATCGGCTGCGGTGGTGGCGGTGGAAATGCTGTTAACCGTATGGTAGAATCTGGTGTTAAAGGGGTAGAATTTATCGTTGCCAATACCGATTTACAAGTTTTAAATAATTCTAAAGCCGATGTTAAAATTCAATTAGGAGCTAATTTAACTGATGGATTAGGAGCAGGTAGTCGTCCTGATATTGGAAGAGAAGCGGCTCTAGAATCTAAGAAGGAAATAGAAGATGCCTTAACTGGTGCTGATATGGTTTTCATCACTTGTGGAATGGGCGGTGGAACAGGAACCGGTGCCGCTCCAGTTGTTGCGGAAATAGCTCAAGCTTTAGGAGCCTTAACTGTTGCTATTGTTACTAAACCATTTACCTTTGAAGGTAAGAAGAGAATGGAAAATGCCTTACGTGGTTTAAGTGAACTTGAAAAACATGTTGATACTTTAATTGTCATTCCAAACGATCGATTAAGAGAAATAATTGACAAAACAACGCCAATGCTAGAAGCCTTTAAAGAAGTTGATAATGTCTTAAGACGTGGTGTTCAATCAATTTCTGATTTAATTGCTGTCGTTGGTCTTGTTAACCTTGACTTTGCCGATGTTCAATCTGTAATGAAAGATTCTGGTCGTGCTATTATTGGTATTGGTATTGGTGTTGGCGAAGATAGAGCCATTGAAGCTGCTAAACAAGCTGTCTCAAGTCCCTTACTTGAAACCAGTATCACCGGTGCTACTGATGCTATCATCAATATTACTGGTGGTGTTAACTTAACTTTATTTGAAGCTGAACAAGCTGCCGAAGTTGTAAGAGCAGCCTCAGGAACTGATATCAATACAATCTTTGGTTCTGTTATCAATGAAAATTTATCTGATGAAGTTATTGTAACGGTTATTGCTACTGGCTTTAATCGTAAACAAGGAGAAGAGAAGAAACCAGTATTTTCTAATGTTCAACCGGGTCGAAGAACTAAAGATGAAATTTCTTATGTTGCTACCATTAAAGATGAAGATGAGGATGATGATGATGGAGAAATATTAGATGACAATGATTATGATTTTCCACCATTCTTACGTGATAAAAACTTTTAAGAGCTAAAAGCTCTTTTTTTCATACTCCAAAGATAGAAAACGACAAAATAATCGTTTTCTTTTTTATATACTCTAAATGGTGGTAGGAATGAAAGTATATTTAGACCTCATATTTATTATCAATTTTATGTTTGATTTACTCCTTTTAATGACTGTTAGCATCGAATGCAAAATAATCATTTCTAAAAAAAGAATCATTCTAGGGGCCTTATTTGGTAGTTTAACAACCTTTCTTTTATTTCTACCTCTTACTAATCTTATCTTATTTCTTTTTAAAGTCTTTATAAGTATAATTATGGTTTTAATAAGTTTTAAAATAAAAAGCAAAGTCCTTTTTCTAAGAATTATTAAAAGTCTTTATGGTAACAGTATCATTTTAGGAGGCCTATTAACTTTTCTTAATAACCAACTCTCATACTTTAATAATAATCTTCTTTTTATTCATAATAAAACAACATTAAACATCATCCTTATTATTATCAGTAGTCCTATAATCTTTACTCTCTACCATAAGACCATGAAAAAAGAAAAACTTAAACAAAAATATCTTCATAAAGTTGAAATTTCCTATCTTAATAAGACTTTTATAACAACTGCATACCTTGATAGTGGTAATAACGTCAAAGATCCCTATCAAAAACGTAGTATTATCATCACTACCAAAGACTTAGCGCTCCCTCTTGAAAAAACCTTATATGTTCCTTATAAGGCCCTTGGTATTAATGGCTTATTAAAATGTATTGAAATAAAAGAAATAAGAGTAGACAACACTTTATTAAAACATAAATATTTATTAGGAACATTCAAGGATACTATTGATATGCTTGGTTCCGAATGTATTTTACCTAATAGTGTAGAGGAGGAATTAAATTGATTTTAATACTTTATTTAGTAGCTTTTTTATTAACAAATGATGACGAATTATTTTTTGTAGGTAGTAGTGATATATTACCAGAACCCCTATCTAAAAGTGATGAAGAAGCCTATTTAGTTATGGCTCTTGATGGTGATATCCATGCGAAAGATAAACTTATTGAACACAACTTACGTCTTGTTGTTTTCTTAGCCAAAAAATATGAAAATACCAAAGTAGATTTAGAAGATTTAGTAAGTATTGGTACCATTGGTCTCATCAAAGGGATTAATACTTTTAAACCTGATAAAAACATTAAATTAGCAACCTATGCATCCCGCTGTATTGATAATGAAATCTTAATGTATTTACGCAAAATAAAAAAGTCAAAAGCCGAAGTTAGCATCGATGCATCCTTAAGTTATGATGCGGAAGGGAATGAACTGCATCTTGAAGATATCCTAGGAACAGAAAGTGATATTGTTACTAAAAACCTCGAACAAGAAACAGATAAAAAACAAATGATGGAAGAAGTCTTAAAATTAAATCCTCGAGATAGAGATATTATTATTCTAAGATATGGTTTAATGGGTAAAAACGAATTAACTCAAAAAGAAGTTGCCGAAATGCTAGGCATTAGTCAATCATATATTTCTAGAATTGAAAAGAAAGTTATTAGACGCTTAAAAAATATTATTAAATATAGTTAGGAGTAAATATGAAAACAGAAAAAGAATATCTACAAAAAATTAGATATATATATAAACAAAAAGTAAAGTCTATTGGCATTAATGGTGTTAATAGTGATATTCATATAAATCAAAAAGAGTATAAATATAAAAAACACTTTAGTTAATATTTAACTCTTTTTCTTTTTTTGCTATAATGAACATGAAAGGAACTAAAACTATGTTAGAAGTTAAAAATATTACGAAATACTATAATACAGTAAAGGCCGTTGATAATCTTTCATTTAAAGTAAAAGATGGAGAAATATTTGGCCTTTTAGGTGAAAATGGAGCTGGGAAAACTACTACTTTTAGAATCATTATGAATTTAATTGAAGCTAATAAGGGAACGGTTCTTTTAAATAAAGAAAAAATCAACTACAACAATGTTAATCAAATTGGCTTTGTAACTGAAGAAAGAAGTCTTCTTACCAAATTAACCGTCGTTGAACAATTGCGTTTTTATGGTGCCCTAAAAGGTTTAAGTGAAGACGAAGTTGATAAAGAAGCTACTAAATGGTTAACTAAATTTGCCATTACTAATTACAAAAACCGTAAAATTAAAGAATTATCTAAAGGTAATCAACAAAAAATACAATTTATATCAGCTATTATTGGAACTCCTAAACTCTTAATCTTAGATGAACCCTTTACAGGCTTAGATCCTATTAACGTTAAAATTATGAAAGAAGCAATTTACGAATTACAAAAAACAGGCACCTCCATTATTTTCTCATCTCATCAAATGGAGTATATTGAAGATTTTTGTGAACAATTAATTATTCTTGTTAAAGGTCATCCTGTCGTCAGTGGTAGTATTAAGAAAATTAAAGAAGACTTTCAAATTAAAAACATTATCATTAAAGGAGAAAATCTTCCAATAGATGAAATAAAACAAATATCGGGTGTTCTTGATATAATTATCAAAAAAGAGGAACTAGAAGTAAAACTAGAAGATATTTCGGTTGCCCCTTTAGTATTTTCTAAAATTAAAGATTGTAATATCACTAAATATGAATTACAAGAACCAAGTTTAAATGAAATCTTTATTGCCAAAGTAGGAGGTAGTAATAATGACTAAAAAATTTCTATATCTAACTAAAATGAGTCTTAATAAAAAAATTAAAACCAAATGGTTTTTAATTACCAATATCATTATTGCTCTTTGTGTTATTGCCTTAATCAATATTAATTCCATTATCACTTTCTTTGGTGGTAGTTTTCAAGATGATGTTAATATTATCGTTAGTACAAGTAGTAGTCTAAGTTACAATCTTTTAAAAGAAAATATCAATAATCTAAATAATCTTGATGGAGTAACTACCAGTAATTTAACTATTAAAAAAAGTGGTAAATCCTCAAAAAATCTTACTAAAAAAATTAATGATAACGAGGTCATTATTAGCTTAAAAGAAGATAAAACTTCCTATTTAAAAGGAGAAATTATTAGCAAGAAAAAACTTGATAATATGACTTATCAACTTCTGTTAAGTAGTCTTTCGTCTACTAAAACTGCTCTTGCTATTAAAGAAAATAATATTGATCCTACTTTGTTAGCTAAAATAAATGAACCGATAAATATTAAACGAGTAATATTAAGTGAACATAAAAATAAAGATGAAAACACCGAACTTATTATGAGTACTATCTTTCCAACAATTATTCTTCCATTTTTTATGTTAATAATTTTTGTAGTTCAAATGGTAGGTGGCGAAATAAGTGAAGAAAAAACGACTCATAGTATGGAAATAATAATTTCCAATGTTTCCCCTAAAATCCATCTTTTATCAAAAGTTGTTGCTAGTAATCTCTTTGCTATTATCCAAGGCTTATTATTATTAATCTATGGTTTTATTGGTCTTTTAATTAGTACCAACTTCTTTCAAACCTCTCTTGCCTTACCAAGTGAAGTAACAACTGTTATTGATAGTATTTTAACTGCTGGATTTTTAGATAAAATTCTACTAGTAATTCCATTAATTCTTCTTTTAATGATCATAACCTTTATCTCATATTCAATAGTTGCTGCCATACTAGCTTCAATGACTGTTAATACTGAAGATTTTAATCAACTATTAACGCCTATCATTATGCTTTCACTATTAGGCTACTACTTAGCAATTATGGCTGGTTTATTCGAAGGTTCAACTTTCATTAAAATTGCCTCATACCTTCCATTCCTATCAGCCTTTATTAGTCCCTCTTTATATATAATAGGGCAAATTAGCTTAATAGATATTTTAATTTCTATTTTCGTATCCCTAGCATTTATCTATTTATTATTAAAATATGGTTTAAAAATATATAAAATGGGTGTCTTAAATTATTCTAATGAAAAAGTATGGTCAAGATTATTTAAATCTATAAAGACCAAAGACTAGAAAGGAGTATTATGGTAAATTATTTATTTTTAGTTATTTTCTTTTTATCTCTTGCTATTAATCTAATCTCAATTATTAAATACTTTAAATTTAAAAATAATAAGTTAGGAATTTCTAATATTTTCATCTTTATAATAACTGTAACTATAACTTTTACCACTTTTTTTCATCGTAATGCCTTAAAAGAAGATGAATTAACATCTATCTTAACTGGTATTAAAAGCGGTAACATCTTATCTATTATTACCCTTATCATTGTTATTGTAACTTTTATTATTAGTATTTATAATTATATTAAAGTAAGAAGTTTATCAAACAAAAAAGAAGTGGAAAATTAAAGTATTTCATCCACTTCTTTTTCTGTAACCACATTATCACAATTTATACTTCTAATCTTACAATAAATATCAAGATCATCATCAACATCAATCGCTTTATATACTTCTTCAAATGATGTATATCCTTCTAAAACTTTAATCAAGCCATCTTGGAGTAGGGTAATAACATCTGAACTATATACCAGTTTATTCAAATCTTCCTTTTCAAGTTTCTCTTCATTTAAAGCACTTCTAATATCATCATTTATCATTAATACTTCTTGTAAAGCAATTCGCCCATGATAACCATTATTACAATCACTACAACCTTCAGTACTAGCCGTATAAATAGAATCAACCTTTTTATTTAAAGCTCTTTTAAAGACTTTCTTTTCATATGGAGTTGTCTCCCTTAACTTTCGACATTTAGGACATAAAAGTTTTACTAACTTTTGCGAAATAATTCCTGATAACGCTGAAGATAATAAATATCTTTCAACATTCATATCTAAAAGCCTTTCAATTGTACTAAGTGAATTATTAGTATGGACTGTAGATAATACTAAATGACCAGTAATAGAGGCCCTAATCGCAATTTTAGCCGTTTCACTATCTCTAATCTCCCCAATTAAAATAATATTAGGATCCTGTCTTAAAATTGATCTTAAAACCGTAGCAAAATCAAGACCAATCTCACTATTAACCTGTACTTGATTAAGACCTTCAATATTCATTTCAATTGGATCTTCAACTGTAATAATATTTGTTTGTTTTTTATTTAAAAGTTGTAAAATAGAGTAGACCGTTGTACTTTTACCACTACCAGTAGCACCCGTAACTAAAATAATTCCATTCGGTTCTTCAATCATCTTTTTAAGTTTTACTAGATTACTTTCATTGAATCCTAAAGAATCAATTCCCTCTAAACTCTTAGAATAATCAAGAATTCTAATAACACATTTTTCCCCCTCATTAGTAGGTAGGGTAGATACACGCGTTTCCAAATTAACATCTTTAATTTTCCCTTTAATTGATCCATCTTGTGGTAATCTGCTCTCAGTAATATTCATATTAGCTAGTAACTTAATTCTTGTAATTAAATTTCTTTCATAAATCTTAGGAATCACTGTAAAGTCTTGTAAATCACCATCTATTCTAATTCGAACTAACAATTCATCATCACGGGGATCAAAATGAATATCACTCGCTCCCTTTTTAGAAGCAGTAGCAATGATATCATCAACCACATTAACAATCGGTGTCTTTGCCATATCATAAGTAATCATTTTATCACCCCTTTACTTTCATCTTTTATTCTACTATAATAAGTATATACCAAACTAAGCCTAAATACAAGAGGTGTTATTAAATGAAAAAGACAAAAATAGTAAATCAAAATGGATTTATGCTAGTTGAAACACTAATAGTAACTGTTTTTATTATGGGTATATTTACACTTCTTTATACCAATCTTTTCCCTATTCTAGCTGAATATGAAAAAGAAACAAATTATGATACGGTTGAAGGTACCTATCTTGCCCACTGGGCCCGTGTCATTACCAACAAAGGCCTAAGAGAAGATGTGTATCTTACGGTTAGTGACGATGGCTACCAAGAAATAGATGATTGTAATTTTTATTATGTAAGGGATACAACTTCCACAAAAGAATGCCTAAACTTTCGAAAAGTTAATAAAGTTTCCAAAATATATTTAACTACCTATTCGCTTGTTAACTTTAAAAATGAAGTAAAAGACAATAATAACTATAATCGTAGTTTTCAAGAATACATTGCCTCACTACCAACTTATGCTAAAAACCCTGATAAAGAAAATGATTATCGTATCATTATTGAATATCAAAAAGAAGGCGCTAAAGAATATGCTAATATCGAATTAGGAGGTGCAAGATGAAATTAAATAAAAAAGGTATCACTTCCGTCGAACTATTAGTTAGTTTTATCATCGTTTCTGTTATTGTTATCAGTATGTATAATTTTATTATGAACTATCAAAATAAAGCCCAAATTCAAAATATTAATAGCGAAGTAATTACTTATAGTAATAACATTCAAAAAATTATCCAAGATGATTTAATTAAACGCCATCTAATAAATGTTGAAGTAAAAACCCAAAATGAAGCGACTTTTACTTTTGATAATAACTATCAAACCACGCTGATAATTGATTCTAACATGGGAAGTATTAAGTATGGTAAGAAAGATTCCAAACTAGTTAATTACAAAATCCCCAAGATAGATGATTTAAAACTAAGTGCAAATTCCAGTATCACTTATGATGAAACAACTAATTATCTGATTATCAAAATAATTTTTACCCATCCAAACTTTGAAGATGGAACCTATTATTTTACTATCACATGTCCTGTTAATTTCAAATACTAAAAAGAAGAAAAAGACAAATGGCTAACGCTGTTTCAATAACTCTTCCCATTACAAAATATTTGTAATCAAGATCTAAACTACTGATATTATTTAAAACTTGTAAATGAATAGACCCTCCTCCAAAAGTAATAAAAGATAACGTAATAAGAGCTTTCCTAAATAAATCTAGTGGTAAAGCTCTTAATTTAACTAATCCTGAAGTTAAATCTAAAAGTCCCGTTTCTATCATTGTCAAAAATGGATTAAACTGCAAATAAACACCAAGTAATCTGCTAACAAACATAAAGAAAGTAATTGATCCCAACATAAATAATAAAAGCCCCATTGCCCCATTAATCGCTTTAGGTAGGGCAACAAGTAACGAATCATGATAATTTTTAGGCTTATTTTTAATAACAATAACCTCTGTAGGCCTTAAAATAATTCCTAACACGATATTGGCTAACAGTTGACATATCAAAATTTTATACGCTATTTTTTTCGTTAAAAAAGAAGCACAAAAAGAAAGAATGAATAGGGGATTAGCAAAATGAGTAAAACTAAGTAAATAATTAGCCTCCCTTTTATCAAGCATTTTATCTTTATATAATTTAGCAATATAAAAAGAACCACTAGGAAACCCAGAAATAATACTAACTAAAATAATAAATGAACTAAGTCCTGAAACATGAAATAAGCGTTTAAAAATATTATCTAAATAATTACTGAGATTTTCAGCAAATCCTAAATATAACGTTAAAGATGCTAACGTAAAAAACGGAAAGATAGACGGAAAAAGAGTAGATTTAAATACTAAAAGGGCCCTAATTCCTGAATCGACAATTAAATTAGGACTTAAAAAAAGCCCTAAATAAAGAAATAAAATAATTAAGACTAACACAAGTTCATGATATTTTTTTTTCATAAATGACCTTTCTTTGTTATAATGTTATATGAAGGAGAGATATATGCTTACTAAAGTTTATTTAAAACTAAAACAATTTATGAAAGAAAACTACAAAAGTATCATTATTCTAATACTTTTATACTTTACCTTAACTTATCCCCTCCCATACTATATATACGCAGGCGGCGGTACCATTAACATTGATAATCGTATTGTTTTAAAAAATAAAACTACCACTAAAGGTAGTCTCAATTTTGCCTACGTTAAAGAGTTAAAGGGGAATGTTGCATCCTTTCTTTTAGGGAAACTAATTCCCTCATACGATATTGAAAAAGAAGAAACAGAGAAAATGAATAAAGATGAAACTGCTGAAGATATTTTATTTCGAAATCAAATATACCTAGAAAATGCTAATCAAACTGCCATCATGTTAGCCTATCAAAAAGCAAATAAGGAAATAACCATCAAAAAGAAACACTTTTATATTATTTATGTTGATAATAAAAAAGAAAATGATTTAAGAGTAGGGGATGAAATAATAAGTGTTAATGGTAATAGTGTAAGGGAAGTAACAGACTATACTAATATAGTTAAAAATAGTAATGTCAATGATACTTTAACGATTAAAGTAAAAAGAAATAATCACTTAAAAGAAGTGAGGGCTAAAGTAAAAGAAAAAGATGGGACTAAAATAACCGGTATTGTTGTTAGTACTATTTATGAATATGAAACAAATCCTAAAATTAAATTAAAATTCAAAAGTAGTGAAGGTGGCCCTAGTGGTGGCTTAATGTTAACTCTTGCTATCTATAATAAATTAACAGATTCTAATCTATCTAACGGCCGGAAAATAGTAGGAACTGGTACCATTGATCAAAATGGTAATGTCGGCGAAATAGGCGGGGTTAAATACAAATTAAATGGTGCTGTTAAAGCTCATGCTGATATATTCTTAGTACCAAGTGGAGACAATTATAAAGAAGCTTTGAAAGAAAAAGAAAAAAATAACTATCAAATAACCATTAAAGCCATTAAAACTCTTGATGAAGCCATTACTTATTTAAAAGAATAGATCATAATATTGATCTTTTTTTCATGAAAAAAAGCAAGTATTACTTGCTTATTCACTAGGTTGATCAACTGATACATCACCATTATTAGAATTATCTTTATCGTTATCAGAAGGTGTATCTTTATCACCACCAGCATTATTAGAATCCTTATCTTCTCCAGAAGTTGTATCTTTATCATTATCTTTTGGATCATCTTTTGGCTCTTTTTTAGTAATAGTATTAGTACTATTATTACTACTGCTACTACTATTACTACTAGTACTTCCCCCTGATAATGTTAAAACAACACTACCAGTTATTAAATCAATTCTCTTATTAGTCGGAACACTTTGACTAATTACATGACCACCGCTACCTTTAAACGTAACACTAACGCCATGTGCATTAGCCCAAATTCTTGCTTGTGATTCACTATCGCCTTCAAAACTAGGTAATAATGCATAAGTTGATGTCTTTTTATAAGGACCCTTACCAATTATAGTTTTCTCATAATCACCATCATTAATAGAGAAGGTGAATGATTTAACCATCTCTGGTTTTTCTTTTCCTAAATTAACTTTCATTGCTTTAACAATATCGTTACGACTATACTTATTAGGAACATAATCCCATAATACTAATCTACTTCTTTCATCATAAATCATTTGTCCTGTTCCATCTAAGAATAATTGTTCAATATTAACAATACTAGAATCATCTTTTTGTAAAGCATTATTCATAATATCTTTAGCAATATCATAGAAAGAAAGAATTTGTTCTTGCGTAAAGTTAGTATCCAAATTATTAGTAATTGTATTTAAAACTTTCATTACTTGGTTAATACTTTTCATATCCTTAACTTTATTAAGAACACCCTCAATAACTAACTGTTGGTTAAGACCACGATCCAAATCTCCTGCTGCTAATTGTTTTCTATTACGGGCAAGGACTAAGGATTGTTCACCTGATAATGTTTGATATCCTTTACTAATACATACAATATCTTCGCGGTTTGAATTATCAGTACAAAGATCAGCCGGAACCTCAACATTAATACCACCAAGTGTATCAACAAGACCAACTAGACCTTTAAAATTAATTTTTGCATAATAATCAATCTTAACATCAAAATAATTTTCAATAGTACTCATCATACAATCAGTTCCATAGGCTGCTGCATGCGTAATTTTATTTTCTGGATTTCCACTCCAACATGCAATAGGTACATAACTATCTCTTGGAATACTAAGCATCGTTGCATTTAAAGTTTTTGGGTTAAAAGTAACAAGAATTAAACTATCACCATTAGCCACAGTATTTTTAGAAAGACCTTCATCTGGAGAATCAACTCCCATTAATAAAATTGTAAATGGTTCGGTAACACTTTTTCCTTTTGAAGAACTCGCCCTTTTACTTGTACTAATTTTTCGCATTTTTTCTTCTTTAGTTAAAATTATTTTCGTCTCATCTTTAATATTTTGATAAGTTTCAATACTAGCAAACATAGAAGGGTAATCAGTAGGAACAAATAAAGCATCAACTTTACCTTCATATAAATCGGCAACTCCTGAGAAATAATCATCATACTTTTTAATCTCATTATCACTATCAAGATCATATTTATTGATAACTTCTTTAGGAATAATATATCCTTCAGGAGATGTTTTCTTTTTTAATATTCCAATCTTATTTTCCTTTAAGTCACTGACCTTACTAATCTCACTATCACTTTTTACAATTAAACTACTAGAATAAGTAACATAGTTTCTATTAATACTAGAAATCGTACCATAAAAATACATAATAACCGCACAAATTAAAATATTAATTATTAAATAAATAGAAAGAAGTACTGTCAATAGGCGCACCTTTTTTTCTTTATGTCGTCTTTTATATCTAATTCGCAGTAAAAAGATTAAATCAAAGACTAGAAATACACCAATTACAATATAGCGAATCATAACTTCGATTGGCCCTAATAATAAAATATTATATATCGCCAAGAAATTTACTAAAATAACTATAATTCCAAAAAGTAATAACCACAGTCTACTTTTTTTCTTTTTCTTTTTTTCTTTTATTTCATCATTTTTCTCTTTATTCTTTCTCATTATTTTTTCCTCCATATACCTTTTAATTATAGACTAAAATGTCATTCTTTTCAACCTTAGATAAAAAGAATACCTTCTCTTTACTAATTCTTTAGTAAAATATAATAGTTTTATCAATTAAAAATTTAACTATCAAGTATTGTCAAGTTGACGATTTTTCCCTTCTCTAAAGTATCTTTCCCCATTTATAGTATGTTATAATATAGATAGGAAAGTAGGATGATTTTATGAAAAAAACTAAAAGAGTATTATCATATTTAATTACTATTCTTTTGACCTTTTCATTTATTTACATCATGCCAAATGCAGAAGAATACATTATTTTAAGTACTAATAAATGGTTTAAAAATAAACCAACGACTGCTAATGACTATGTTGATCCAAAAGATCCTGCCCTTGATAAAGGTAAAAAAGTAATCGTTTTAGATAAAAACATTCCTAAAGGTTATGGTTGTAGTAATAATTGGTACAAAGTAAAATATGAAGATAAAACTGGATATATTTGTTCAACTGGACTATCTATTGTTGAAACTGCTGATGTTAATCTTGATGAATCTTTTGAACAAGAAATGTTAAATAAAGGTTTTCCTGCTAGTTATTTACCATATTTAAAAGCCCTACATTTAAAACATCCTAATTGGACTTTTACTGCCGATTTAACTAATCTTGATTTTAACGAGGCTGTCAGTAATGAAAATATCGCTGATATTAACTTAGTAAATGGTAGCGATGAATCCTTACGAAGTAAAGAATACCCATACTACCAAAATGGAACTTATATTGAACAAGAAAAAGGTGGTTGGTATGTTGCTAATCGTTCTACTGTTTCATACTATATGGATCCTCGTAACTTTTTAACTGAAGATGCTATCTTTATGTTTGAAAGCGTTAGATACAATAAAAATATTCACACCTCATCTGCTTTGAAAAATATTATTAAAAATAGTTTTCTAGATACTGATGAGTATTATAGCTTACTTCTTAAAGCTGCTAATAACTATAATATTAATCCATTATATCTTGCTAGTAAAATTAAACAAGAAAAAGGAACCGTTGATAGTATTGGTACAACAGGTGGCAATTTTAAATATGAAATTGATAATAATTGTTTAAGTAAAATCGGTTCCGCTACCACATGGACTAAACAAAATTCCTGCGGTAATAATCAAACTTATAGCGGTATTTATAACTACTATAACATTGGAGCCTACAGCAGTTATAAATCTCCTGCCATAAGAGGCCTAATTTGGGCTAACGGCGGTATTGATAGTAGTGTTACTAGTTATTTAAGACCATGGAAAAGTAAAGAGAGTGGTCTTTTAGGAGGCGCCTCTTATATTGCTAGTAAATTTATAAACAATAATCAACATACAATTTACTATCAAAAATTTAATGTCTCTCCTTTAAACAGTCATAAATATGTTAATCAGTATATGGCTAATGTTAAAGGTCATTATGGGGAAGCTTTAAAAGTTTATAACAGTTATAAAAATACTAATCTTTTAAATAGTACCTACGAATTCTTAATTCCTGTTTATAATAACATGCCAAATGAGACAGATCAAAGTAAAGATGATAATAATAACAATAACGATAATAAACCTAGTGAAGATCTTCCAACTAATACTGTTAACATTGATGAAGGAATCATTGCTAGTGGTATTAAATTGAATGATACAATCCTTTATGGTTTTAACTATAAAGATACCATAACTGACGTTAATAATCGTCTAAATAGTATCAGTGCTACTTTAAAAGTTACATCTTATATTGATAAAAATGGCAAAGCTGCGCAAGGTAGTCTTGGTACTGGTGATAAACTAACCATTACTAATGGCAAAAGTAGCAAAACCTATACCGTTATCATCTATGGTGATTCTAATGGTGATGGCAAAATAGATGTTGTAGATCTATCAAGATGTAAAAAATATTTATTAGGTAACAACAACTTATCAGCTACTGAACAAAAAGCAATTGATATCAATAAAGATGGTAAGATTGATGTCGTTGACTTATTAGGCATCAAAAAACAACTTTTAGGTGCAAAAAATATAGAACAGAGGTGATTACCATGAAAAAACAACTAACCTTCCTTTTTCTTCTTCTTTTCTTTCTAATACCCCTAAATACCAAAGCTGCTAGTATTTCCGTTAAACCAGCTACAACTGAAGTAACAATTGGTGGCAATTTAACTGTTAAAGTTACCATTAATGAACCCCAAGGTTTAGGAGCATGGGAATTTAGTCTAAACTATGATAGTGATAAATTAACCCTTTTAAGTGGTAAAGCTCATGTCGTTGATAACGTTGACTATGCTGGAGAAAAGAGTAGAACCTATGCTTATACCTTTAGAGCTAAAAGTAAAGGTGATGCTAAAATCAATATCATCAACAGTCAAATTGCCGATTGGAATGACAACTCCACTTATCCAATCACAAGTACAACCGTTAAAATAGTTGATAAAGAAACCATCACCAAAAATTATAGTACCAACAACTATCTAAAATCATTAGAAATAGAAGGCTATGAGGTAAACTTTAATAAAGATACAACTACCTATACTTTAGAAGTAGAAAATGATGTTAAAACCTTAAATATCAAAGCCACTACTGAAGATAATAAAGCTCGCCTAACAGGAGTAGGGGAAATAGAAGTTCATGAAGGAAGTAATATTCATGAAGTAAAAGTAACAAGTGAATCTGGAGCCGTTAAAACTTATACGATTAATATCACCGTTAAAGAAAAAAATCCCATCACGGTTAAAATAAATAAAGAAGACTATACTGTTGTAAGAGATAAAGAAGAATTAAAAGACTATCTTAAATCATATTACAAAGAAACTACTATAAAAATAAATGATGAAGAAGTAACCGTCTATAAAATTACCCCGTTACATATTACGTTAGTACCCCTAAAAGATAAGACTGGCAAAGTCGTTTTTTACCAATATAAAAATAAAAAATATCAAAAATATGAAGAAATTGCTACCTCAAATTTAGCAATTCATCTTCTAAAACCAAAAAAAGTTCCTAAATATTATCAAAAATGTCACATAACCATTAATAAAACAACCTATGAAGCTTACAAACTAAAAAAAGCCACTCACGTTTTAATATATGGTGAAAATGTCGAAACAGCTACTAAAGGTTTTTATGTATATGATACTAAAGAAAAAACGTTACAACGCTATTATCAAACAGTAATAAATCTTTATAATCAAAAGTTAAAAATGAATTCATACTTAATATTAGGACTTATCTCTTTACTAATTATTATTCTAATTACCTTCTTAATAGCTTTACATTCTAAAAGAAGAGTGTATAATAAAAAAGAGGTAAAAAAAAGATTGAAACAAGAAAAAGAAGAATTTTTAAAGTAGGAGTGTTTTATGGAAGTAACAAAAAAGAAAAGTAAGCATGTAGGATTAATCCTTCTAATTGTTTTTATTGTCATTGTTATTGGCATTATTACTTACGTAGTTATTAATTATACAAATGATCAAGCAGAAATTAAAAAGCGAATGAATCTTGTTAAAGAAAATTATCAAACCTTTAAAGAAGAAGCTACTAATTTTAATAATAATAGAGATACTATTTATAATGAAGTAATGAAAGATATGTATTATCAAACTCTTAAAGATAATGATGAAAGATATAAAGAACTATATAATAATTATCAACAAAGTCTCACTAAAATAGATGAAATTTATAACAAGACTAAAGATAACTGTATTAATGCTTTATATCCTGATGTAACCATTAACAATAAATGTGAAGCCTTAGTAATTGGCTATGAAAAAATTGTTAATACCTATGTCAGTGATGTTAATTTATATAATATTAATATTGAAAAATACAATAAATGGCTTGAAGAAACATCATCAATTGATGTCAAACTAGAAAAAATTAAGACCAATCGTAAATACATTGATATTAATGGTGATCGTAAATATGAAGGTAAAAAAGAAGTAAAAGAAGGTACTAAAGGAGAAGATGATGGTAAAGTTCCAAGCGAATAATAAAAATTTAGATAAAACCATCGTTATGCCTAGTATTCTTAGTGAAATAAAAAAGGAAAAACGAAAAGAAAATAAACTATTCTTAAAAATAATTATTGCTCTTTTCATAATTGGAACAGCATCAGGACTATTCCTTTTTTATGGACCAATAAGTACTTTTAGATCCTTTTGGATAACATCAGCTATGACATCTATGACACATCAATATTTAGCAACATGGTTTTATAATGATAAAACGATTAATGAAGTCTTATCAAATAATCACATTATTGAAGTAAAAGAGGATACTAATCCCGATTTAATTGATTTTAAAGATTATAATCAAAATCAAACTATTTATAAAAATGAATATGAAAAAGAAATATTAATTAAAGATCCTGATAATGATCTTTATAAAGTAATAAATATTAAAGGAAAATCATATCAAGGTTATCTAGTAGCTATTTATGATCCATCTAGAGTATCAATAGCAACTACTGCCTATCTTGGTAAAAGAGGGGAAGCAATTACTACTGTTGCTAAACGTGAAAAAGCTATTATTGCTATGAATGCCGGTGGCTTTTATGATCCTGATTGGAATAGTAATGGAGCCCTTCCGCATGGTGTTGTTATCAGTAATGGTAAAGTTGTTAGTGAATATGAAAGTGCTAGAATGAGTGGTGGCTTTGTTGGTTTTACCAAAGAAAATAAATTAGTATTAGGTAAAATGAGTAAACAAGAAGCCCTAAATATGGGGATTAGAGATGCCGTTGAATTTGGGCCATTCCTTATTGTTAATGGTAAAAGCAGTTTTGTTAAAGGTAATGGTGGCTGGGGTATCGCTCCAAGAACCGCTATTGGACAACGCTCTGATGGCATTGTTTTATTCTTAGTAATCAATGGTAGAATCACATCAAGTATTGGTGCTGATATGGGAGATTTAACCGAAATAATGGAAAACTATGGTGCTATTAATGCTGCTAATATGGATGGTGGTAGTTCAACTGCTTTAGTAATCAACAATAAAATCATTAATCATCCTGTCGCTGGTGGTAAAAATGGCTTAAGAGATATCCCTACATTTTGGGTTGTAAAATAAGAAGTGTGTTTAAAAACACATTTTTTATATGTCAAATTGATGGAAAATCTTTAAAAAAAGTCCTAGTTCATGATATACTTAAAGAAAGTGAAGGTAGTGATAATATGGCAAAACGTAAAACAAAAAAAGAAACAGCTAAAAATAAAGAGCATCTTGTAGAATTATATGGGATTTTTTTAATCTTAATTGGTATTCTAGGAATAGGTAGATATGGTCCTGTTGGTAGCATGATTGCCTCTTTTAGTATCTTTTTAGTAGGAGTTTTTTATAATGTCTTTTTAGTCCTTTTAATTATTCTTGGGGGTTATTTAGTAATAAATAGAAACTATCCTAATTTATTTACCACTAAAATGTTAGGTTTATATCTATTACTAATTGGTCTTTTAGTTTTAATGCATGAAAACTATTTACTCCAAAACAGTAATAATCCTATCAAAGTTTTTACTGAGACGATTGATGGTCTTGTTACTTCATTTTCCACCCTTTTAAAAGGTGCTCATCCAAACGCTATTGGTGGGGGCATAATAGGGTGTACCTTTGGTGTTTTATTTATGAGTTTGTTCTCCTTTAAAGGGATGCAAATTATCGCATGGACACTAATTATTTTAGGTAGTTGTCTTTTCACCGGCTTCTCCATCGTTGACTTTATCAAAAAGAGTGCTTTGAAAGCAAAAGAAAAAATGCCTAAAAAAGAAAAAGTTGCCCACGAAAGTAAAGATGACAAAAAACTTGTTATCACCGGTAACGAAGAACCAGCTATCGGCGAAGTCAAAGATCAAGATAAACGCATCGTCATCTCAAGCCTTGATGAACTTACTAAAACCAAAGTAGAAGAAGACAAAAAAGAACCAGTTAATCCACCATCAAAAGAAGTAAGACATAATTACGTCTTACCACCAATGACTCTTCTTGATCAACCTAAGAAGAATAAAAAAGGTGTTAATCAAAGTCAAATTGAAAAAAATATTGAAATTCTCGAACAAGTATTAAAAGACTTTAATATCGTTGGTAAAGTAGTAGAAGTTCATATTGGGCCAACTGTTACGCAGTATGAATTAGAGCTTCATTCTGGAACTAAAGTTAGTAAACTTTTAAGTATTAACCGTGAAATAGCTCTAGCCCTTGCCACCAAAGACGTTAGAATTGAAGCCCCAATTCCCGGTAAAAATACTGTGGGAGTTGAAATTGCTAATAGCGAAACTAGTCCTGTTTCCTTTAGAGAAATTCTTGAAAAAATTCCAAAAAGTCTTGATGGTAGTAAATTATTATGTCCACTTGGTAAAAACATTATGGGTAATGTTATTTGGTGTGAAATTAATAAAACCCCGCACTTACTAGTAGCAGGATCTACTGGTAGTGGTAAATCAGTATGTATCAATGGCATCATCTGTTCTATTTTAATGCGAGCTAAACCTGATGAAGTAAAATTAGTCATGGTCGATCCTAAGAAAGTAGAACTATCAGGTTATAATGGCGTTCCTCATTTAATGCGTCCTGTTGTCACCGATCCTAAAGAAGCAAGCGTTGCCCTTGGCAAAATCGTTAGTGAAATGGAACGGCGTTATGATGAGTTTAGTGAAACTAAAACCAAAAATATTGCAACTTATAACGATTATGTTGAGAAAAAAAATAAAACGCTACCTAAAGATGAACAAATTAAAAAAATGCCTTTTATCGTTGTTATCATCGATGAGTTAGCAGACTTAATGTTAGTCGCCAGTAAAGATGTAGAAGCTTCAATCATGCGAATAACCCAAATGGCAAGAGCCGCTGGTATTCACTTGATTATTGCTACCCAAAGACCATCAACCGATGTTATCACTGGTGTCGTTAAAGCTAATATTCCATCCCGAATCAGTTTCGCTGTTTCTAGTAGTATTGATTCTAGAACTATTCTAGATTCCACTGGGGCTGAAAAGCTGTTAGGTAAAGGTGATATGCTATTCTTACCAATGGGAGAATCATCTCCAGAACGAATCCAAGGAGCCTTTATTTCTGATGATGAAATCAAAAGAATAATTGATTATACTGTTGACCAACAAAAAGCCGAATATGATCAAAGCTTTATGAATCTATCTGGTGATGGCAATAAATCTGCCTCTCAAAAAGAAGATATGGCTCAACAAGAAGAGTATGATGATCCCCTTTATAACGAAATTGTTGAATTTGTTATTGAAACTGGTAAAGCTTCTGCTTCACTTTTACAACGTCGTTTTAAACTTGGATACAATAGAGCCGCAAGAATTGTTGACCTTTTAGAAGAACGGGGAATTGTTGGTCCTCCTAATGGCTCTAAACCACGGGAAGTATTAATTAAATTAAATGATGAAGACAATCAATAGATTGTTCTTTTTCTTTTCAACTTCCTAATATTATGTTAAAATACTCTCTAGAAAGAACGTGATACTATGAAACTTTTAGGTATTATTTCTGATAAAAATTATCAAAATTACTTACCAACTCCCTTAAGTGGTTTAATCTTCCCTTTAAAAGACTATGCCGTTGACTATTTTACTTATTATACCCTTGAAGAAATAAAAAAATATAAAAAAACAACCTCTAAAGAGTGTTATGTCATTCTTAATAAAATGATTTTTAATGATGAGATTTCCTCTCTTTTAACCATTTTAAAAGAATTAGAAATCCTCCATATCGATGGCTTGTTTTTCTACGACTTAGCTATCTTAAATCTCGTTAAGACCAATAATCTTAACCTTAATCTTATCTTTAATCAAACGCATATGGTAACTAATAGTGATACCATCAATACCTATTATAATCTAGGCGTCAAAGGAGCATATCTTAGTAATGAAATAACCAAAAGTGATATTTTAAAAATTAGAAAAAAAACTAAAAGTACACTTTACATATTACTAGCCGGAAAACCCGTCGTTGCCTTTAGCAGGCGTCATTTATTATCAAATTATTTAGAAGCTAATAAAGAGAAAAAAGAGCAAGAATTACTTATCAAAGAACCTAAAACTAATCAGGAGTATTTAGTAAAAGAAGATCAATTTGGGACTACCTTCTTTTATAATAAATGGTTAAATCTAAGTAATATTTATGAAACACTATCGGTAAATAATCTTGACTACGGCATCTTAAAACAGGATGATTTAAATACCAAAGATTATTTAACCCTTATTGCTAATTATGATCATTTTAATAAAGAAAAAATTGATTCCCTATTAGGTCATAACCGTGGTTTTTTATTCCGACCAACAATTTATAAAGTAAAAAAGGAGGCAAAATGAAAAAAATAGAATTATTAGCGCCCTCAGGAGATTTAGAACGTTTAAAAGTAAACCTTCTTTATGGTGCCGATGCTGTATATGTTGGGGGTGAAAAATTTGGTTTACGGGCTAATGCTACTAATTTCACTTTAGAAGAACTAAAAGAAGGGTGCACTTTTGCTCACCGTCTACATAAAAAAGTATACCTTACTTGCAATATAGTTTTCCATGAAACCGATAAAGAAAATTATCAAGAATATCTTGATCAAGTTGTTAAATGTGGTATTGATGCTTTCATTGTTAGTGACTTACAGCTAATAATATATCTTGCCAAAACTTATCCGGAAGTGGAAGTACATGTTTCAACTCAAGACTCAATTACTAATAAAGAAAGTGCTAAATTCTACCAAAGTCTTGGTGCCTCACGAGTAGTTTTAGCAAGGGAATTATCCAAAGAAGAAATTAAAGAAATATCAAGTATTAACAATTTAGAAACAGAAGTATTTATTCATGGAGCCATGTGTACTTGCCTAAGTGGAAGGTGTGCCTTATCAAATTATGTTACTAACCGTGATGCTAATAGGGGAGGATGTGCCCAAGTTTGTCGGTTCACTTTTGATACTAAAAATAATCCTTTCACCATGGCCACCAAAGATTTAAATATGGCTTTATATATTAAAGACTTAATAGATATTGGTGTTACCTCCTTAAAAGTTGAAGGAAGAATGCGTTCTCTTTATTACCTTGCCACCGTTATTAGTAGTTATCGTTTTATCATTGATAGTATCTATAATAACACTTTAGATGTATCAAAATTAACCGAATATAAAAAACGTCTTGATAGTGTCGCTAATCGTCAAACTACTAGTCAATACTTTCTTCATCAAGCCGACTTAAAAGATCAATATTACACCGGAAGACAAGAAATATCTAATCAAGAATATCTTGGTATTATCATAGGATATGATAACTCTACTAAAAGTCTAATCATTAAAGAAAGAAACTACTTCAAGAAAGGGGATCAAGTTGAGATATTTACTCCTACTAATGATATTTATAACTATCAAATAGAAACCATTCTTGATGAAGATAACAATCGCCTAGAAGTAGCAAGACATCCAGATCAAACCTTAAAATTACCGTTTCCAACCCCTCTTGCAAACTATTCAATGATTAGATTGATTAAGAAAGGATAAATTTATGAATGAATTACAAGAAGCCCAAAAAAATCTTTTAAACAAAGAAAGATATTTAAGCGAATATGCTACCAAAAGTATCGATGCTAAAAGACTAAAGGAAGAACAAGAAGATATTAGACCCCCATATTTTCGTGATACTGATAGAATTATTTACTCTATGTCTTATACTAGATATTTAAATAAAACCCAAGTTTATACTAACTCATTAAATGATCATGTTAGTAGACGTATTACCCATGTTCAACTAGTTAGTAAAATTGGAAGAACCATCGGTCGCAGTTTAAATTTAAATGAAGATTTAATCGAAGCGATTGCCTTATCACATGATATCGGTCATACTCCTTTAGGTCATGCTGGTGAATCTATTATCAATAAATTAACAAAAAAAGAACTAGGCGAATACTTTGCGCATAATGTGCAAGGGACTCGTTACTACATGAATATTGCCAAAGATGGGACCGGTTTAAACTTAACTCTTCAAGTTTTAGATGGCATTCTTATGCATAATGGTGAAATTCTTTGCTCCATTTATAAACCTCAAAAGAAAACTGAAGCAGAATTTCTAAGAGAATACCAAGAAGCATATCATGATCTTGAAAAAAGTAAAACCTATCGTCCTATGACTCTTGAAGGATGCGTCGTTAGAATCAGTGATATTATTGGCTATATTGGCAAAGATATTGAAGATGCCATTATGCTAGGAAAACTAGAAAGAAAACAAATCCCACCTTCCATTACTAAAGTCCTTGGCAACACTAATAAAGATATTGTTAATACCCTTGTTTTAGATATTATTAAAGAAAGTCTTAACAAGCCATATATTAAAATGAGTGATGAAGTATATAACGCCTTAAATGCTCTAAAAGATTTTAACTATCAATATATATATAGTAAGGCCCTAAGTAAAGAAGACTTAAACTACTATGAAAAAGGAATTAATAATTTATACAAACTCTATTTAAATGACATTAATACAAGTAATAAAGATAGTATCATCTATAAAGTATTTTTAAATCATCAAGCTAAAGAGTATTTACAAACTACTACTACCAAAAGACAAGTTATTGATTTTATAGCCGGAATGACTGATGATTTTTTAATAAGAGAAATTGAAAAAAATAAAAGTATTTTTTAAAATAATTACATAAATTATTCAGATCAATTAAAAAAAGCTTGCATTTTTTTCTAAAATGTGGTAAAATTTAACTCGTATTATGATTAGGTAGCTAATCAAAAAAAGAATAATATTAATTGAGGTGTTATTATATGAATAAAAAAACAATTTACTTAACTGAAGATGGTCTTAAAGACTTAAAAGATGAGTTAGATAATTTAATAAATGAAAAACGTCCCGCTAATATTTTAGCTATTAAAGAGGCTCGTAGTTTAGGAGATTTATCAGAAAATGCCGATTATGATGCTGCTCGTGATGAACAAGCTCAAATTGAAAGTCGTATTCAAACTATTGAAAAAATGTTAGAAAATGTAGAAATCATTAAAGATGTTCCTAAAGATGTAGTAGGACTTGGTAGTACTGTTGCTATCAAATATGTTGATGATCCAACTGATACTGATGAATATAAAATTGTAGGAAGTCAAGAAGCTGATCCTTTTGAAGGAAGAATTTCTAATGAAAGTCCCATTGCTAAAGCCCTAATGAGTCATAAAGTAGGGGATATTATTGCAGTCGATAGTCCAAATGGTAGTTATGAAATTGAAATAACTGAAATAAAATAGTCCTTTAGGGCTATTTTGCATATTATCCTATGAATACGCTAGATTCCATAAATTATGCTTTAGAAGATTATCTAGAACGTTTAAGATATAGTTATTATATAAAACATTTAAAAGATACGATGTACCTACTTAATCTTACTAAAGAAACCTATCAAACACCATCTATCATTAAAGAAGATTCTACTATCATGGACTACCATCAAACTATTGCTGCTTCCACAACCATTACACTTGTAAGAGAATTTTTACAAACATTAAAGTCTAATTATTTAACCACCTTTGATGAAAGTTTAAAAGATGGAACCTTTGGGGCTGTCATCGCAAATTATGAGAAACCCTCTATACCTCTTAACTGTAGTGGTACACAAAATAACCATCCTTTTTATCATGTTAAATTTAACCAGAACATTAGTGATGGAGCCATAATAATTCATGAATTTTTTCATTATACCAACCATAAACCTAAAACTACCTATGTAAGAGCCCATTTTACCGAATTTATCTCAATTTTCATGGAAAATATCTATTTAGATTTTCTAACTTCTAAAGGCTATGATCAAAAAGAAATTGCCAAAGTACGGTATAATAGATATTTAGAATTTGGTAAAGATTATCGATTATTATATGATGAAACCATGTTACTATATGCTAAAGACATACTTGGTAGTATTAACAATCAAAACTATCAGTTTGTAAAAGAATATCAATCACATTTAATGTTTCCGCAAAACTATCAAAAAGAAGATTATCAAACCCTTCTTAATCGCCTTACCAAAAGAATAAATGTTTTTGATGAAGAATCATGGTATAAAAACTTCACACCATGGACCGTTTATCACTACTATATTGGTACTCTTTTGTGCAGTTATCTTTTAGAAAATAAGCAAAAAGAAGAAAACCAAAAAAGAGTTTTAGCTTTAAATGAATTATTAGCAAGTGATGATTTAGAAACCTTTAATCAAAGCTATCAAATATTAGGACTAAACCCTTTAATCGAAGAAACTAATAGCGAAATAGATAGCCCCAAAGAAGAACTTTACATCACCATGATTTTAAAAAATAACACTTATTATCAAAAATCATTTAATGAAATAAACAGTAAATCCAAAATTAAAAAGAAAATAGAACCTTAATAGGCTCTATTTTGCTTTTGATTTCGATAATAATAATTTTGTTGATAATATGGATAAGATGGATATGGATAAATAGGTCCTTGAACAGGATATGGCATTGGATATGCCGGATATTGATAATAATTAGGTCTATTATAATTACCAATTCCATAACCAATCACGCCTCCAACAATTAAAGGAATAAAGCCACCTCTTGTATTTGTTTGATAACCATTTCCTTGATTCATACAATTATTACACATAATAATCCTCCTTTATAAATAGTCTATGAAATAATAAAAAAATAGAAAGGACAATTATCCTAGTTAAATAGTTTAATAAATGGTTTTCAAAGCCAAAAGTTTATGTTACAATTAAATTATCGAGGTGATCGTTAATGAATTTCTTTACCAAAAAGAAAAAAAATTATATTATTTTAGTTCTCATCTATTTAGTTACCATTATTCTAGTCTTGTACTTAGCTAGTTGGTATAATACTTATCAGGCTTACAAAAAAGAAATACCTGTTCTAGAAAATGTCGTGAGTGTTATCACTCCAAATGAAGTTGATCATTTTATTATGGAAAATCCTAGTACTATTATTTATTTTTGTAAAGCGAGTGACAATACCTGCCGTAGTTTCGAAAAAAGTATTAAAGACGATTTAGAATCTTTAGATAAAGAAAATTTAACTTACGTTAATTTGGAAAGTGTTAGCGATCTAAAAAGTTACTTAACTAATTTCTTAAATCTTTATCATGGTACCAACTATGACTTAACAAAAGTTCCAGCTCTTATCAAATTAACAGATGGTAAGATAACTGCTATTGAACAAGGCGATAACAATTCCTATCTTACTAAAGATGAAGCTATAAACTTTTTAAAAAGAATGAAAGGGGAGTAATCCCATTTTCTATTGGAGGAGAATATTATGAATCACATTGTTTTATTTGAACCGGAAATTCCTCAAAATACCGGAAATATTATGCGTACTTGTGTTGCTACTAATACTAAGCTTCATTTAATTAAACCACTAGGTTTCTCTTTAGATGAAGCACACTTAAAAAGATCAGCCGTAAATTATATTGATAAATTAGATTACGTTGTCTATGAATCTTGGCAAGACTTCCTAGCTCATAATCAAGATGGTACTTTTTACTATTTCACTCGTTATGGCAGAAAGCCTCATACTAGTTTTGATTATAGCAATAAAGAAAATAAAAATCTTTACTTTATCTTTGGTAAAGAGTCAACAGGGATTCCTAAAGAAATATTAAAAGAAGATTTAAACCATTGCTTAAGAATTCCAATGACATCTAATGTTAGAGCCCTAAATGTTTCTAATAGTGTAGCCATTGTTATTTATGAAGCCCTAAGACAACAAGACTTTAACGATTTATTAAGAGAAGAACCCCACAAAGGTAAGGACTATTTAGAAAGAGATTAAAAAGTATATACAATAGATTATAAATTTGTTATAATCTTCTTATGCCCATATGGCGGAATTGGTAGACGCGGTAGACTCAAAATCTACTTCTAGCAATAGAGTTCCGGTTCGAGTCCGGATATGGGCACCATTTAAGTATAATTAAAACGACTTGCCAAAGAGTCGTTTTTATGTTGTTTTGTATATAAATAAGGAAAACTTAATGTTTTCATGTTGAGTGTAGCCAATTTAATTAGTTTCATCTAAATCATTGTTGAGTTAGGTTGTTTTCTTTTATATTAATACTACAGTAAAAGGAAGATAATTGTTACTAGAGATATATTAAATTAGGCGTTATTATCAAGACGTCTTTTTTTAATTTTTTTATAAAAATAAGATATTATTAAAATTATCAATAAAATATAAATAGGAATCTTTAACTTTTTAACAAATTTATCTAAAATAATCCAATTACTACCAAGGGCATAACCTACATAAACAAAGGCAAAAGTCCATGGAATGCTGCCAAGAGTTGTATAAATTAAAAACTTGGTAAACGAGACATGACTAATGCCCATTGGAAGGGAAATAAGGGTTCTAATAATTGGAAAATTACGGCCAATAAAAGCTGCCCAACTCCCATATTTTTCAAACCATTTATCACACTTATCAATATCTTCTTCCTTCATGAAGAAAAACTTACCGTAAGCTTTTATAAAATTTCGTCCTCCAAAGTAACCCATTAAATAAATAATAATCGCACAAAAAACACTTCCAAGAATTCCAATTAAAAAGGCAATATAAAAATTAAAAACTTTTTTAGCCGCCAGTATTCCCGCTGTAGCTAAGATTAATTCACTTGGAATAACAATAATAACTGCTTCTAAAACCATCCCAATAAACATTCCCAAATATCCTAAATTAACCATTAATGAAGTTATATAATTATTCATATTACACCTCTATTAGAATATATGTTAATATATAAATATTTAGTCTTTAACAATAATCTCAATCTTCTATAAATTTAAATAGCTAAAATATAAATTTTATTATATAATTAAACTAAGACTAAAGAAAAGAGGCGCTATAATGATGAAAAAAATAATGGATGGAAATGAAGCTTGTAGTTATGTTTCATATAATTTTACCGAAGTGGCAGGGATTTATCCAATAACCCCTTCATCTCCTATGGCAGAATTAACCGATAAATGGGCTAGTGAAGGGAAATTAAATTACTTTAAACAACCAGTTAAAGTAGTTGAAATGGAAAGTGAATTAGGAGCTGCTGGCATGATTCATGGAGCCGCTCAAGCGGGATGTTTAACCAGTACTTACACAGCTAGTCAAGGACTACTTTTAATGATTCCTAATATGTATAAAATAGCCGGGGAATTACTTCCTTGTGTTATTAATGTGGCATCAAGAAGTATTGCAACCCATGCTCTATCTATCTTTGGTGATCACCAAGATATTTATGCTACAAGAAGCACCGGCTTTGCTATTTTTGCCACCTCATCAGTTCAAGAAGTAATGGATTTAACTGCCGTTTCTTATCTTTCAACCATTAAAGGCAGAGTCCCATTTATTAACTTCTTTGATGGTTTTAGAACTAGTCATGAATTGCAAAAAATAGATGTCATTGATACTAATAAATTAAAAAAACTTATTGATAAAAAAGCCTTAGATGAATATCGTAAAAGAAGTCTACATCCTAGTAATATCATAACCCGTGGTACCAGTGAAAATGATGATATTTATTTTCAAGCGACCGAAGTAAGAAATAAATACTATAATGACTTACCAGATATTGTTAATGGCTATATGCAAGATATAAATAAAATTACGGGTAAAAATTATGCTCCTTTTAACTATTATGGGGCCAAAGATGCTACTAAAGTAATAGTAGCCATGGGAAGTGTTTGTGAAACTATTAAAGAAACCATTGATTATTTAATTAACAAAGGGGAAAAAGTAGGCCTTGTTGAAGTACATCTTTATCGTCCTTTTTCTAGAGCCTATTTCTTAAAAAGTATTCCTAAAACTGTTAAAACCCTTGCTGTTTTAGATCGAACTAAAGAATCAGGAAGTACGGGCGAACCTTTATATCTAGATGTTCACAATATTATTAAATCCCTAGATCAAGATATCAAAGTAATAGGCGGTCGATATGGTTTATCAAGCAAGAATACTACTCCTGCTATGATTAAGGCTCTTTTTGACCAAATGCCAACTATAAATTATAACTTTACTTTGGGAATCACTGATGATGTTACTAACTTAAGTATTAACTATGATGAATCATTCCATTTAGACGATAATTATCAAATTTCTTTTTTAGTATATGGTTATGGGAGTGATGGGATGGTATCATCATGTAAAGATTTAATGAAAATAACAGGAAGTGCTACCGATGCTTATGTTCAAGGCTACTTTCAATATGATTCTAAAAAAAGTGGTGGAGTAACACTTAGTCATTTGCGTTTTTCCAAACAACCAATAAGGTCTACTTATTATGTTGATCAAGCTAAACTTCTAGTTTGCACCATGGATAGTTATTTAACTAAATTTAAATTTATAACTAAAATTAAGAAAAATGGAACCTTCCTTCTTAACAGTAGTAAAACTGATAAAGAAATAATTTCTCTATTGAGTAAAGAAGATCAAGCTTATTTAATTAACAACAATATCAAAGTTTATGTAGTAGATGCCATTGATTTAGCCAAAAAGTTTTCTCTAGGTGGTAAAATAAGTTCGATTATGGAAGCCTTAATCTTTAAATTTGGCCATATCATGGATACAACTTATGCTTATAATAAAATGAAAGAGAATCTAAGTGAGAGGTTTAAATTAAAAGGCAAAGATGTTATTGAAAATAACAAGAAAGTTCTAGATGAAGCTATAAATAATGTTAGATTATTAAAATTAACCAAAAAAGAAACAGATTATGTCCCAGTTGATGACATAAAAAATACTGTCTTTGATATCATCACAAGACGAGAAGGGGATAGCCTTCCTGTTAGTGCCTTTTTAAATCGCCCTGATGGTACTTTAGAAGGAGGAAGTAGCAAGAAAGAAAAACGAAATGTTAGCGAAACTGTTCCCGAGTACATTAAAGAAAATTGCCTTAACTGTAACTTATGTTCCTTAGTTTGTCCACATGCTGTTATAAGACCATTCTTATTAGATGAAGAAGAAGTTTCCAAAGCTCCAGATAGTTTAAAAGCCAAATTAAGTGCTACTAACTTTGAAAATAACTTAAAATATACCATTGCTGTTTCCCTAAAAGATTGTACAGGTTGCGGTCTTTGTGCTAACATCTGTCCCGGTAAAAAAGGCAAGAAAGCTCTTGTTATGGTTAAAAAGAATAAAATTTTAAATGATACTATCTTAAAAGAAACAGAATATTTATTTAACGAAGTTAAAGAAAAAGATGTTATGAGTATTAACAGTGTTAAAGGAAGTCAATTTAAAACTCCTCGCTTTGCCTTTAGTGGTGCATGTGCCGGTTGTGGGGAAACACCATATTTAAAACTTTTAACTCAATTATTTGGTGATCGCCTTGTAATTGCCAATGCCACCGGTTGTTCTTCTATCTATGGGGCTTCGAGTCCTTCCACTCCTTATACTGTCCCATGGGCTAATTCTTTATTTGAAGATAATGCTGAATATGGTTATGGAATGAAAATTGCGGATTTAGTAAAAAAAGAGCAACTTAAAAAAATTATTACCGAAAATATTGCTAAAGTAGACAAAGAGGAACAAAAGATTTATAAAAATTATCTAGCTAATATTACCGTTGATACTGCTAAAGAGTTATTAAAAGTTATTCCTCATACCAAAATAAAACCATTAAAGAGCCTTAAACGTTATATCATGCCTATTTCTTTATGGAGTATTGGTGGTGATGGTTGGGCTTATGACATTGGTTATAATGGAATTGATCATGTCCTAGCCAGTGGTGAAAACGTTAACATCTTAGTTCTTGACACCGAAGTTTATTCTAATACAGGTGGTCAGGCTTCTAAATCAAGTAGAAAAGGAGCCGTTTGTAAGTTTGCCTCAACCGGTAAAAAAACTGCTAAAAAAGATTTATTAAAAATTGCTATGACTTATCCTGATGTCTATGTAGGAGCCATCTCCCTTGGGGCTAATCCACAAAGTGCCATCAAAGTTATGTTAGAAGCCGAACAATATAATGGTCCAAGTATTATTGTTGCCTATGCACCATGTATTTCATGGGGAATTATTAAAGGTATGGTTAATTCTATTGAAGAAGAAAAACAAGCTACCAAATGTGGATACTTCCCAATCTTTCACTATAATCCCGCTACTAAAACCTTTAAGATGGATGCTAAAAGTGATTTTAAAGACTATGAAACCTTGCTAAAAGGTGAAACTCGTTACAAATCACTAGAAGTCATAAATAAAAAAGAAGCTTCTACCTTATTAAAAGAAAATCAAAGTGAAGCGGAAAAACGCTATGACTATTATAAAAGTTTAGAAAAAGGAGGAAAAGATCATGACTAAATACCCTTACCATTTAGGAATCATCATGGATGGCAATGGAAGATGGGCTAAAGAAAGAGGTCTCATTAGAAGTATGGGTCATAAAGAAGGCGCCAACAATCTCATTAAACTCTTAAAATATATCTATAATGAGACTGATATCAAAATTGTTTCTTTATATGCTTTTTCAACCGAGAACTTTAAACGAGAACAACAAGAAGTTGATTATCTAATGAATCTTTTTATAAAACTATTTAAAAGTAAATTAGAAACCTTAAAAAAAGACGGAATAAAAGTAGTATTTTCTGGGCGTAGAGAAAATCTTCCCACTGAAGTTTTAAAAAGTATGGATATCTTAACTAATGATACTAAAGACAACAAGAAAGGTACTTTAAATATTTGCCTTAACTACAGTAGTAGATTAGAAATAGTAGATATGGTTAAAAAAATCGCTACTAAAGTACAAAATAATGAATTAGCTATTACTGATATCACCGAAGATATTGTTGATCAAAATTTATATAATAACTTACCACCCCTTGATTATGTAATTAGAACCAGCGGTGAACTTCGCCTTAGTAATTTTATGTTATATCAATCATCATATGCAGAATTTGATTTTCCTAAAACTTATTTTCCTGATTTCAATAGCGAAGAATTAGAAAAATCACTAGACCGTTACAGTAAACGTGATCGTCGCTTTGGTAACGCCAAATAAAGTTCATACCTAAATATATGAACTTTTTTGCTAACAAAAAGAGACTGAACCCCCTGAGGGCAGTCTCTATAAAAAAGAATAAAAAGGGGTTGGCTAGTGTGATACTAGCGACCAATTCGCCTAATTTCGAATTGGTGCTTTTTATAATAATCATTAATTACTAATTTGTCAACACTTTTTATCTAAAAATTTAATTAATATTAGCAATCATACTAGTAATGATATAAATGTAATCAAAAACAGCTTTATACTCATTATAAATAAGATTAAAAGTTTCTTTTCGATTAACTTGATTAATCATTATAATCTTTCCTAATCTAATCTTATTTCTTATATTAACAATCTTTAATACAGAGGTATAAATATCATAAAAATCAACATTTAAATTAAAATTACTAAGACTTTTACTAGTAACAGCCGCCCCTACTTTATAATTACTATTACTACTACTTTTCAAATATTCAATAACTTCTTTAGATTCACTTTCTAAATAAAGATTAGGAATATCATAGTCTTTTAATAACTCCAAAACAATATCTACTAAAAGAGCCTTATCACAAATATTTGCTAGTTGTAATACTAACAATTTATCAGGATGTTTTTTAAATACTTTTAAAATTTCTTTTAATGATAAAATTTTTTGACTCTTAACATCCGTTCCAATATTAAAGTGATTATACTCCTTTAACGTTAACTCACATATTTTATCAATATCACTGACATAATTATCAACAATATCATCACCAAGTGTAATAATTTCTTGATCTTTTGTAAGATATAATTTATATTTAAATCCATCAATATAAGATGTATTTAAGCCTAAAATTAAGGCATCCATTGTATTGCACGTTACATTCTTTGTAATTGCCCCACCATTTGCAATAACTTTCATATTATCAATCTCCCTTATTAAAATTTATGCAAAATTCACTTTTAAAATACTAAAAATCATGATATAATATGAGACGTAAACGAGGTGATATATGTGGCCCTAAAAGATGTAAAAGGCGTAGGTCCAAGAGCACTTACATTATTATCGAAAATAAATATAAATTCTGTTAATGATTTAGTGACCCATTATCCCTTTCGATATGATTTTTTAGTAAGAAGTAATTTAAAAGAGTTAGATGATGGTAGTCATGTTATTATTGATGGTAAAATTGAAAGCAATCCCATTTTAATAAGATTTAAAGCTGGTCTTAACAAAATGAATTTCCGTCTTGTCACTAATAGTGGGGTAGTAGGGGTTTCCATCTTTAATAGAGCTTTTTTAAAAAGTCATTTATTAGTTGGGACAACTGTAACCGTTATTGGTAAGTTTGATAAAACCAAAAATGTTATTACTGCTTCTGAATTAAAACTAGAATCATTAAGTGATAAAGTTAAAATTGAACCTGTATATCACTTAACAAGTGGTCTTACTAATAAAAACTTATCCTTATATATTAATATGGCCTTACTAGGTAATTATAAAGAAATAACTGATTATATTCCTGAAAAATTTATTAAAAAATATAATTTTTCAAGTAAACGTTTGGCTCTAAATATTGTTCATAATCCTCCAACTAAAGAAAAATTAAAAGAAGCTCTAATTCGCCTTAAATATGAAGAATTATTTGAGTTTATGTTTAAGATAAATTATCTAAAAGAAGAGAAGAAAAAAGAAAATAGTGGGATATCTCGTGAAATTGATAAAAGTAAAGTTGATCAATTTATTAAAAGTTTACAGTTTACTCTAACTAGTGATCAAGTGAAATCTGTTAATAGTATTATTGCTGATTTAGAAAGCGATAACAGAATGAATAGAATGCTTCAAGGTGATGTTGGTAGTGGGAAAACTATAGTAGCTTTTATAGCAATGTATGCTAATTATTTGAGTGGTTATCAAAGTGCACTTATGGCTCCAACAGAAATATTAGCCACTCAGCATTATAATAATTTAAAAGAATTCTTTAAAGATTATAATATTAATATGGAACTATTAACAGGTTCAACTTCTAAAAAAGAAAAAGATTTAATCTACAAAAGTTTAAAAGAAGGGGAAATAGACTTCATTGTAGGAACCCATGCCTTAATTCAAAATGATGTTACCTATCATAATTTAGGTTTAGTAATAACAGATGAGCAACATCGCTTTGGTGTTAATCAACGGGAAAACTTACAAAATAAAGGCCAAAAACCGGATATTTTATATATGAGTGCAACTCCTATTCCAAGAACCTATGCTTTAACAATCTATGGTGATATGGATGTTTCCACAATTAAAACAAGACCTAAAGGTCGTAAAAGTATTAAGACTATTGTAAGAAGTAATAATGAGATTAAAGAAGTATTAACTCTAATGCATAACGAATTAAAAGAAAATCATCAAATCTATGTTATTGCCCCCTTAATTGAAGATAGTGAATCCACTGATTTAACTAGTGTTAATGATTTGAAAGAAAAAATGACTTTAGCATTTGGTAGTAGTTACAAAATAGATTTAATTCATGGTAAAATGGCTAACGCCGCTAAAGAATTAATAATGGGAGAATTTTTACAAAATAAAGTACAAATTCTAATTAGTACTACCGTCATCGAAGTTGGTGTTGATGTTCCTAATGCTACTATGATGGTTATCTTTAATGCTGAACGTTTCGGTTTATCAACTCTTCATCAATTAAGAGGTAGAGTAGGAAGAAGTGCTCTTCAATCAAGTTGTATCCTAATAAGTGATAATGATACTAAACGCCTAGAAATCATGGAAAAAACAAATGATGGTTTTGAAATTAGTGAAGAAGATTTTAAATTAAGAGGTCATGGTGACTTATTTGGAACCAAGCAAAGTGGTGATATGACTTTCAAAATAGCCGATTTAAAAAGAGATTACAAAATCCTTTTACAGGCAAAGGAAGACTCCCTAAATTATTTAAAATCAAAGGATAATCCTGCTTTAAAACTTAAACTGATTGATGAAATTATACACAGTTAATGTCAATTAAAAATAAACTTCTAAATTTAATTGACTTTTAAAACAAAATTAGTTATGATTATCTTACATGGTAAGTAACTTACTTGCCATGTTGATTATAGTCCACGATCTAAGTGTGGATTTATATTCAACCGAACCCCCTGAAGAGCCCATTTTGGGCTCATTTTTGTTTGCTTGAGTTTAAGAAAACTTAGAATATGAACATAAATAATTAAATAAATTTGTATAAATTTGATAAAGATTAATAATTTTGGTATCTAAATTTTTGAATAAAATACCACAATCAATAGACCTTTGTAGTAAATTATTAAAATTTTATTAGATGGAACAATTAATCACGATGAATTAAAACTATGTGCTGAAATGATGGATTATTATGATGGTATCATAGGAGTTACTAATTTATTTAATATTTAATATTTAATATAACAATAAATGGACTATTTAGTTCATTTTTTGTTTGTTATAATACTAAATACTTTGACAAAATAAGTTTTTTATAATAAAATATGCCTAGTTTAAAGAGGTGATGGAAATGGGCAAAATCAATAAAGAAAAAATAAAACTTTTAGAAGATTCTTCTCTTTCTTTTGAAAAGAAGATGAAAGTTTGTAGTGACTTAACTGAGGATGATAAAAATGCAGTTTTAATTTGTGCCGATATTCCCCAAAATATCAAAAAATATCTTATCAATAAAAAGATGATCATAAACACCATCAATCGTGTTCTTAATAAAATCTATGAACAGGACCAAGACCTATTTGCCTATATTATGACTAAGAAAGTTATTTTCTCTAGTGATATTTGTAGCATTATAGGTAATAATGATGTTTTATTAGACATAAAAGACTTAGTAATTAATACGAAAATAACCGAAAAAAATATTCTTGAAGTTATTGGTAATTTCGTTTTTATGGACCGGATGAATTCTAATCACATTAAAGCTTTAAAACCAAAAGAGTACCAATTAGCCCTTAAAAATATAGAAGATAGAGAATTACTTAGCTATTTAACTCATTCCCTTTATTCAAACTATTTAAAAAAAGACTTAGTTAATGCTAATTTTAATCGCCTTGTAAAACTAGCCAAACGTCTGCCATTAGAAGGTAAAGACGTTTACAAAACCACTTATAACGATCTTCTTTTATATTGTCATGATCAAGATTTAATAGCTGAAGTTACTACTAAATATCCTAAAAAGACAGATAAACTTATAAAAAATTCTCCTGTTTCTTCTATTATGGACTATTTAGATAATGACTATTTTCCCATCTCTTTAAAAGAAGAAATAATATCCGTAAATAAAGAGACAATCGACGACTACATTAAAGACGTTGGCATCATTAGTTTGATTCCCTTTCTTAGAGAAAATTCAAGTTTCCCTAAAAAGTTGCAAGAAAGTATCCTTACCAATCGAAAAGATGCGGTCATTAGTTATTTTGAAAATGAAAAAAGTTATGAATTACCATATTTTTTAAAATTTTCAGCTTTAAAAATATTTGAAGTTAGTCCATTAGTAAAAACTCTTTTTATTAAAGAAAAAGTTGATTCCACTAATTTTATAAATCTCATTTCTAATTACTATGACGAAGATGACAAGACACTATCCCTAATTTTTAAGGAAAGAGAAGATTTAGTCGTTAATTATTTTCATACTGTTCCCTTAACTGATCTTTTAACTCCTGTTAACCCCAAGTATTATTATAATAAATTAATTACAAACTACCCTAAATTAGTAAAAGAACGTCTAAGTACTATTTCCTCTGATGAAATTCCTACTTACTTAAATAATCCTAAAGTATCATTAGAAATGAAGAAAAACTTTTTAAATCTATTTGGTTTTAATGACCAAAATGCTTCTATCTGTTTAGCGTTTTTAAAATCTTACAACAGCGAAATAACTACCCAGATAATTGAAAATTATGATGCTCTTGTTAGTCTTATTTTAAAGTCCAACATTGATCTTGATGCCTTTATTCAATATGGTAGTGGTAGTTATAAAAATAATGTTGCTAATCTCCTTAAATTTATTAAAGAAGAAAAAGAGACTGATTTTATTAATGTCACTAATTATTTATTTACTAACTACTATCAACCTAAAAATGACATCAACAAAATTGATAACTTTTTAGAAATAATTAATAATTATCATGACCTTAATAATTTATTAATTAATATTACAACAACTAACTATAATTTAACTACTAAAGATAAGAAGAGTCTTTATTTTCTTTTTAACATCAATGATCAAAACCGAAAAAATATTCATGATATTCATGACATTAATAATTATCGTTTAAAGTTATATGAATCCATTAGCCAAGAAATTATTACTACCAATAGTATTGACCGACTAAAAGAGATTTTTAATGATTTAATTTTTATGAATTCACACGATACTTTTGATGAAATAGGGGGAAGTCTTTGTTTTCACACCTTAAAAAAGCAAAATAAAACTTCACAAATATTTACCCTTTTAGCCGAAGAATTAATTAAACAATCAACAATTATTGACATGGTGAAAGATACTAATAATCTTGAAAATGTAAGAAGTGTTCTCAAGTATTATCTTCTTGATCATCCTGAATCTTTATCAACTATTCAAGAGTCATTTACCACTTTAAAGGAAAAAATTAGATTATTTTTTGAAGCAGATGCCAACATTAATTTAACTCATTTAGATCCAGAAGTTTTAAAAAGTACTATTAATGAAAATTTATCGAAAGAGTATGGTACTACTTGTTATGATTTGCAAGATAAAAATTATGTTTTATGTGCTCATGTGTTAAGTTATAGTGAGAATGTTGATGATTTAGTTATCGGTAAATCAAATAGTAAGAATAATTTCATCTCGCTAAGTGCGGTTAGCTATTTGGGACAAAAGTATTATTATGGTGCCTCATTTCCTATTTTTGTTTATGATAACATACCTGAAGGAAGTTTCATTTGTAGTTCAACTTCTAATATGGGTACTAATGGTTGCCTTAAGGATAATTCATTAGAAGTAGCACCTATTAATAGAAAACAACGTGGAATATTAGAAAGTAGTGCCATTGAGTTGAGTAATTCTGAATTTTTACTTTATAGAGAAGGTCTTGTTCCTAAAGGCCTTATTATTCCCAAAGGAAGAATCCCAACTGAATTAGAACAAAAGATTCAACAAAAATATCATTTACCATACTTTCTAACCCAAAACTATAATACTACCATTGATAGTCCTAAATCATTTTTTTCTTCTAATAATATAACTATCGATTTTACACCCAATAAAGAGTTAGATCACATTTTAAGCATCTTAAATAAAGAGTCTAACATCAAAAAAGAGGCTGAAAAATATACAGGCCGAGAAATAGCTATTATCACGGATTTGCATGCCTTTTTTGAGCCAACCCTTGCTGTTTTAGAAGCCATTAGACGTAAAGGAATTAGTGAAATATATTCGCTTGGGGATAATATTGAAGAAGGTCCCAATCCAAGTGAAGTTTTAGAATTATTAGATGATTATAATGTTACTTCTCTTGCGGGAAATAGCGAATATTACCATACCCTAGGAACAGAGCCTTTTAAATATCTAACTGAAGAACGTCTTGAAAATAACGAATGGACTCATGACAAATTATCTAAAAGTAAATTAGCCAACTTAACCTTATATAAACCATCCCTTGACCTTACTCTTGGTGGTAAAAAAATAGCCTTATGTCATTTTGCTAATGATATTAGATGGGACTTTATTGATCATGATACATGGACCTATCAAGCAAATCACCATCAAAATAATGCGAGTAGTCAGTTTCTTTATACCAATAGTAAAGCAGCTAAAGAAAATATCCAAAAAACAATTGCTACTACTTTTGATAAAAATTATCTAAAAGGCTACCTAGATGCTACCAATTCCCCATTATTTGCTGGTAAACAAGTAACCGATTATGATGCCATTATCCAAGGCCATGTTCATTTTCAATACCATGATCAACTGCAAAATACCGATATTTATACCCTAAGAGCTCTTGGAATGGGATACGATAAAGAAGATAAACAAAAAGCCTGTTACTATGTCCTTAAAGAAAAAAAGAATAATGAAGGTTTTGATATTGAAAAAGAACTAGTTCCCTTTAATCATTATCATTTAGTTACCAACATTAAATCAAGCACTATTCCTCATAAAGAAAAGATTTTAAAGTATGTTAATTCTTGACACAATATTCCATTATTTCTATAATTAAAATGAATCAAAAGGGAGTGAAACCATGGAAAAATATCAGGAAATAGAACGCAGTATTATTAAAAGATATCGTAAAGATATTTGGCATAACTTTGTCAAAGCTGTCGCCGATTATAAATTAATTAATGAAAACGATCACATTATGGTTTGTATTTCTGGAGGAAAAGATTCCTTTTTACTAGCTAAATGCATTCAAGAATTAATTCGTCATGGTAAAGTTAAATTTACCGCTAGATACGTTGTTATGAATCCGGGCTATAACGAGGTTAATCTAAACCTCATCAAAGAAAATGCTAAACTATTAAATGTACCTATTGAAATATTTGAAAGTGACATCTTTAATATTGTTAGTAATATCGATAAAAGTCCCTGCTATTTATGTGCTAGAATGCGTAGAGGTTGTCTATATAATAAAGCCCAAGAATTAGGTTGTAATAAAATAGCCTTAGGTCATCATTTTGATGATGTTATTGAAACTACACTGCTTTCCATGTTTTATGGTGCTGAAATCAAAACCATGATGCCCAAACTTCATAGCGAAAACTTTAAGGGCCTTGAATTAATTAGACCTTTATACCTTGTTAAAGAAGATAATATTAAAGCATGGCGCGACTACAACGGTTTAACGTTCTTAAACTGCGCTTGTCGCTTCACTGAAAACTGTGCCCTTGAAAATGATACGACCAGTAAACGTAAAGAAATGAAAAATCTTATCAAAAATTTAAAAAAGATTAATAAGGATATTGATTACAACATTTTTAAAAGCCTTGATAACGTTAATCTGGATTGTATCTTAGGCACTAAAGAAAATGGCCACCATCAAAGCTTTTTAACTAAATATGAAGAAAAATAACTAGATATTTGGTTGAATTTATTATTTATATATTTTATAATGTTGTAAAGGAGAGAAGTATGAAAAAAAAGATATTTGTAATTATAGGTCTTATTGCCCTTACACTTACCTTAACAGGATGCGGTAAGGAAAAATCAGCCCAAGAATTCAAGGAACAATATGAAAAAGTTAATGGTAAAAAACTAATCAAAAATCTTACCAACCGTAAAGTTAACATAAAAATAGATAATCCATATAGGGAAGTTGATGCTGCCAAGATTATTACTAAAATAAAAAATAAAGAGACATTTTATGTTTATTTTGGTTTTGAAACTTGTCCATGGTGTCGTAGTGTTATTGAAAAATCAATTGAAGTGGCCCAAACAGAAAAAATTGATACTATCTATTACGTAAATGTCTATGATATAAGAGATACTAAAGAATATATTAATAATAAAATTGTTACCACCAAAAAGGGTAGTGCTGACTATTATGAATTATTAAAACTCTTAAATGATGTTTTAGATGACTATAAAATTGAAGATGAAGATGGCAAAAGTGTAAACACTAATGAAAAAAGAATTTTTGCTCCTAACTTTATCTACATAAAAAATGGTAAAGCTTTAAAGAAAATCGATGGTATTTCTTCTAAACAAACTGATGCCTTTATGGAACTTACTGAAGAAATTTTAAATGATGAAGAAGAAATTTTCACTGATTTCTTTACTCACAAAAAAGTTTGTACTGGCGAAACCATGTGCTAATCATTTGACATAAGAAATAAATGTGATATAATAACCTAGTAATGACGTTGATTAAGAAGTAGTAATAAATAATGCTTTAAAAGAGACTTTGTGGGTGGTGTAAACAAAGAAGCTAGTTTATGAATTCGTCTTAGGAGTTCCTATAACAAAATTATAGGCGCGAAGAAGATTCGTGTTAACAATAATGAGAATAGCTAATAACTATAAATTAAGGTGGTACCGTGTTTAAAAGACGCCCTTAAATTTATAGTTATTTTTTATTTAAAAAGAAAAAGGAGAGTACTAAAATGCAAATAGAAGATATTAAACAAGAACTAACAAAAGATTTAGAAAATGTTACTGATTTAAAATTGCTTACCGATTTAAAAGTAAAATACTTAGGTAAAAAAGGTCTTATTAGTGAATTAAATAGTCAAATTAAAAATATTCCTCAAAAAGAAAAGAAAGAGTTTGGTCAAAAAGTAAATGAATTAAGAAGCTTATTTACAACTTCTTATAATGAAACTAAAACCAAATTAGAAGAAGAGAAATTAGCAGAGAAATTAGCTAAAGAAACTATTGATATTTCGCTACCAAGTAAAAAAATTAAAACCGGTTCTCTTCATCCTATGAGTCGTATCACTGAAGAATTTGTAGATTTATTTGTTTCAATGGGATATACCGTTTTTGAAGGCGTTGAAGTTGAAAGTGATGAAAACTGTTTCCAAAAATTAAATTTACCTAAAGGTCATCCTGCCCGTGATGCTCAAGATACTTTCTATTTAAAAGATGAATATGAAAAATTCTTATTAAGAACCCAAACTAGTACAGCCCAAGTAAGAGCAATGGAATCATCCATTGATAAAGGACCTCTTCGTATTGTCTGTCCCGGTAAAGTTTATCGTCGTGATGATGATGCTACTCATTCCCATCAATTCATGCAAATAGAAGGCCTTGTTATTGATGAAAATGTGTCTATGGCTGATTTAAAAGGAACCCTTGAACTATTTTTAAAGAAAGTATTAGGGGAAAAAACCAAAGTAAGATTTAGACCAAGTTACTTTCCATTCACAGAACCATCTGTAGAAGTTGATGTTACATGTTTCAAGTGCGGTGGATCAGGTTGTGCTTTATGTAAACAAACAGGCTGGATAGAAGTTTTAGGAGCAGGTATGGTTCATCCTAAAGTATTAGAGATGAGTGGCTATGATAGTCAAAAATATCAAGGTTTTGCCTTCGGTACCGGATTAGATCGTTTTGCTATGTTTAAATATGCAATCCCTGATATTAGAACCCTTTATGGTAATGATATTAGATTTTTAGAAGAATTCACAAGAAAGGATGTGTAATAATGAGATTAAGTAGAAATTTTGTTAAAGATTATATTGATTTAAGTGATGACTTAACTATTAAAGAAATCGCTGAAGCCATGACTAATGTTGGTAATGAATACGATAGTGCTGAAAAATTAATTCCTTGTACCAAGCTTATTACTGGCTCAGTTCTAGAATGTACTCCTCATCCTGATTCTGACCATTTACATGTTTGTAAAGTAGACATTGGAAAAGAAGTATTAGAAATTGTTTGTGGTGCTCCAAATGTTCGTAAAGACCTAAAAGTAATTGTTGCTCAAACTGGTGCTAAACTTCCAAAAGGAGAAATAAAAGCCGGCAAAATAAGAGGCGTAATTTCAAATGGCATGTTATGTTCCAAAGAAGAACTTGGCCTTGATCATAAATTTTTAGAAGCTAAAGATAGTGATGGTATTCACGAATTACCAGCTGATACCCCAATTGGAGTTGATCCAATCAAAGTTTTAGGCCTTGATGATGAAGTCATTGATTTTGAACTAACAGCCAATAGGGGAGATTTATTAAGTATTCTCGGCATGGCTTATGAATTAGGAAGCATCTATCACTTAAAAGTTAAAGATATTGACTTAACACACCAAGAAATAAACGAAAATATAAAAGATGCATTTAATATCAAAATTGAAACCGAAGATTGCCCATTATTTCTTGCTAAAAAAATAAAAAATGTTACTATCAAAGAAAGCCCTGATTTTATTAAAAACAGATTAATTGCAAGCGGTATTAGACCAATAAATAATGTCGTTGACATATCTAATTATGTTATGCTAGAAACAGGACAACCTCTTCATTTTTATGATGCTAATAAGCTAGGAGACACTATTATTGTTAGAAATGCCAAAGATAACGAAGAATTAACTACTCTTGATAATATTTCTCGTATCTTAAATTCTGAAGATATTGTTATTGCTAATCAAAACGAAGCTGTTGCTCTCGCTGGGGTTATGGGTGGACTAAACACCGAAATTACTCCTGATACAAAAGATATTATCATTGAATCAGCTATTTTCAATGGTACTAAAATCAGAAAAACCTCTAAAAAAATAGTTAGAAGTGAAGCATCAAATCGTTTTGAAAAAGGCCTAGATCCAAACCGTAGTTACATGGCTATCGAAAGATGCTGCCACTTACTAGAAAAATATGCTAATGCCACTATTCTTTCAGGAATGTTATCTTATGATAAAACTGATAAAGCTGACAAAGTAATTAAAATCACTAAATCCAAAATAACAAAAGTCTTAGGTCTTGATATTCCACTTGATACTATAATAGCTATTTATAATGACTTAGGATTTAAAGTAGAAGTAGCAAATGATGAGTTAACCGTAACTGTACCAAGAAGACGTTTAGACGTTAATATTAAAGAAGATTTAATAACTGAAGTAGGTAGAATCTATGGTATGGACAAAATAAAAGGTAAACTTCCCATCTTAGATGTTGTTACTGGTACATACAACAAATTTAACCGGGAATTAAAACATAAATTAGTAGATTTAGGATTAAATGAAACTCTAAGTTATACCCTAATTTCTGATAAAGAGGTTAGAAAATATACCACTAAAGACTTAAATCCAATTACTTTAAAAGATCCAATGAGTGAAGAAAGATCAACTCTTCGTTATAGTTTATTACCATCTTTAATGAATATTTATAATTATAATAAAGATCGTGGTAATAAAGATATTTCTATTTTTGAAATAGGTAAAAGCTTCTATCAACAAGATAACAGCTACAAAGAAGAAGAACATCTTGCTATTTTAATGACTGGTAATTATTATTTAGGTCTAAACAAAGAAAAAGTAGACTTTTATATAATTAAGGGCATTTTAGAACAATTATTAGATTATTTAGGTTATCCAAACCGTTATGATTTAGAAGTAGGTAATACCCCTAAAGAACTTCATCCTAATATCAGTGCTAGTATTACCTTACAACATGAACCAATTGGATTTATTGGTAAAGTTCATCCTAAAGAAACTAAAGATGATATCTACGTTCTCGAATTAAATCTTACTAAATTAAAAACTTTCAAAGAAACAAGAATGGCTTACAAAGAAATTCCTAAATTTCCAAGTGTTATTAAAGATGTCGCCTTCATCATTAAAGATGAAATAACAGCAAATACTATTTTAAAAGAAATAAAAAAAGCTGGTGGCAATATGTTAACCAACATGGAAGTGTTTGATGTTTATAAAGGTGACAAAGTAGAAGTAGGTTATAAATCAATGGCTATTAACTTAACCTTTGCCTCTAAAAACCGCACCTTAAATGATGAAGAAGTAATGGAAGTCTTTAATAAAATTATAAATAGGGTAACTACTACCTTAAATGCTAAATTACGTGATAATTAAAAAGTATCTAGATTAATTTCTAGATACTTTTAATTTGCTACTTCCTTATATATATTTTTATCATAATTATGTTGTTCATCTTCTAACGCAATCAACTCATCAGTTGTAATCAAAAAGAAATTATATTCCAAAATATCACTACCATCAGTAGTAATAGGATCATCCCACGTAAGATCCAAGTGATACCACTTATTATCAATCATAACCGCATTCCACACATGATTTTCAGATGAAATTCTAAAATTCTTTAAATGTAAATCATCAAGAAAAATTTCCATTGCATCCGTATATCCTCCACACAAACTATAACCTTCTAAAAGTGTGCCATAAGCTGTATCAGAATGATATTTTACCATATTATTATCGCTTCTATCTTTATCATATTTACTGTGATTAATAATATAATTATGAGCCTCTTTAATTTTATCTTCTAAACTCATATTATTATTCCAAATTTCTTTTTCAATTTTTAAAACTTTCGCTTCAATTAATTTAATATCACTTTTCGTATAAGTATGTTCAATATCTAAAGTAACCTTTCCAAAATCATCATAACTAGTCTCTAAATGTCTAAAACTATTAAAAGGATGCACAAAATTATTAATTGTTGACAACATTTTTTGATCATTAGCAACATCAGCCACGTCATTAATACATTCCTTATAATTATTAGGACAATAAAAAGAAAATTTATCTACTCCAGAGTTAAGTACCGTATAATATATATTTATTATGTCTTGGTAATTTTTAGGTTGAAATTTATTTGTTAGCCTAACACTTTCAAAACTATAATTTCTTGAATAATCATTTTTGGTATTAAGCGTAACATTTCTATTTTCCTTTACAAAGTAAGTACGATAAATTTTATATAAATCATTCCTAAAAACAAAAGTAACTCCAAATACAATAATCAATAAAAAAAGTGTAATATATTTCTTCATCATATCCTCCTATTTAATTCTAACAATCAAAAAGAAATTTGTAAACAAAAAAAGACCAACTAAATTGGTCTATAAAGATCTTTATCTTTATATGGGTTCTTAGGATCAATATAATCTGTAAACATAATTCCATTCAAATGATCTATTTCATGTTGAAAAGCAATAGCTAATTCTTCACGGGCTCTAATTCTGATTTTATTTCCCTCAATATCATATCCTTCAACTGTCACTCTCGCATATCTTGGAACAATTCCTTCCACTTCCCGGTTAACAGATAAACAACCTTCACCCATCTCTACATAAATTTTTTCCATAGAATTGCTAACAATTTTTGGATTACAAATGATATAAGTATCAAACTCTTCATCGCCAACTTCGTGAACAATAGTTAAAAATCTCTTTGGTACCCCCAGTTGAATAGCAGCCATACCCATTCCCGGTCTAAGATCGTATTTTTCTGCTAATTTTTCAATCTGACTATCAGTTAAATACTTAACCATCTTTTTAATCATCTCTTTATCATCTTTACTAAGTGGAAAAGTAACTTCTTTACTAACCATTCTAAGTCTTTTATCTTTTTCATCTAAAATATCTTTTGTCTTTAACACTACAAATACCCCATTTCTTGCTATATTCTACCACAAAAATAAAAAAAAAGAAAGGAAAACCTTTCTTATCTAGATGTAAATCTCGCACCAATGACAATCACAAGTAAGATAAACAGTACTAAAATAATTGCATAGTTATTGTTATTATTTCCATAATAGCCATAAGTAGGGTAGTAATAGTAAGGACTTTGCATACCACAAGTTCCTCCACCATAATAATACATAACAATACCTCCTTTATCTAATATAAGATATGAAAATATATGTCAAATCGTTAATGAATTTGTCCAACTTACTTTAATGATTAAAAAAAATATGTTATTCTAAAAAAAAGCTTAGACTCAAGAAAGGAGAATTATAGTGACTAAATTAAAAGATGTTATTAAAAATCTTGACAAACCGTTATTCTTTTTAACTTTAATTCTCTTTATATTAGGATTAATTATGATTTTCTCAGCTTCCAATGTTACTTCTTATATGAAAGGTGGAAGTCCTTATGCTTATTTTATAAGACAGAGTATTTTTTTAATAGCCAGTTTTATTATTTGTATATTTTTATCTAAATTTAATACAAAAGTTTATGGTTTAGCCTCTAATTTATTACTATTTATCTTTATTATTATTTTAATATTGCTTTTTATTTATGGTGAGGCAACCAATAAAGCACGAAGTTGGTTCTATATTGGGCCATTTGGTTTTCAGCCTAGTGAATTTATCAAGATTACCATGGTTGTTTTTATGGCTAGATACTATGAAGTCAAAGAAGGTAAGTTAAATAATTTTATAACTGCTGTCATTCCTTTATTAATTGGTGTTTTTATTACCTTTTTGATTATGATTCAACCCGATTTAGGAACTGCTATTATTTTTGCTTGTTTAACAGGTATTATTTTCTTATCAACCCCAATTCCTAAAATCATTAAAAGTAAAGTTCTTCTTCTTTTAGGAGGAATGCTAGCCGTAGTTGTATTTACACTTATTATGACTGGTGGTAAGATTCTTCAATCAAGACAATTGGAACGCTTTAACTTTACTAATCCTTGTGATCGTCTTTTAGATACTGGTAACCAAGTTTGTAATGGTTATATAGCTATTAATAATGGGGGCCTAACCGGCGTTGGCCTTGGTAATAGTACGCAAAAATATCTATATCTTCCCGAGCCATACACCGATTTTATCTTTGTGGTTATTGTTGAAGAGTTGGGCCTTGTAACTGGTATCATAATCATTTTAGCTTATATTTATTTACTTTATCGAATTTTAAAAATAGGTAGAGAAAGTTATGACAATACTGGAGCCCTAATCTGCTATGGAGTTGCTGTTTATATCTTTTTACATATAGCTGTCAATTTATTAGGCCTATTTGGGCTAATGCCAATGACCGGAGTTCCCTTACCATTTATGAGTTATGGTGGAAGTTTCACTCTTTGCCTAATGGTGGCTCTTTGCCTAGTTCAAAGAGTAGCCATAGAAACTAAACTTTATGCTAAAAAAACATTAAAAAAATAACATTTTGTCTTTTCAGCTAAATTAACTTTAAAATTTATAAATTTCTAAGAGTAATTTTAAAAATTGCTCTTTTATTTCCTCTAAATCTTCCTTTTCCAACTTTTGCATTCTAAAAACACTTATGATAGTATTCAAAGCGGGAAGGAGGAATGGACTTTGAGCTTTACCTATCGCCATAAAAAAGAGATAATCATTGCTACTACTATCACTATAATTGTTTTGCTATCAGTTATAGGGGGCTTCGTTTTACTAAAATCAAAACCCATCAACCAAAAAACTAATAAATCCATAATTTTACACTCACCTAAAAAAAGTAAAACTAAACCCACAGAATCAAATGAAGAATATTATCAAGTAGATATCAAAGGAGAAATTAATAATCCCGGTATCTATTCCGTAAAAAAAGATAGTAGAGTCATTGATGTTATTCGTCTTGCTGGTGACTTAACTGAAAATGCCGATACTAAAGTTTTAAATTTATCTAAAAAAGTAACTGATGAAATGGTTATTATTGTTTATAGTTATGAAGAAGTAAAAAACTTTAGTGAAACTAAAAAGAAAGAAGAACTAGAAAATGACGCCTGTAAAAATAGTAATGATCTTAATAATGGTGCCTGTATTGAATCTAATCAAACCTCATCTTTACAGCAAGAAAAAATATCTATAAACACAGCTAGTAAAGAAGAGCTTATGCTTTTAACAGGTATTGGCGAGAGTAAAGCTTTAGCCATTATTAAATACCGCGAAGAGAAAGGAGAATTTAAATCTATCGAAGAATTAAAAGAAGTTAAAGGTATAGGAGAAAGCTTATTTGCTAAAATTAAGGAAGATATTACTTTATAAAAAATTATATTACATTGTTTTTGCTATAAGTCTTATTTATTTGCTTATATATTTAAATATAAATTTTAAATCAAAGTATAAGAAAACTGAACAAGTAATTATTGCTAGTATTACTGATATTAAATATAATGGTAATCAATTAACATTAAGATTAAAAGGTAAAGAACAATTACTTGCTACATATTATTTTTCTTCCAAAAGCGATTTATTAAAAACTAAAAAAAATCTAGAACTAGGAGATAAATTAAAACTTAAAGGTAGTTTAAAAAAACCAAAAGAAACCTCTAATTTTTATAGTTTCTCTTATCCAGATTATCTAAAGCATCAAAGAATTTTTTATCTATTAAAGGTTGAAGAATTTGAAATAATAAGTAAAAATAAAAATATTATAAATACCATCAAAACTTTAGCAACAGCAAGTATTAAAAACACTAAAACCGGAAGTTATATTAATGTTTTCTTTCTTGGTTCTACCGCAACATTTGATAGTAAAGTTTTATCTGATTTTAGAAAATTAGGCATCTCTCATTTGTTTGCTCTATCAGGAACCCAAATAAGTTTTATCTTTTTGGTCTTTCAATCTCTTATATCAAGAAAAAAAGACCTATCACTCTCAAAATTTATATCTATATTAACCATCATTTTGATTTATTACACCATTATTAATAATGGTGCTGCAATTGATAGAGCCCTTGTTTTTACCACCATATTTTCTTTAAATAAAATCTTTAATTTCTATATTCCTCCTTCTTCCCTTATTTTATTATCATTAAGTACTTTATTTTTTATTAATCCTTATTATATATATGATTTAGGTTTCCTATATTCAACTGTTATTTCTATCTGTTTAATCTTATACACAACAGATCCTAACTATCAAAAGAAGAATAAAGTTTTAGAATTATTAGAAATATCATGGCTCAGCTTTCTAGTAAGTCTTCCTATTTCTCTTTATCATTTTTCCTACCTAAATCTTTTAAGTATTATCTATAATCTTTTTTATGTTCCTTTTATTAATATAATTATTTTTCCATTATCGATGCTTTGTTTCTTTTTTAGTTTTTTATCACCCATATTAACTATTTTTATTATCTTTTTTGAAAGAAGTGTCGCTTTTTTTAGTAGTACTAATTTTGGAATTATCATTTTAAAAAGATTGCCATTAATATTTTATTTATTTTACTATCTTTTAATAGTTACTTACTTATTTAAAAAGCAGAAAGTCAGTTTATACTTTTTAATATTATGTCTTTTTCTAAATTATGGATTACCTAAAATCTTTTGTCATGACAAATTGTATATGATTGATGTTGGTCAAGGAGATTCCTTTTTACTAATTTCTAAAAATCAAAGTATGTTAATAGATACTGGTGGGACAATGGATTTTAACCGTGATAAATCTATTAAGCAAGAAAAAGTTAATAGAGGTAAGTACACTGTTACTTTTCTTCATCAATTAGGCCTTTCTAAGTTAAATTATATACTAATAACGCATGGTGATTTTGATCATGCTGGCGAAGCTTTAAATATTATGCAGGAAATTAAAGTAGATAAAGTTTATTTTAATAGTAATGCCTTAAATAATTTAGAACAAAAAATATCACATTATGCCAGAGAAAAATATAAATTAAAAGAAAATGAAACTCTCAGGTTAGGTAATTATAAATTTATATCTATTGGTAAAAAAGATAGTGATGAAAACACCGGTAGTACGGTCTTACTTGGAGCGATAAAAGATATTACTCTTCTTTTTATGGGTGATGCTAGCATCAAAAGTGAAAAATATCTTTTAGAAAACTATGATTTACCCCAAGTTACTATTTTAAAAGTTGGGCATCACGGTTCAAGAACTAGCACTAGTCAAGAATTTATTGATAAAATTAATCCTCAATATGCTTTAATATCAGCGGGAATTGACAATAAATTTAATCATCCGCATCGTGAAATTGTAAAACGACTTGAAAATAATAACACAATAATTTATGATATTAGAAAAACGGGTATGGTAATGTTTGATTTTACAACTAATAAAATTAAAACTAACAAAGGAGGAAATATCTAATGACATGTGATGCAGTTTATATTCATATTCCATTTTGCCGTAAAATTTGTGCTTATTGTGATTTCTGTAAAGTTTTATATAATAAAGAATATGTTATGTCATATTTAAAAGCTCTTGAAGAAGAAATAATTTCTACTTATAAAGGAGAAGAAATAACTACTATTTATATTGGTGGTGGAACCCCCAGTAGTCTTAGTGAAGAAGAATTAATCAAACTCTTTGAAATTTTAAAACATTTTCATCTGGCCCAAAATTATGAATTAACTTTTGAAGCCAATAGTGATTCTCTTAACGAAGAAAAAATAAAGATTCTAAAAAAATATGGCGTCAATAGAGTAAGCATCGGTCTTGAAACCACTAAGCAAAATTTACAAAAAATATTGAAAAGAACTACTGATCAAACTGAAGTGAAAACTACTGTTGCCACCCTTAGAAAACATGGAATTACTAATATTAATTTAGATTTAATTTATGCAATTCCAAGTGAAACTATCAAAGATTTAACATCTGATTTAACTTTTCTTCTAAAATTAAATGTCCCTCATATTTCCACTTATTCTTTAATTATTGAAGATAATACTCTTTTAAAGATAAAAGGTTTAAAGAATATATCATTAAGTTTAGATCGTAAAATGTATGATCATATTACTAAAACCTTAGAAAAAAATGGTTATAATCATTATGAAATATCTAATTTTGCTAAAAAAGGCTATGAATCACGCCACAATTTAAAATATTGGCAAAATAAACAATATTATGGCTTTGGAGTAGGAGCAAGTTCTTACCTAAATAACACCCGCTATACAACGACAAGAAGCCTCACCAAATATTTAAAAGGTAAAAGTTTGACTAATGGTGAACACCTAAGCTTAACTGATACCATTAATTATGAAGTTATCCTTAATCTTCGAACCAGTTATGGTATCAACAAGGAAGAATTCTTAAAAAAATATCATCAAAGTATTGATTCCTTATTTAATTACAAAGATTTAGTAACAAAAAAGATTCTGACTGAAACAGAGAAAACAATTGCCGTTAATAAAGAATACTATTATGTTTTAAATGAGGTGATTCTAAAATTTCTTAATACTTTACAAACAAATGTTTAAAATGCTATAATAAAAGAGAAAGGTAGTGTATATTATGATAGATACAGATAAGAAAGAAATATTTTATGATGAGATAAATTACTTAAAAAATGAGGATTTAAAAGAATCTTTAAAAAAACTAATAGATTTGTTACCTGAATATTTTTTCCATGAAGCAGCATCATCAACTGGTAAATATCATCCCAAATATGCTTTAGGGGAAGCAGGACTTTTAAGGCATACTAAAGCCGCTGTTAGAATCGGTTATGAATTATTACTTGATCCATCAATCGGTAATAAATACACCTCAAGAGAAAAAGATATGATGTTAATGGGCCTTGTTATGCACGATGGCTTTAAACGAGGTTTAAAAGAGGAAAGATATACACGCTTTGATCATCCAATTATTGCTAGTAATGTCGTTTTAGATAATTATCAAAAAGCTGGTTTAACTAAAGAAGATGCAACATTTATCAGTGATGTTATCAAAACGCATATGGGTAATTTTACTACTGATTATAATGGTAATGAAGTTTTAGAAAAACCTAAAACCAAATATCAAAATTTTGTTCATATGTGTGATTATTTAGCAAGCCGTAAAGTCATTCTAATACCATTTAATAATCAAAATAATATTGAAATATAGGAGGAAATATGGGCGCACTAATTGTAATCGAAGGAATAGATAGTTCTGGTAAAGAAACACAAGGAAAATTATTAGTTGATTACTTACTCAAAATTGGTCATAAGGCTGTTTTCTTATCTTTTCCTATGTATAAAACACCAACTGGTAAAATATTTAGAGATTGTGTTTTAGATAAGAAAAATACCTCTTTTTTTAAAGAAGGATATTCTAATATTGATCCTGAAGTTGTTTGCTTATACACAGCCGCCGATCGTAAATATAATAGTCATCAGATAGAAAAATATTTAAACGACGATTACATTGTTGTTATAAATCGCTACACCAGTTCCAATATGGCGAATCAAGCTAGTAAATATGAAACTAGTGATGAAAGATTTTACATGTATCAGTGGATCGATAAATTAGAATACTGGCTTTTAAAACTACCTAAGCCAGATTGCACCATTCTTTTAAAAATGCCCCATAAATATAAAAGCCAAGTTACTTTCCCACTATTTGATCAAAATGTCAATGAAACCAAAGTTTTCAACGCTTATTTAGAATTACAAGAATTATACAATTGGGATAGTATTGACTGTGTCAAAAACGATAAACAAAAAAGTATTTCGGAAATTCATGAAGAAATAATAGAACTTTTAAAAACTAAAAAGTTTATTGCATAAAATAAAAAAAGCCGGTAACGCTATAATTAGGTGATAAATAAGATGAATTACATAATTGTGTTACTTAAAACTTTTTTCTTTTATTGGATCATTGTTATTAGCTACCGTTTTATGGGTAAACGTGAAGTAGGGGAACTAGGAATTATTGATTTGATAGTTTCTGTTTTAATTGCTGAATTAGCCGCCATCAGTATTGAAAATTATAAAGATAATATCTTTCTAACTTTCTTTCCCATCATCCTTTTGGTTATTCTTCAAATAGTTCTTGCTAAAGTTTCCTTAAAAAGCGACAAAGTAAGAACCATTCTAGATGGTAACTCTTCAATGATCATTGATAATGGTAAATTAAATTACAAAGAAATGATTAAACAACGATATAATCTCGAAGATTTACTAACCCAGTTAAGAGCTAGAAATGTCAAATGTCTTGATGAAGTAGAATATGCCATTTTAGAAACCAGTGGCAAATTATCTGTTTTTCTAAAAAATGCTAAAAATAGTGGTAGCTATCCTTTACCCCTTATTTTAGATGGTAAAATTCAAGAGGCAACCATGAAACACTTAAAGAAAAAAGATACTTGGTTAAAAGATTTATTACAAGCTAAAAAAGTTAATCTCGATGATGTTTTTTATGCTTTCTATAAAGATAATCAACTATTTATTATTAAAAATAGTGATTGTATCAGTTAAATAGACAAATTTCTTAAAAAGATAAGTATATGATAATTAGTATGAAAAAAGTTTACTGTTTACTAATTATCATTTTTTTATTAATAATTACTTATCTAATTGTTCCTGAAGATAAACCCAAAACGGTTAAATCGCCTGAAGAAAAAAGAGCCATTTTTATCTCTTATATTGAACTTGGCAAATACTTACGAGGTAACACTAAAGAAGAAATGCAAAAAAGCATTGATAACTTAATAACCGAAAGTAAAAACTTTGGCTTTAACATGATTCTTTTACAAGTCAGAAGCTTTAGTGATGCAATCTATAAGTCAAAAATTTTTCCAAGTAGTAGAAGTGTTGTTAACAACGAAGGAGATCTTCTTCCATTTGATATTTTAAAATATTTTATCAAAGCCTCTCATCAAGAAAATATGGAACTACATGCATGGATTAATCCCTACAGAATCAGTAATACTAATGATGTGTCATTGATTAGCACCAAAAACCCTTGCTATCAACTCTTAAATACTAAAGATGTAGAAATAACTGCTAACGGTATCTATTATAATCCTGCTAGCACCAAAGTAGAAAAATTAATAAATGACGGTATTAACGAAATAATTAATAATTATGCTGTTGACGGTATTCATTTTGATGATTATTTTTATCCTAACAGCCTAACTATTGATCAAAATAATTATCTTGAAGCAAAAAAGAAAAATCCCACCTTAACTCTTCAAGAATTTCGTTTAAATGTCATTACCAAATTAATTAAAAATACTCACGATACCATCAAAAAAAAATCTTCTACACTTCTTTTTGGTATCTCTCCAGATGGTAACTTTGATAATAATTATAATAGTAATTATGTAGATACCAAACTCTTTTGTTCTAAAAAAGGCTATATTGATTACATAATGCCCCAAGTGTACTATGGTTTTTTAAATAGTACCAAGCCTTTTGAAGAAACTGTTCAAGCATGGAATGATATAATAACTATTGATATTCCTTTAATCCCTGCTTTAGCATTCTATAAAACAGGTAACATTGATCTTTATGCTAAAGATGGTCTTAATGAATGGCAAGAACACAACAATATCATTGCAAGAGAAATACTTACCAGTCGAAAATTAACAAAATATCAAGGCTTTGCCATCTTTCGCTATGATTCCATCTTTAACAGCAGCCTGTCAACCACCTCATCGCTTGAAAAAGAAAACTTAAAAAATCTATTACTAACTAAGAAAAAATGATATACTAATTAAAAGGTGATGACAAATGAATAAAAAAGGATTTACATTAATCGAATTATTAGCGACCATAATTATTTTATCAATTATTATGATCATAGCTGTTCCCAACGTAATGAGTGTAATTGATAAAAATAAACAAGCAACATATGTAGCCGATGCAAAAAAAATGATTACTCTAACAGAATACAAACTAAGAAAAAATACTAGTATTAATTACCCAAGTGCTACTGGTAAAAGTATTGCCATTAAACTATCAGCTTTAGATTTAACTGATTTTAATGATGCTCCTGAAGGAGGGGAGTATGATTCTACCAATTCTTATGTACTAATAGTAAGAAAAGATGATGATACTACTAATCAAATAACTTATGATTATTATGTTACTATCATTGAAAAATATGGCCAAAATAGTGATAAGACCAAAGGAATATATCTAGCATCTAAAGAAGAATTAGAAAATGAAGAGGCTAAGAAATTAGTGACTACCAATATCACTTTAGATAACATTGCTAAAGGTTCTCTAACCACTGAAAAACTGTCAACAGATATCGAAAATGTTATTGACAGTTAAAATTAATTTTGCTATTATAAGGATAAGATATGGAGGTATAAGAAATGAAAAATAGGAAAGGTTTTACATTAATCGAATTATTAGCAGTAATTATCATTTTAGCCATATTGATGACTTTAGCTATCACATCAATGTCTGGTTACATTAGAAATGCTGAGAAAGATACATTTGTAACAACAGCGCAAGAATATGTTCATGCGGTAAGATTACATTTTGTTAATAACGAATATGATCAAATAGCTATTGGCCAATGTCTAGCCGTACCAGCACGAAACGTTGATCTTGAAAGTGGTGATCAAAAAAGTTCTTTTGGTTCAGCATTTACAGACAATAGTTATATAGTAATAAAAAATGTTGGTAATAATGGTTCAGATAAATATGAATACTATGTTCAATTAATTGATAGCAATGGTAATGGTTTTGCCTTAACGCAAGATACTAAATTATCAAGGCAATCAGTTTTATTAAAAACTGCCACTGCTAATGCTATCGCTGCATCAGGAATTACTGGCGATGGAAGTACTACAGTAAACTGTAGTGCTACTCAAGGTAGCAACGCTGTTATTATGGTTAGTCCTACTAATCCTTTAACAACAAATTAAAGTAAATCACAAAGAATAATTTTCAAAAAATTGTTCTTTTTTTATTGTAAAACAAAAAAATTAAGATATAATAAATATTAATTCTTTTAGGAGGAGTTAATATGGCTAACAAATTACCAATTTTTATAATAAATAAAGGAATACTATTTAAAAACGTTGAGTTTAGAAGTGAAACCAATCTAAATCAAGATAAAGAAGTTTTAAACAAAATTGATGATAGTAAAGATAAAAACTTGATTGTAATTCACTCTCTAGATAATATCAGTACCACCGATGTTACTCAATTTCCCAAAATTGGATTATTAGCCACTTTAACACTAAAATTAAATATTCCTAACTCCATCACTCGCTATATCATTATCGGCGTAAAAAGAGTAGAAATAACAAATTATGAAGAAAAAAATGGTATCTATTATGCCACTTATCAAGAAATAAAAACACCCTTAATTGCCAAAAACGAAGAAAAAATGTATTTAGATATGCTATATCGTAATTATGAACGTTACGTTAGAGAAATAGCCTCAGTAAGTAACGCCATGTTAAGCGAATTTTTATCCATTAAAAGTCTAGACGACCTAACCGACTTTATAGTTTCTTTCCTAAATCTAAGCCCTGATATCAAAAAAGAATACTTATACGAATTAAATCCAATTGAACGGTCTAAAAAACTAATAAGCCAATTAAAAGAAGAAATCAAACTTGCTAAACTAGAAAAAGAAATAGAACAAAAAGTACATAAAGATATTGATGAAAACCAACGTGAATACTACTTACAAGAACAAATGAAAATTATTTCTAAAGAATTAGGAACGGCAAGTAGTAAGGATAAAATCGTTGAAAAATACAAAAACAAACTAAAAAGATTAAAAGCCTCTCCTAAAATAAAAGCCAAAATCAAAGAGGAAATAGATCGTTTTATTAATACTAATCAATCATCTCCTGATGCCTCAATGATTAGAGATTACATTGATTTAATGTTAAGCCTGCCATGGGATTATAAAACTAAAGATACTAAAGATTTAAAAGAAATTGAAAAGAGTCTTAATAGTAGTCACTATGGTTTAGATGAAATTAAAACCAGAATTATTGAATATCTGGCCGTTAAACAAAATGCCAAAAAAGAAAAAGGTCCAATTCTTTGCTTTATTGGTCCGCCGGGAGTAGGTAAGACCTCTCTTGCTAAATCAATTGCTAAAAGTTTAAATAAAAACCTAGCCACAATTTCCGTTGGTGGTATCAATGATGAAGCCGAAATAGTAGGTCATCGTCGCACCTATATTGGTGCTATGCCCGGTAAAATCATTCAAGGCCTAAAAAAATGTGGTAGTTCCAATCCCGTTTTCGTTATTGATGAAATTGATAAAATGACTAAAAACATCAAAGGTGACCCTGCTAGTAGTCTATTAGAAGTATTAGACAAAGAACAAAACTATCGCTTTTCAGATCACTATGTTGATGAAGATTACGATTTATCAGAAGTATTCTTTATTGCTACTGCCAATTATGAAGAAAATATTCCCCCCGAATTAAAAGATCGTTTAGAAATTATTCATTTAGATTCTTACACCGAATATGAAAAATTAGAAATAGCCAAAAATTATCTAATTCCTAAACTACTAGAAGAACATGGCCTTACATCCTTACAAGTAGAATTTGAAGACCAAGCTATTCTTGATATTATAAATTACTATACTAAAGAAGCGGGTGTAAGATCTCTTGAACGTTTAATTTCCAAAATTCTTCGTAAAATTGTTAGAAAACTATTAAGCGATAATGAAATTTTCTTTTACCATATTGATTTTTCTGATTTAAAAACATACTTAGGAGATAAAATTTATATCGAAAAAGAAAGCAAAGAAAAAGATTTAAAAGGAGTAGTTAATGGTTTAGCATACACCTTCTTTGGCGGTGATATCTTATCAATTGAAACCATTCATTATCAAGGGTCTTCAAATCTTCTTTTAACCGGTTCATTAGGAAACATTATGAAAGAATCAGCCCAAATTGCTTTAAGTTACATCAAAGCCCATCAACAAGCCTTCAAAATTCCTTTAACTATTTTAAAAGATGATATTCATATTCATGTTCCCTCAGGATCAATTCCCAAAGAAGGCCCAAGCGCCGGTATTACTTTAACAACTTCCATCATAAGTGCCTTTACTGGTAAAAAAGTATCATCTAAAATTGCCATGACTGGGGAATTGACGCTAACCGGCGAAGTCTTAGCCGTTGGCGGTATCAAAGAAAAAGTTTTAGGAGCTTATAGAAATGGTATTAAAACCATTTATCTCCCATCACAAAACAAAAAAGACCTAAAAGATATTCCTGATAATATTAAAGATAAAATAACCTTCATTTTTATAAAAGATTATCAAGAATTATATACTGATTTATTTGAAAGGGCTGAAGAGAAAGTATGCAATTAGAAGACCTATCCGTAACTAATAGAAAATATGCTATTAACATGAAAGCAGATTTAACTTGTCCCGATATGAATGATGCTATTATGTATAATGACACTAAAACCAACATTAAAGGCATCAGAGCCATTTTGAAAACTGAAGAAGATTTTTTGTTACTAGATGATAGCATGCTTCGGATGGCTCATTATATTGCCTACGTTAATCGTGATAGAAAGTCACTTGACCAAATAGACCAATTAAACTCACTAACCGATACTGAAAAAGAAGCCCGCATAAAAAACTACCTTAACTCTGAATATTTAAGACGTAACATGGTTTTTGACTTTGAAACTTATCAAGAATTACTAGATCTTGATGCTTCTTTGTTAAACAAAAGCGACGAATCCTATCTTTTAGAAAGCCCCTATATTTTATATTCAATCAGCTACTTACAAACTATCTTTTACGAATACTACGAAACTAACAAAAAAGCTCATACCTATATTAATGGCATCCTAACGTCACTTGCCCATGAAAGCATCCACAATATTGATGATTTAATCGCTATTGAATCAACAAGAGAAGAATTTAATCACAAAAATAAAGCCAAGATTATTACTTTTAAAAAGAACTTAAAGTAATAATCTTTTTTTTAAGCCATATATTAAAAGTAAGGAAAGGAGAAAAAATATGCGACAAATAATATCTTTAGAAAAAGAAATCCTCTTTAAAACTATGATTGGCGATATTACAAGTATCTCTTTAGAACACACCCTTGATTTCATCAACAATAGTGAAATAGAAGGTGATTTAATCGTAAATGGTACTTATAAACTAACAGAAGCATCCACAATTGAAGAAACCTTTGACTACAAAGTACCCGTTGAAATTATGCTAACAACCGCTCTAGAAGAGAAAAAACGAACCATCAACATCAATGACTTTACCTATAAAATTGTTAATGAGGATACACTATTAATAAACGTTGATCTTTTAATTGAAGGCCTTGAAATAATTGAAATTAAAGATCAAGAAGAATCAAATAGAAATGATTCTAATGCTGAAATAGAAATACTTTCAACTAAAGAAGAGCAAGAAACTCTACCAAGTGCCAAGGAAATTAATGATACGATGTCAAAAGAAATTGAACAAGAAAACAAAGAACAACCTCAAGAAGTTGAAAAACCAAAATCTAAAGAACAAAAAGAAGGGGAGAATAAAGTGATTGATTCAATTTTTACCGCCTTTAAAGACACCACTGAAACTTATTCAACCTATTCAGTTTATACCCTAAGAGAAAATGATACCCTTGACGAAATCATTGCCAAATATAAAACAACTCGTGATGACTTACAATCATATAATGATCTAGATAACCTAAAAATAGGTACTAAACTAATTATTCCTACATCCTTTACTGATGAAGAATAATATTACTAAATATACCTATTTAAATAAATTAAAAATTATAAGATATAGTAATGGTGAAAACCTAGTTATTAAAAAAAACTTAAATCATGATCTCACTAAAGTATATAAATATTTAACTGATCATGATTTTGAGTATTATCTAAAACCCCTAAAAATTACTAAAGATGAAGTATACTTTCCCTATTTACAAGAAATAGAATTAACCGCCGATGAAAAAGCCAAAAGACTCATTTACAATTTAAGTTACCTTCAAACCAAAACTACTATCTATCAAAGCATTGATAAAGATAAAATTCTTGAAGAATATAATACCTATCACGATCAAATAACATCATTAGAAAAATATTATCATAATCTTCAAGACATGGTAGAAGAAAAAGTGTATATGATGCCTAGTGAATATTTATTCATAAGGAATGTTTCCTTAATCTATAAAGCTTTAAATTACAGTAACATGCTACTAGATAAATGGTACAACCTAATAAAAGCCAAAAAAACAGAACGTTTAGTATACTGTCATGGTAAATGTCAAATAGATCATTTTTTAGCCAATGACAATGGCTATTTTCTTAGTTTAGAAAATGCTCATATTGGTAAAGTATCAGAAGATTTTATCAATTTCTATAATCATAACTATCAAAATACCGATATGCTTAGTAATTTTAAATATTATCAAAAAAAATATCCCTATTTAGAAGAAGAACTATTATATTTATATTTAAATTTAACTATTCCTCCTAAAATAGATATTTATAAAAGTTCTCTAAATAAATGTATAGAATTAAATGATTTCTATGACAAACTAAAAATAACTAGCTATTTTGTCTTAAATAATCAAAAGAAAAAGCAATACAATGAACAAAATTAATTCTAAAAACAGTAAAACTGCATGGATTCTTGTTACTAAAAAAAGAAGTAATAAAGCTTGATAACAAATAATTATTGCTAAAATAAGAACACTACCTAAATAAAACAGGCTTGTTCTTCTTTTTTGTTTACAATAATTACACCTACAGAAGGCTTTATGTTTATTTGATTTAAATTTCACACAAATCAGTCCCTTCTACTATTTTATTTTATGTTAAATCTTAAAAATAGTTAACCAATAATGTCTCAATTTATGATAAACTATAGATGAAAGAGGGATACTATGCAAAAAATAAATACACTTATATCTAAAGATAATAAAAATATAAAATTAAAAAGTTACTATGGAAAAGCCTTAAGTAATAAAAACTTTAAAGATTTCGTGGATACGATCGACTTAAAAGATGAAGTTTTAATGAAATACACATCAGAAATAGAAGATTCTCTTATCGAAATAGAAAATTGTAAAACTTGTCCCGGCCTTAAAGAATGTCCCAATCTTATCAAAGGCCATGTTCTAACACCCACTAAACAGGATAAAGGTCTAGTATTTTCCTATCTTCCATGTTCTAAATATCAAAAAGATCAAGAAAATTTTGCCTATTTAAAAAACGTTACCTGTTTCAATTTACCTAAAGAATTAAGTAAAGCTTCATTTAAAAATGCTTACCGTGATGATAATAAACGTTTACCTATATTTAAATACTTTAAAGATTTTATTGATAACTACCAACATAAAAAAGATTTAAAAGGTCTATACTTAAGTGGTTCTTTTGGTAGCGGTAAAACCTATTTAATAGCCGCCTTCTTTAATGAAATGGCTAAAAAAGGCGTTAATTCTTGTATGGTATACTATCCAGAACTATTAAGAAGTTTAAAATCATCCTTTGGGAGCAATTATGAAGATAAATATGATTTTATTAAAAGTGTTCCCTTATTACTCCTAGATGATATTGGGGCTGAAAATACCACCAGTTGGAGTAGGGATGAAGTCTTAGGACCTATTCTTCAGTACCGCATGGAAGAAGATCTTCCTACCTTTTTCACCTCCAATTTAAACATTGATGAATTAGAAACTACTCTAAGCATCACTGGTAGCGGTATAGATAAAATAAAAGCGAAGCGAATAATAGAAAGAATTAAATATTTAACTACCCCTTTAGAATTAATTAGTAAAAATAGGCGATAATTGGCTTGGGAGAAATTGGATCAACAGCCGATGTAAAAATATTAGAACAATTTCTTCAAGAAGAAACAAGCTCTAATATTATTGCACAGTTATCAAAGTCAATATATAAAATAAAAAACAGATATTTTAATACTCAAGGAAATTTTACCAGAAAATATATGGTAAATGAAAATGGTTTGATTGGTGATGATTCAGACAAATGGTACGCTGATGCATCAATATATAATTTGTTTTCGGAAGCAGAAGATCCAGAAAATATATGTTTTTCATTAATATTTAATAGAGTTTTATCTAAAAATATAAAAATAAAAAATCCGATTGACTTAGCAACAGGTACTGGAAGAGCTGCAAAATATATACTAAACAATATATCATACGATGGTAAATTATATGCAGTTGATTATAGTCAACAAATGTTAGATTATTTCGACAGAACAATAAGCAGACAAAAATATTACGTAAAAAACATAGAATTAGTTCATTCAAAAATTAAAGATTTTGAAATTCCACAAGAAGAAAAATCAACATTTATTATAAGTTCCTTTGGCTTCCCAAGCAAAATATCGGACAATGAAAGGTGCAAACAAGAATTGGAAAATGTGTACAATATGTTAGACGAGAACGGAATATTTGTTACATTGGGTTGGGATGAAACATTTAATGATGAGTTAAATGCAATGTGGTATAGATATGTCCCGGATAATATAAAAGCAGCCAATTTTGAAGAATGGAGAAAGATAAGAGAAAGTAGTATATCAAGTGCAAGGAATTGTAATTTAACATGGTACAAACAAAATATACAAGTCCCACTATTATATGACACTCTAGAAGAAACGATTAATGTAATGGGCCATTTATTTGGTAGAGATGCTGCTTTAGAAGTCTTAAAGAGTAAAAGAACAATGTGGTGGATGTCAATGGGAATCACATGGGATGATAAAAAAAGTTTATCCAAAACATTAAAGAAATAGGAGCAAAATATGAAAGAAATAGAAATATTAGTAGAAGTATATGAAGAACTAGAAACCATCAAAAAGAAATTAGAAACATTTAACTATATAGATAGCAAAAATATTAAAGATGAATATTATTATGATCCTAAAAGAGATCTATTAAAACCAGATAATAAAAACCAACTTAGTCATTGTTTAAGATTAAGAAAAAATGATAATAATTATTTTGTAACATATAAAGATGATATCTTTGATCACGGTAAATGGTTATATTCAAACGAATATGAAACAAAAATAGATTCAATTTCGGTTATGCAAGAAATATTTAAGAATCTCGGTTTAATAAAATTTATAGAACTTGACAATAAAAAAGAAGTATATAAATATCATAAATATGAAATTGTAATAGAAGATGTAAAGAATTTAGGAATATTCTTAGAAGTTGAATATTGTACAGATAAAGATGTTGATGTAATAAAAGAAAAAGAACAAATTCAAAAATTTATAGATAAACTTAATTTAAATGTATCAGAAGAACTTAACATGGGCAAGCCTGAATTATACATGAAAAAGCATAATATACAGATTAAATAATTATAAAAAGTAGCTACTATTTTGTAACTACTTTTAATTTTTCTGAAATTTCCAAGCCATCTGCACAACCAACTGGTAATAAATAAATATAATAAGCCTTTAGTCTTGGCCTTATAAATTTTTCTGTTTTCATATTTCGATAAATAGCTAAGATTTTATCACTTTTATCAGTAACAATAATATCAAGTCTTTGACAATTAAAATAAGTATTAATCATTTTCTTTCTAGGATAACATAACCCTTCTTTAATATTAGCAAGGTAAAATCTAAATCCTTTAATCCGTTTTTTAAACTTATTAACAACTTTAACTGTCACTTTTCCATTATTCAATATAATAACTTTTTCCATAATATAACCTCTCTTAATATATTATCATTATTTACAATCTTTATCTAGAATAAATGTTTCAAATATGTTATTATAGTAAAGAAAAGAGGAGGTATAAATATGAGTGGACATTCAAAATGGGCAACAATTCATCGTAAAAAAGGATTAATTGATGCTGCAAGGGGAAAGGTGTTTCAAAAATTAGCTAAGGAAATTTATGTGGCTGCTAAAAGTGGTACTCCTGATGTTGATAGTAATGCCAATTTACGAATGGTTGTTGAAAAGGCCAAGGCTGCCAATATGCCAAAAGATAATATTCAAAAGGCTATTGATAAAGCTAAGGGTGCAACTGAAGGTGAGAACTTCGAATCAATTATGTATGAAGGGTATGGTCCTAAAGGGGTTGCCATCATGGTTGAGTGTTTAACTGATAACCGCAATAGAACTGCATCTCTTGTTAGAAGTACATTCACCAAAAGAGGTGGTAATCTTGGAACTGATGGTTCTGTTAGCTATTTATTTGAACGTAAAGGTTTAATTAATATACCTAACGAATATGATGAAGAAGAAGTAATGTTAGCATCTCTTGATGCCGGAGCAAGTGATATCGTTCCTTGTGATGATACTTATTTAATTACAACTCCAAGTGATAAATTTATTGCTGTTAAAGATGCCTTAAGTGCCATTGGTGTTAAAGAATTTTTAAGAAGTGAAGTAACATTTGTTGCTAATAACGAAGTGGAAGTTGATGAAGAAACTGGTGAGAAAGTTTACAACTTAATTGAAGCTTTAGAAGACCTTGATGACGTTAACAATGTATACTCAAATATGAAAGAGGTCTAATATGTATAGTTATATCAAAGGAACTGTTACTGATATTGTTAGTAATGCTATTATTATTGAAACAAACGGAATAGGATATTTTGTAAATACTCCTAATCCTTTTGTGTTTGAAGTAGGAAAAGAGTATCAAATTTACTTGTATCAACAAATAAAAGAAGATGAACATAATCTTTTTGGTTTTAAAGATAAAAGTGAAAAAGAGCTATTTTTAAAACTAATAAGCGTCAAAGGTCTAGGTCCCAAAATGGCTCTTCCAATCATCGCCAGTGCCTCAGTTAGTGGTATTAGTGATGCTATTAATCGGGAAAATATACTTTATTTAAAAAAATTTCCTAAAATCGGTGAAAAATTAGCTAAACAGATAATATTAGATTTGAAGGGGAAACTTGATAGCGATAATCTAACCGTCGAAGAAGAAAATACTAAAGAAGAATTAAAAGAAGCTCTTCTCGGGCTTGGTTATAAAGAAAAAGAAATTAAATCAGTTATTTTAAAAGTAGACAGTACTTTACCAATTGAATCACAAATCAAAGAAGCTTTAAAACTGTTTTTAAAATAATAAAAGGAGGTCAATATGGATGAGAGAGTTGTCTCTAAGGAAGAACTAAAAGATGATGGTATCATTGATAATACCATAAGGCCTGAAGTCTTAGATGAATATATTGGTCAGTCTGAAGTTAAAGAAAATATTAGAGTTTTTATTGAAGCTGCCAAAATTAGAAAAGAAGTTTTAGATCATGTTTTATTATATGGTCCTCCCGGTCTTGGAAAAACAACTCTTGCCTTTATTATCGCAAGAGAATTAGGCGTAAATATTAAAACGGCCAGCGGTCCATCCATTGAAAAAAGTGGTGATTTAGCGGCTATTTTATCAACTCTTGAACCGGGTGATGTTCTTTTTATTGATGAGATTCATAGAATGCCTCGTTACATTGAAGAAATACTATATCCCGCTATGGAAGATTTTACCCTTGATATTATTATTGGCAATGATTCTGGTTCAAGAAGTATTAAAATAGATCTTCCTCCCTTTACCCTAGTAGGGGCTACCACAAGAGCCGGTGACTTATCAAGCCCATTACGAGATCGGTTTGGAATTGTAGCTAAATTAAAATTTTATACCAATAGTGAGTTAAGTGATATTATTACAAGAACCAGTAGAGTCTTGAATATGCCAATTACGAAAGAAGCAGCTATGGAACTTGCTAGTCGTAGTAGGGGAACGCCAAGAATTGCTAACCGTCTTTTTAAACGGGTCCGTGATTTTGCTCTTGTTGATCAAAAGGAAGAAATTGATAACAGCCTTTTAGAAAAAGCTCTACAAAGATTAAAAGTAGATAAAAGTGGTTTAGATGAGACTGATTATCAACTTTTAAAAGCAATTATTGAACGCTTTAATGGCGGCCCTGTTGGCCTTGATGCTCTAGCTTCCAGTATTGGAGAAGAATCATCCACTATTGAAGATGTTATTGAACCATATCTATTACAAGAAGGTTATTTAAAAAGAACCAGTAGGGGAAGAGTTGTTACTCCTCTTGCTTACAAACATTTAAATATTCCTTATCAAAATGGTTTATTTAACTTTAACTTTTCAGATGACAAAGAAGGTGAAGATTAATGAAAGTTGAAGATTTTGATTATGATTTAGATGAAAATTTGATTGCCCAAACTCCTTTGAAAGAGCGCGATCAATCTAGGTTAATGGTAGTTGACCGTGAAACTAAAGAAATTAGTGATCATCATTTCCATGATATTATTGATTATTTAGAAAAAGGAGACACCTTAGTTTTAAATGATACGAAAGTATTACCTGCAAGACTTATTGGTACTAAAGAAAGTACGAAAGCAACGATTGAAGTATTACTATTAAAAGAAAAAGGAAACGATACATGGGAAACTTTAGTAAAACCCGCAAGAAGAGTACATGTTAACGATATTATTACCTTTGGCAATGACCATTTAAAATTAAAGTGCCTTGAAGAAAAAGAAGAGGGTATTAGAGTATTTAAAGCAATTTATAGTGGTATTTTTTATGAAATTTTGGATGAGTTAGGTTCTATGCCTCTTCCTCCTTATATTCATGAAAAATTAGAAGATAAAGATAGATATCAAACTGTTTATGCTAAAGAAGTTGGTAGTGCTGCCGCTCCTACGGCTGGGCTTCATTTTACTAAAGAATTATTAGAAGAAATAGCTAATAAAGGAATTAATGTTGTCTATTTAACACTTCATGTTGGTCTTGGTACTTTTAGACCTGTTAAAGTAGAAAAAGTTGAAGATCATAAAATGCATAGTGAGTTTTATGAATTAACAAGTGATGTTGCTGCCATTTTGAATGAAACAAGAAAAAAGGGACATCGTATTATTGCTGTTGGAACTACTAGTACAAGAACTCTTGAAACTGTTTATCAAAAATATAAAACATTTAAAGAAGATCGGGGCTTTACTGATATTTTCATTTATCCCGGTAAAGAGGTTTTAGGAATTGATGGTTTGATTACTAATTTTCACTTGCCTAAATCAACTCTTATCATGCTAGTATCTGCTATTGCCGGTAAAGATTTAATCATGAAAGCCTATCATCATGCTACTTTAGAAAAATATCGTTTCTTTTCATTTGGCGATGCAATGTTCATAAAGTAGTTGAAAAACAAAAAAAGATAAGATATAATAAGCGTATTGGAGGAAAATATATGGAAAATAAAGAAACAAAAACTAAAAACAAACATGAAATAGAAATTACGATAGATAAAGAAGTATGGGCTAAAGCTCAAGATGAAGCTTTTAAAACTTTACAAAAAGATGCCAAAATAGATGGTTTCCGTAAAGGAAAATGTCCTAAAGATATTTATATTAAGAAATTTGGTGACAGTAGAATTCTTTTAGAAGCTGCTGATATTACTGTTGAAGATGCTTATAAAAAAGCCCTTAATGACAGCAAATTAATTCCTGCTGTAAGTCCTAAAGTAGATTTAAAAAGCGTTGATGATCAAAGTGTTACTTATAAATTTACAATCATTACTAAACCCGATGTAAAAGTAAACAAATATAAAGAATTAGGTATAAAACCTAATATTGTAACAATTGAAAAAGAAGAAATTGATCATGAAATTGAACATTTACTAGAAAAATATAAAGAATTGGTTAACAAAGATGATGATACTGTAGTAGCTTCAGGAGACGTTGCTATCATTGATTTTGAAGGATTCAAAGAAGGGGTTCCATTCGATGGTGGTAAAGGTGAAAACTATTCTTTGAAAATTGGTAGCAATACTTTTATTCCCGGCTTTGAAGATCAATTAATTGGTATGAAAAAAAATGAAGAAAAAGAAATTAAAGTTACTTTCCCAGAAGATTATATGGAAGAAAGCTTAAAAGGTAAAGAAGTAACTTTCAAAGTAAAAGTAAATGACATTAAAGAAGAAAAAACACGCGACTTAGATGAAGATTTCTTCTTCGATTTAGGCCTTGAAGGTGTTGATTCTGAAGAAAGCTTACGTAAAGAAGTAGAAGCTAATATTAAAGCCAATAAAGAAATGGATGAAGAAAATAAATATATTGATCGTCTATTAGAAGCTATTGCTAAAAATGTTGAAGTAGATATTCCTGAAGAAATGGTTGAAGAAGAAGTTGATCGTCTATTAAAAAGAACTGAACAATCACTTGCCATGCAAGGAATAAGTTTAGATATGTATTATCAATTTACTAAAACTAAAGAAGAAGATTTACGTAATCAATTAGAAAAAGAAGCTTACCAAAATGTTTTATATCGTTTAATGCTTGAAGAAATTATGAAACTAGAAAAAATTGAAGTAAGTAAAGAAGAAGCTAAAATAGAAGCTGAAAAATTAGCTAAAAAATATGAAATGGAATTAGATGCATTCCTTAATGAGTTTGGTGGTCTAGATATGGTTCAATATGACCAAGAAATGCGTAAGACTATTGAATTATTAAAAGAATTAAATAAGTAAAACTTGCAACATTAGTAAGTTTTTGATATAGTGTTAAAGAAACAAGGAGGGATTATAATGGCAAAAGTAGGTAATAGACAACATAAGACATTCGTATGTACTGTTTGTGGAGAAGAAAATTATCGTGAAGAAAAAAATGTAAGAAATACTCCAGATCGTCTTGAAATAAAGAAATATTGTCCAAAATGTGGTAAACATACTACCCATAAAGAGAAAAAGTAATAACTAATAAACAAAAGGAGGTAAAACCATGGTTAACTCAAATGATTTAAAAGTAGGAATGACCGTTCAATATGAAGGTGGAATCTATAGTGTTCTTGATAGTCAACATGTTAAACCGGGAAAAGGTGCCGCTATTGTAAAGGCTAAACTAAAAAATTTAAGAACTGGTTCTATCGTTGAAAAGACTTTAAATGCCGGTGTTAAAATTGAAACTGCCCATATTGAAAAAAGACCAATGCAATTTTTATACAGCATGGGTAATACCTATTATTTTATGAGCATGACAGATTATGATCAAATAGAACTTGATAAATCAGTTATTGGTGATGATACTAAGTATCTTAAAGAAAACCTTGAAGTAGAAGTAATTTTCTTTGAAGGGGAAATGTTAGGTATGAATTTACCAGACAAAGTAACTATGAAAATTGTTAAAACAGAAGATGCCGTTAAAGGTAATACTTCAAGTGGTGCTTTAAAAAATGCTGAACTAGAAACTGGAATGATGATTCAAGTACCATTATTTATTAAGCAAGATGAAGAAATTTTAGTTAGTACTAAAGATGGTAAATATGTATCACGTGCATAAAAAAATGAACTTTAATTTGAAGCTCATTTTTTTTAATCAATAATTCTTCCAATTCGGAAACTATATAACTTTTCTTTTTTATAGTACTTTAAACTACATTCAATTCCTTGATACTGGAAAAACTCTGAAGTTTTACTATCATCATCTTTGGTATTACCAAGTGTTTCAAATACTTTATCATAAATCATTTTGGCTGTTTTCTTATCAACTGCCTCATTATTAGCTTGAATTAAACCAATAATAATATTCTTAGCAGTATTATTTTTCTTTTTAAAATCAACTTTACTAATCGTTACATTATTATCATCATCAAGATAAAAAGTAATATCATTATCATTAATGGTAATAGAGTTATCAACTGTATTATTAATCTTTAAATCATCATTATTAATAATTTCATTATATTTATCAACATAATCATCAAAACTAATATTTTCAAGGCTAACAAGTTTAGTTAAATCACTAAAATCTTCCTTCTTCATTTTTTCTTCCATTGCTTTTTTATCAATAACACTCTTTGTTATTTCCGTAGCCAATAAATAACAAATTATTCCTAATACTAAAGTAGTAATAACTAAGATAACTATTTGTCGTTTTTTAAGCTTTTCGTTCTTTTTCTTTTTCATATAACATCACCATTATCAGTATAACATAAACTTGACATTAAAAGTGTAAATTTTCCTATATTTTTTGTAAAATAATTGTTATACTAATAATGATAATAACATTACTAAAAAGGAGGTTAACATGATCTTATCTAGCTATCCTAAAATTGATCTTCATGGTATGGATCAGGAATATGCTCTTTTTAAAGTAAATGATTTTATTAATGATTCTTTAAAATTAAAGTATCCTAAAATAGTTATAATTCATGGTATTGGAGAAGGAATATTAAGAAATGCTACCATAAATTATTTAAAAAAAGACAAAAGAGTCCTTAAGTATGAACTTGATATTACGAATCCCGGTTGTACCTTAGTAACACTTAAATTTGACAATTAGAGTATCTTGTGTTATAATATGGCCAGCTTATTGAAAGAAGGGGTAAATATGTATACAGAAGAGAATACCGTAAAAAGATTTCCACTACGAAATATCTTATTAAAAGTAATGGTGGTTATTGTTTTCTTATTATTAGTTATTTTTATTATATCTAAAATATCTACACCAACTGTAAAAACAGCATCAACTAAAACTTATGATAAAGTATTTAACAAAAACTTAAACTCGATGGAAAAGGCTGCATTAACATACTATACTAAAGACAATCTCCCACTTAATGTTGGAGATGTTAGTGAATTAACATTAAGAGAAATGATTAATAAAGAATTATTAGATTCCTTTACTGATGCTAATAAAAAAGCCTGTGATGTTAATGCTAGTTCCATAAAACTTACTAAAAATGATAATAATTATACTTTAAAAGTTACCTTAAAATGTGCTAATAAAAAAGACTATAAATTAAGTGAGTTAGGTGAATATAAGTATTGTAAAAATACCTTATGTAAGAAAGACTCTTCTAAAGAGGAAAAAGAACAAGATAAAAATACTGATTCTAAAGTAACAGATAAAGTTCCAATTACAAAAGAAGAAACTAATACATCAAGTAGTCAAAATAATTCAACTACTAAAAACAATACGCAACCATCTAAACCATCCACATCAACAAAAACTGCATCTAAATCATATGAATACAAAAAAGTAACACCTAAGGTTTTATCAAAATGGAGTAGTTGGAGTCCTTGGGCTTACAATAATGATGGTTATCAAGAAATTAAATGTAATAGTACTGATAGTACTTGTCTAAAAGAAATTCAACTATATAGTAGAACCGAATATATTGGTACTCAAAATGGTGAAAAACTATATGGTAAAGTAACATACTATAGTTATCGTACACGAAGTGTTGTTAGTGAAGAGCAAATAGATATTAAATGGAGTAGTTATAATGATACTAGCTTACTAAATAATGGTTATAGCTACACTGGAAAAGAAAAATAAGGAGTGATAATTATGAATAATGAAAAAAGAAAATATACAGTAGATGCCATCTACTGGTTAAACAAAGAAGATTTAGAAGAAGGAATGCCAAGATATATAGCTGTTCGTAAAGATAAAGAAACAGGAGCTTATTCATGGTATTTTACTGATGATGATATTAAAGGAAGAACTTTAATTAGCAATTATTTAAAAGATAGTGGTTATTCTAAAAAGACTGATACTCTAGAAGATATTGCTGAAAATAATTATAAATTTATAAGAGGAATTAAAAAGCCATATTATGCCGCTGTTTATTATGCTAGTGCTACTAATAAATCATTAGCAACTGAATTTGATGAAACTTATCTAAGATATCAAAATGGTGAAGATTTAGATAAAGAAGCTTCTTCTCAAGAAGAACAAGTTACTGAAGAAAGTACCAAGAAAGTTGGTTTCTTTACAAGATTAAAAAATAAGATTCAAGATAAAGTTCAATCAAAATTATCTAAAGAAACAAAAGGTAAAGGTAAACATGCTTTTGTAAGAGTAGCTGCTGTTATGACTGCTTTAGTATTAGGTATTGGAGGTCTTTGTAAATTATCAAGAAAAAATAATCCAGCGGATAAAGGAGCAAGAATTGTTACTGAAAGTACAACTAACACTAAAGTTCCTACTACTAATAAGTCTGAACCAGTTACTAACCCTTCTAGTAATGAAGTAGTAAATAAAGAAGAAACAGTAACACCTGCTACAACTTCATGTACTTATAATAGCAATAGAGAAAATCAAATGGGTAAATATAATGTTTACAATCCATCTCCAAGCGATGAAGGCTTTACTGCTCCAGATAAAGAATTTCAAGATCCTAATGCTAAAATAGATGATGTAAATACTCCATCAACCCCAACAAATCCAAGTGATACGCCATCAATCATTGAAGGTGAAGAACCAATAAATAATGGTAATAACAATAATAACAGTGGAGAAACTATTGATGTTGACGGTGATAATATTGACTATAAAGATAATTTAACAGGAAATGCTGTTGGAAACATTACTAAAGATCCAACTGATGATAAATCTAATGAACCATTACCAAACCCTGATGATACTGCAATAGATAATGGCTTTGATATGAGTAATAGTGAATCAACAGATAATTATGTTCCTGTTTATCAAAAAAACTCTCTAGAAGATGCTGTTACTGAAACAATGACCGCTCTTGAAAATGGAGAAAACGTTAATATGGTATTTGATCCTAATACAAATACATGGAAAACTGAACAAGTTCCCGTTACAACTCAAACTGAAGGTTTAAGCAAATAAGAATAGAAAACTTTACTATCTATTCTTTTTTTGTTACAATAATAAAGAAGAATAGTGGTTGATTTGTATGATAAATGATTTCAAAACTTTAAAATTAGAACCAGTAAAAGAACTAGATCAAGGTTTAAAAAATTTTCTTAATGATCTTGAGATGACTATTGAAACTGAAAAGATAAATGCCATTAAGACTTTAACCAATCAGCTATTTAGTCACTATATTAATCTTATTGTAACTATTCAAGATAGCCTAACTAAAGAAGAACTTGCCACCTTTACGGCAAAAGAAGAAGAGTATGAACAAGCTATAACCAAGCTTAAAGAAAATGCCACCTCCCTAGAAACTATCAATAATCTTTATCAAGATATAGAAACAAGTTATAATGACTTAAAAACTTTAAGTACCAAAAAACTAGAAACCAATGCCATCTATAAAGAATTTAATGATTTAATTATGAAAATAAATGTTAATCTTGATCTTTTAGCTAATATTTCTATACCCGATAATGAAGAAAAAGAAATAAAAGAGTTAATCACTAATTTTAATGATACCAAAGATAAAGAATTTTTAACACGTCTTTTAAATAAAACCCAAAATCTATTACAAGAAGAACCATCATCTAAAACTTCTTATCAAGTTTTTTCTCTTTTTACTGACATAACCCCTAAAATTAAAGATACTTATACTTTAATCCAAAATGATCTAACATATATTAAATACCACTTAATAGATAATAGTTTTTATTATGCTATTATTAAGCAAAAAGAAGATCTAGATTCATTAATTAAAGAATTTAAACCTATAACTAATCTTATCCTAGATAAAGAACATATCATTAAAACTTGTGAAGAAATCATTAAAAACATTGAAATATATTATAATATTAAAGAATATGTTACCTTTTTGATAGCTACCAAAAAAGAACAAGACTTCTTAAAATACCAATCTATTTTAACCGATTATGAATCAAAACTAAAAAGTCAATTTTCTTTTCTTCATGAACTTGCATTATTAGTTAATCATAAACCAAGTAAAATGTATCCTACTTTAGTCTATAATGGTGAACCATTTTCTAAAAGTACAAGTAATACTTTAACCGAAGATTCTCTTATTGCTAATATTTTTATGAACTATCAAGAAGATATTAATTTAGATACCAAAATGATTTTAACCCTTATTTATGACCATGATGTAGTAGATGATTTATATAATGCTAATTATAATGGCCACAAAAAAGAAATCAATAACTATACTAAAATTAGGAACTATTTAAATCTAAGACTAAAAGAAATGGAAGAGTTGAAAACTTCTTCTCTAATAACAACCACTTTAAAAAAAGAGGATATATCCCTATATAAAGATGTCAATACCATAATTGATATACAAATTGCTATTATTATTTGTGATAAAACATATAAAGAAGGGCAGGGCTTCTATGCTTTAGAAGACTATCTTAAATCAAACACCTTACAAAAATTCACATCAAAGTATGGTTGCCGTAATCTTGTAAAAACTATTAACCGGCCAACTCTAATCAAACTCTTAGGAGAAAATATTTTAAAAAGATATCTTTTGGATAATCACAATCCGCAAATTACTTCGTTCCTAGATCAAACATTACTATCTAACAATTGTTCTCCTAATGATTTCGTTAACAAGTTAATAACTACTCCTGATATTTTAAAACTAGCCATCTTTGACTTTAATTACAACTTTTTAGATAGTACTTCTGAAGATTCATTAACTGTCGTTAAAACAATTAAAAATACTGATCTTGCTAATGATAATTTAACCACCAGATGTATAAATCTCCTAATAAATATTAAAAAATATGATAAATAATTGTAATTTACGAAAACTCGTACTTGTATCTTTTATAAATTTATTATATATTGTTATTGGGAAGTATTTCCCAAGTCACCAAACCTTCTTTACCATCTGTTTGTTTAAGTCGCCCATTTAAACATAAAAGAAAGCTGGTGGCTTTTTTATTATAGTAAAATAAGAGTGATTTACTATGAAAGAATATGAATTAAACAAATAAAAATAAATGTATTGACAATCGCAAATAATATGATAAAATACTTTTTAATTGATTTAAGGAGAGCTATGGAAAATATGTACTATAACCCAAATATTAAATTTAATAAAAAAATAAGTGTTAGAAAAAAATGCCATACTAACGCTGTTTGTTCATGTGTTCTTCTTGGCTTAATTAAAAATAAAATAATGACGGTGACTGAAATTTCATTATAACATAATGAGTTTCGGCACCGTTTTTTTGTGGGAGGTGTTTTGATTGATTACATTACAAAATTTACTAAACAAAATAAAAGAATATAATTCAGAAGAAGTAAAAGTAGTAGAAAAAGCCTACGAATATGCTAATGTTTTACATCAAGGTCAAATGAGACAAAGTGGCGAACCATATATAAGTCATCCTTTAAATGTAGCCTATATATTAGCAGAAATGCACGCTGATAAAGATACAATATGCGCTGGCCTTTTACATGATACGTTAGAAGATACTAGTATTGCAAAAGAGGATATTGCTCATGAATTTAATCAAAATGTTGCCAATTTAGTAGATGGAGTAACAAAATTATCCAAGATGAATTTTTCATCTAAGCAGGATCAAAATTATGCTAATACAAGAAAGATAATAACTGGAATAACAGATGATGTTAGAATAATCATCATCAAACTTGCTGATAGACTTCATAATATGAGAACATTAGGATTTAAATCTGAATTTAAACAAAAAGAAAATGCACTTGAAACAATGGAAATATTTGTTCCTCTTGCTTATTATATTGGAGCGTACAGAATTAAATCTGAATTGGAAGATTTATCTCTTCAATATTTAAAACCAGATACATATAAAAATATTGAAGAAAGAAAACTAAAATTAGAAGAATCAAGTAATGCGTGTTTAAATGAGATGTTTTATAAAATAAAAGCTTTATTAGATAATCAAAACATTCCAAATGAAATAAAAATAAGAACAAAAAACATTTATGGTATATACAAAAGATTAAGCGAAGGCCACAAATTATCTGATATACATGATTTATTATCACTTAAAATAATGGTAGATGAAATAGCTAATTGCTATCTTACCCTAGGAATGATTCACAAAGAATATCATCCAATCAATGATAAGTTTAAAGATTATATTTGTAATCCCAAAACTAATATGTATCAAAGTTTACATACAACAGTATTTGGTCCAGATGATAGATTAGTTCAAACCCAGATAAGAACTTTTGCAATGGATAGAGTAGCCTCATTTGGATTAACCGCATATTGGAATGAACAAAAAGGTAAAGCAAGAGATATAATGCAAGAAAACTTAAGACAAAAATTTCAGTTTTTTAAATCTTTAATAGAAATTAATTCCATGTTTGGAGATAATCAACAATTTGTAAAACAAGTTAAAAACGAATTATTTGCAGACAGGATATATGTTTATACTACCAAAGGTGATGTTATTGAATTACCAAAGGGGTCCACGCCAATAGATTTTGCATATAAAATTCATACTGATATAGGTAATACAATGATTGGTGCATTTGTTAATGATGAATATGTACCAGTTGATTATATATTACAAAATAAAGACAGAGTAAAAGTTATTACAGATGATTATTCTTTTGGTCCAAGAGAAGAGTGGATTGAAAAAACACAAACTAGTTTAGCAAAAAGAAAAATTAAAGAATTTAATAGAAAATAGCAACTTTTTATGGAGGAAAAATATGAATATATACATTTATGAAAATATTAAAAAAAATATAGATGATTTAAAATTTGAAGTAGTAGAAACAAAAGGAAAAGGTCACCCTGATAATATTTGTGATACCTTAGCAGAAAAAATTTCCGCAAATTACTCGAAATATTGTTTAGAAAACTATGGTGTTATTTTACGACATATGATAGATAAACTTTCTATTTTAGGTGGCGGGTCAAAAGTTTATTTTGGTAAAGCACAAATTATATCTCCAATACGAATACTTGTTAACGGGCGATTTACAAATCGATATAAAGAAGAAAATATAGATTATATGAAAATTGTAGAGTATACAATTAAGAAATATTTTAAAGAGTTATTTCCACTGCTTGACTGTGAAAAATATTTAAAAATAATAGATAATACTCATCATAACGAAGGCCCGGGAGTTATTTATAACGACGACAACACCACTAACAATGATAGAAAAAAATTTTTTGAAGTTTCAAACGATAATGATATGCTAAATCATAATAATCAATTTAAATGCAATGACACTTCAACAACAGTTAGTTATTATCCCATGAGTAAACTGGAACAAACTGTTTTAAAAATAGAACAAACTCTTAATTCTAATGAATATTCAAAAATGAATCCTTGGGTTGGTAGTGATATCAAGGTAATGGGAATTAGAAAAGACAATAAAATAGAAATCACTAGTTGTGTTCCACTAATATCAACATATGTACTAAGTTTAGAAGATTACAAAAGCAAAATAAAAATAATAAAAAAAGATATTAGAGAAGTCGTAAAGTCTTTTTTTCCTGAAAATCCCATATTAATCTATCTAAATACTAGAGACAACTATGAAAAAAACGATTTATATTTAACAGCTATAGGAAGCGCAGTTGAAAGTGGCGATGAAGGTGCAGTTGGCCGTGGTAATCGCTCCAGAGGTGTTATTCCATTTTGTAGAAATTTTAGTATGGAAGCTCCATGTGGAAAAAATCCTGTTTATCATACAGGGAAATTATTTACAGCAATAGGTGATATAATAAGTAAGAAAATATATGATCAATATAATTTGGAGAATGTTGTATATTGTACTTCAAAAATGGGTGATAACATTAAAAATCCATGGAATATTAGTGTAGAGTTAAATGCTCCAATTACAGCCGACAATATAAAGAAAATTAATGAATTAATAGAAACAGAAATTAGTAATCATAGAGACGTTACTTATAAAATAATATCTAACACAATAAAGTTAAATAGTTATTAAGAGGTGAGGTATGGATAAAAAATTATTATATTATTCAGAACTAAATAATTATTTTTTACAAAAAGATTATAATTGTATTAAACCATTTCCCGTTGAAAATAATAATGATACTATTTTTTTAACAGCTGGTATACAACCAATTTTGAAACAATTTAGAGAAAATAATTTATTAAATTCAAAAAAAGTCTATGTTTCGCAACCAGTTATTAGAACGCAATTTATGAACAGTTTATCTGAAGGATCTTCACTAGCATTTATTAATTCAACAACCGCTGGATTTAATATATCTGAAAATGAGCATAAAAACTTAGTTAAAGATTGGTTAGAATTATTTTCTATTGTTGGTTTAAAATCATCTAACATCACTACATATAGTAAAAATTATGAACGTATTTGGGGAGATTTATTGGTATCCGGAGAAAAAACATTTTATTATTATAATGGCTTGGAATTAGGTGATACAACATTTTTTACCAAAATATCTAAAGATAATTGTAATATTGGTATTGAAACAATAAGTGATGTTGGATTTGGCTTAGAAAGAATAAGATGGTGTGTAAACAAATCTTCATATTTTGATTTGTATAGCGATAGTAGTGCTATATCACCCCCAATCAAAGCTTATTTATCTGCACTTGCTCTATTGTGTGTAAATGACATTAAACCATCAAATAAAAATGCAGGTTATAGATATAGAATGTTTTCTAAAAAATTAGCATTTCTTTTAAATGGGCACGAATTATCTTTTAATGAAGAAAAATATTTGATAGAAAGTATAAGATATTGGTCTGAATGGCAAAAAAATGATAATAATGTTGACATTATACTTTTTAAAAAAGAGTATGTTAGGAACTGTAATAGATATATAATTGATACATTAAATCGAGAAGGATATAAAAATTTATCTGGAATTGACATTAATATTTCAAGAGAAGAAATGCAAAAAAGATTAATTTCTTCTGGTGTAAAGAAAGAAAAAATAAAAAAATTATATAAATAGAAAGGGATCAATCTAATAGATTAATATTTTTATAAGATTGATTATATGAGAAAATATGAAATTGTTTTTATGTGGTGGGGGATCAGGAAAGCAAATAGAAAAAGCTTTAAATGAATTTTCTTTAATAATAGATAAATCAAAGCCCATATTATATGTTCCATTAGCAATGGCTAAAGAAAAATATGATAGTTGTTATTTATGGTTTCAAGAAGAAATAAAAAAGATAAACATAGATAAATTTGAAATGGTTACATCAGCCCTTGAATTATCTGAAAAAAATTTTCATGATTATAGCGCTCTTTTTATTGGTGGTGGCAATACTTATAAATTATTAGCAGAAATAAAACAATATGGCAATTATGAAAAAATAGTAAATTACTTAAATAACGATGGCCTTATTTTTGGTAGTAGTGCAGGGGCTATTATCTTTGGTAAAGATATAAACAGTTGCTTACTTGATGATGAAAATAATATAAATTTAAAAGATACAGTGGGCTTTAATTTATTAAATGATTATTCTATACTGTGTCATTTAACTAAAAACAACTTAGAAAAAAACTGTTCGTATTTAAAAGAGTATTCTCAAACTACCAAAGTAATATATTTACCAGAAGAAGATGTTATTGAACTTGATAATGCTGGAACAAAAATTTTAGGTACTAAAAATTATGTAGTATTTATTGCTGGTGAATACAGATGGCAAGATTGTGATAGTTTTAAAATATCTTAATAAGAAATTAATAATACTAAAATAATACAAATAATAGACTTCAAAAGGCTTTATATTTGTATTTTTTTCTTTTCTTTAATTAAAATATAGTCTATAATAAGTAAAGAGAAAAGGAGTGGTAAAAATGATTAGTAAACCTAAAGGAACTACAGATATAATCGGTTCTGATGCTAAGATTTGGAAATATGTTGAGAAAGTAATTGATTCTTTCATGGAAAAATATAATTATAACTATGCAAGAACCCCAATTTTTGAAAATAGTGAATTATTTCACCGGGGAATTGGTGATACAACCGATATTGTAACGAAAGAAACCTATGATTTTAAGGACCGTGGCGATCGTAATCTTACTTTAAGACCCGAAGGTACCGCTGGTATTGTCAGAAGCTTTATTGAAAACAAACTTTATGCTACTAGTAGTCTTCCTGTTAAACTTTATTATAATGGCACTATGTATCGTTATGAGCGTCCTCAAAAAGGAAGATATCGGGAATTAAGTCAATATGGAGTAGAGGTACTAGGTAGTTTTGATCCGATGATTGATGCCGAAGTTATCTCTCTTGCCTATAATATTAACAAAGCTTTAGGCCTAGCTGACACTGTTATTCATATCAATAGTCTTGGTGATAATGAGTCACGTGCTAATTACCGTGAAGCTTTAAAAGCTCATTTTAAACCGCATTTAGATGACTTATGTGATGATTGTAAAAACCGTTATGAGAAAAACCCTTTACGTCTTTTAGATTGCAAGGTTGATAGTAACAAAGACTATTTTAAAGATGCTCCAAGTATTCTTGATTATTTAAACGAAGAAAGCAAAAACTACTTTGATACGGTAATCTCTTACTTAGATATTTTAAAGGTTAACTATGTTATTGATGACAAAGTTGTTCGTGGTCTTGATTATTATAATCATATTGTTTTTGAACTTATGACTGAGGATAATAACTTAGCCCTAGGTGGCGGGGGAAGATATGATCATTTAGTAGATCAATTAGACGGTCCTAAAACCCCATGCGTTGGTTATGCCGTGGGCCTTGATCGCTTAGTAGAAATATTAAAATCAAGAGATCTTATTCATCTAGATGATGCCGTTGAAATTTTTATCATGTATGTTAATGATGAAGAGAAATCATATGCCATCTATCTTAGCAATGAATTAAGAACTGCTGGTTTTAAAGTTGAAACTGAGTACATTAAACCAAGTTTAAAAAGTGAATTTAAACGGGCTGATCACTTTAACAGTAAATACCTAATAATTTTAAACAGTACCGACTTAAATGAAGGCGTTGTTACCATCAAAAACAACAAAACTAAAGAAGAAGAAAAGATAATGCTTGAATATCTTATTTATTACTTTGATGAACATTTAGCTGATGAACTAGAAGAAGATGAATGCTGTAATCATCATGAAGAAGAGGAGAGTCACCATGAATAAAATTTATTTTAAAGATTTAAGAAATTATATTGATAAAGAAATTGAACTTAAAGGATTCGTTGATAGTATTAGAAATCTTCAATGGGTTCAATTCCTAATTTTAAAAGATAGTACCGGAAAAGTTCAAGTAACCATTGAAAAAAGTCCTGATGAAAATAAAGATATGGTTAATCTTGTTGAAAGCCTTACCTTAGAAAGTACAGTTACTATAAAAGGTATTTTAAAAGAAAACCCTAAAGTAAAATTAAATGGTTTAGAGTTCATTCCTCAAGAAATTGAAGTAACCAGTGAAAGTGCTAGTGAACTTCCTATTAATATTCATGACCTTAATGCTCAATTAATTGACCAACGTCTTGATTATCGTTTTCTTGATTTACGAAATGATTACAATGCGAATATCTTTAAAATTCAAACTGAATTAGTTAACTCTATGCGTAAGCTTTTATTAGAAAAATCATTTACAGAAATTCATACTCCTAAACTAATAGGGGCAGCATCTGAAAGTGGATCTGAAGTATTTGAAGTAAAATATTTTGATCGTAAAGCCTATCTTGCCCAATCACCTCAATTTTATAAACAAATGGCTATTTGTGCAGGTTTTGATAAAGTCTTTGAAACTGGTCCTGTTTTTAGAGCTGAAAATTCTAACACCAACCGTCATACCACTGAATTTACTGGCTTTGATGTTGAATTTGCCTATCTTGACTCAGTTAATGACGTTATGGATTTAGAAGAAGAATTACTAACTAACGCCTTAAAAGACATTCATGCTAAATACCATGATCTTATTAAAGAAACATACAATACTGAAGTTGTGGTTCCTACTGAAAAATTCCCACGCATTACCTTAAGTGACTTATACAAAGTTTTAGAAGAACGTTATAACTACAAAATTTCTGATGATATGAAAAATGATACTAATAGTGAAGTTGAAAAGTTAGCTTACCAATACGCTATGGATGAATATAATAGTGAATTTATCTTTATTACTGATTTTCCAACTCTTAAAAGACCATTCTATCATCACCGTAATGCTAAAGGTTTAACCGAAAGTTATGACTTAATCTGGAAAGGAATTGAAATAACTACAGGAGCTGTAAGAGAACATCGCTATCAAATCTTAAAAGATCAAGCTACGGAAAATGGTCTAACTAAAGATGTTGAGTTCTATTTAGAATTCTTTAAATACGGTTGTCCACCACATGGTGGTTTTGGTCTTGGCGTTGACCGTTTAATCATGCTTCTTTTAGATTTAAAAGGTATTAAAGAATCTATGTTCCTCTTTAGAGGACCAAACCGACTTGAACCATAATCTATATAAAAAAGGAGGAATAATATGCATAATCAAGAAACTATAAACGAAATAAGACGTAAAACCGATATAGTTGATGTCATAAGTGAATTTATTCCTCTTGAAAAACGGGGCAAAAACTACTTTGGTGTTTGTCCTTTTCACGATGATAGCAATCCTTCAATGTGCATCTCAAGGGAAAAACAAATCTATACTTGTTTTTCTTGTCATGCCACTGGTAATGTTTTTACCTTTCTTATGAATTATCAACATAAAGATTTTTTTGATGTATTAAAAGAATTAGGCTCTAAAGTGGGTATTACTATCAATAGCTATTCCAAAGAAAAAACTAAGACTAAATATGATGCTTGGTATGATATCTATAATCTAGCCGTTAAATTTTATCAAAATAATTTAATGAGTGAAGATGGACTTCTTGCTCGTGACTACTTGAAAAGCCGTCATATTGATGATGATACTATTAAAGAATTTGCCATCGGCTATTCCCTAAAAGATCGGGATGTTTTAACTAAATTACTAACTAAAAAAGGTTATTCCACTGATTTATTAAATAAAATAGGACTAAGTAATAACGATTATGATATTTATCATTCCCGGTTAATGTTTCCTTTATATGATTTATCTGGTAAAGTAATCGGCTTTAGTGGCAGAATTATTACTGATGGTAAAGAAAATAAATACTTGAATACTAAAGAAACCGACTTGTTTAAAAAAAGTAATCTTTTATATCATTATCACATTGCTAAAGATGCATCTCGTATCTCTAAATCCGTTATTATTATGGAAGGATTTATGGATATCATTAGAGCTTCCACTGTTGGCATTAAAAACACCGTAGCCACTATGGGAACTGCTTTAACTAGTGATCACATCAAAGAGATTAAACGCCTGTCTTCTAACATTTTACTATGTTTTGATGGCGATGAAGCGGGCTATAAAGCAACCCTTCGCGCTGGTGAGTTGTTTGCTAAAGAAAATATGGAAGTTAAAGTCATTACCCTTGAAGGTGGTGATGATCCGGATACTTATATTTTAAAAAATGGTAAAGACGCCTTTCAAAATCTTATTGATCACGCTATTTACTATAGTGATTTTAAAATAAATAGTCTAAGTCTTGGTAAAAATTTAATTAGTAGTGAAGATAAAGCTAACTACATTCATGAAGTTTTAAAAGAAACCGCTAAAATAAATGATAAAATTAGGGTTGAAATAATTTTAAAAGACCTTGCAAAAAAGTTCGAAATAGGGTATAATACCCTAGAAAAAAGTTTTCAGGAATTAGTAAGCAGTAACGAAAGTATTAAACCACAAGTTATTCCTGAAAATAAGACAGCAAGAATAAAAAAAGATAAATATCAAAAAGCCAGTTATGATATTTTGTATTATATGTTAAATAAAGAAGAAATAATAGAGATAGTAGAGAAAGAACATCTTGTTTTTCCTACTGAAGAGTTACGAGCACTAGAAGCTGAAATTGTTTATTTTTATCATAAATATGGTTTTATTAATACTGCTGACTTTTATACTTATCTAGTACCAAAAGAAAAACTAGCTAATCTTTTTAGTGAAATTATTAAGTTGGATTTAAAAGATGATATCACAAAATCTGAACTATTTGCCTATTTTAGTGTTATTAATGAATATAACCTGAAAAAATCAATTGAAAGTTTAGAAACTAAGATTAAAACTACACTAGACCCAACCCTCCAAATAAAATATGCTGAAGAGATTAGAAAATTAAGGATAGGGGAGAAATAATAATGGTAGAAGAAATCAAAACAATGGAAGAAAGAAAGGCTAAATTATTAAAATTAGGAGAACAACAAGGTTATATTACTTATGAACAATTAGCCAATGAATTAAAAGGTCTAGAAATAGATAGTGATTCTTTAGACGATTTATATAATAGTCTTGTTCAAGATGGTATTGAAATTGTTAGTGATGATGGTAGTGATGATATTTCTGGTGAAGAAATAACTGAAGATACTAAAACTGAAGATTTAACATTATCAAAAGATATTAAAATAAATGATCCTGTTAGAATGTATTTAAAAGAAATCGGTCGTATTCCACTTTTAACTAGTGATGAAGAATTTGAATATGCTAAAAGAGCTGTTTTAGATGATGAAGAAGCTAAACGTATTTTAGCTGAGTCTAATCTTCGTTTAGTAGTTTCTATTGCTAAAAGATATGTCGGTCGTGGTATGCTTTTCCTAGATCTAATCCAAGAAGGAAATATTGGTTTAATGAAAGCCGTTGAAAAGTTTGATCCTACCAAAGGTTATAAATTCTCAACTTATGCTACATGGTGGATAAGACAAGCTATTACAAGAGCTATTGCCGATCAAGCAAGAACTATTAGAGTTCCTGTTCACATGGTTGAAACTATCAACAAATTAGCTCGCGTACAACGTCAATTAACCCAAGAGTTAAATAGAGAACCAACTGATGAAGAAATAGCAGCCAAATTAGAAATCCCAGTTGAAAAAGTTCGTGAAGTTTATAAAATCAGTCAAGATCCCGTTGCGTTAGAAACTCCAATTGGCGAAGAAGATGATTCACACTTAGGAGACTTTATCAAAGATGATAGAACTATTGGTCCTGAAGAATATACTACTGAAGAAATGTTAAAAGAGGAATTAGCTGGTGTTTTATTAACCCTAACGGATAGAGAAGAGAAAGTATTAAGATTACGATTTGGTCTTGATGATGGACAGTGTCGTACTCTTGAAGAAGTAGGACAAATATTTGGCGTAACAAGAGAGCGCATTAGACAAATTGAAGCGAAAGCTTTAAGAAAATTACGTCATCCTTCAAGATCACGTAAATTAAAGGACTTTTTAACTGACTAATGAAAATTAATTCTCGGCTTAAATTAATTGGTGATTTAATAGCTCAAGATAGTTATCCATTAGATATTGGCTGTGATCATGCCTTACTTTCCATTTATCTCGTTAAAGAACGAAAGCTAAAACAAGCTCTTGCTAGTGATAATAAACCTCTCCCATTAAAAAAAGCTTTAGAAAACGTTAAATATTATCACGTTGAAGATAAAGTTAGACTAATAGAAGCTAATGGTCTTGATAGTTATAATGACAAAGTAGATACCGTTACTATCTCTGGTATTGGTGGCTTAAATATCAATAGTATTTTAGATCATCATAAAGACTATTTTAAAACTATTAACACCTTTATCATCTCTCCTAATAATTATCAATTGAGTGTTAAACAAAAACTAACTAAATATGGTTATTTTATTGCTGATGAATACCTTATTAAAGACAAAAATATTATTTATCAAATTATTATCTTTAAAAAAGGTAAAAAACATTATTCATACAAAGATTTATTTTTAGGTCCTGTTTTAAAAATCAAAAAAGATCCATTAATTAAAGAATACTATCAAAAAGAATTAACAACTAAGGAAAATCTTTTAAAAGTTTTACCTAAAAAATATCTTCATAAACGTCTTATTACTAAAAAAGAAATAATCTATTTAAAAGAAATGTTAAATAAAAAGTAGAAATCATGATATTCATGATTTTTATTATGAAAAAATCTTGAAAAAATCTATATCTTATATTATCCTTATAATAAAGTGAAAGAAGAGTGAGAAAATGAAAGTAATATTAACAGGCGACCGTCCAACTGGAAATCTTCATTTAGGACACTATGTTGGTTCCTTAAAAAATAGAGTAGCCTTACAAAATAAAAATGATTATGATGCCATGTATGTCTTTATTGCTGATGTACAGGCTCTAACTGATAATTTTAAAAACCCTAAGAAAGTTCATGATAACATTAAAGAAGTAATGCTTGATTATCTATCAATAGGACTAGATCCTAATAAAGTTACTTTCTTTATTCAAAGTGAAGTTAGTGAATTATGTGAGTTAACAGTTTACTATATGAATTTAGTAACTCTATCTCGTCTAGAACGTAATCCGACAGTTAAACAAGAAATAAAACAAAAAGACTTTGCATCATCAATTCCTGTTGGGTTCTTAAATTATCCTATTAGTCAAACGGCCGATATAACTGCTTTTAAAGCTAATATTATTCCTGTTGGCGAAGATCAATTACCAATGATTGAACAAGCCCGGGAAATTGTTAAAAGTTTTAATAACATCTATGGCGAAGTGTTAGTAGCTCCTGATGCTTTAATACCTGATAATAAAATATGTAGACGTCTTCCCGGCCTTGATGGTAAAAGTAAAATGAGTAAATCACTTGGTAACTGTATTTATCTAAAAGATGATAGTGAAACTGTTAAGAAGAAAGTAATGAGTATGTACACAGATCCTAATCATATAAGAATAGAAGATGCTGGTAATACTAAAGATAATGCTGTCTTTACTTATTTAGAGGCCTTTGCAACTGATGAACACTTTGAAAAATATTTACCAGAATATAAAAATCTTGATGAGTTAAAAGCCCATTATGAAAAGGGTGGTCTAGGAGATGTTACCATTAAAAAATTCCTTTATAATATTCTTGAAGATACTCTAAAACCAATAAGAGAAAGACGTAAATATTATGAAGAACATCTTGATTTAGTTGATCAAATTTTAAAAGAAGGTACTGCCAAAGCTCGTAAAGTTGCCCAAGATACTTTACATGAAGTAAAAAATAATATGTATTTAAATTATTTTGAAGGAGAAAACAATGAAAGATAAAATTATTTTAGCTATTAAAGGCTTTTTTATGGGAATAGCCAATATTATTCCCGGTGTTAGTGGGGGAACTTTGGCCATCACCATGGGAATTTATGAAGATTTAATAGAAGCCATTAGTCATTTTTTTTCCAAAATTAAAGAAAATTTTAAATTCTTAATTCCTGTTTTATTAGGAGCTGTTATTTCCGTTATCTTAGGAAGTAGAGTTATCAGTTACTCATTAGAAAAATATCCACTTCCTACCATTATGTTCTTTATTGGCCTAATTTTAGGCGGAATTCCTATGTTATATAAAAAAATTAAAGGAAATAGTAAACCTTCTAACATCTTCATCTTTATTTTAACATTTTCCCTAGTAATCGGTTTAATGTTTTTAAAAAGTGGTAACAATGTTAGTTTTACCAATATGAACATTATGGATTACATTCTCTTATTTATAGTAGGCGTAATAGCCTCAGCCACCATGATTATCCCGGGAATTAGTGGTAGTTTTATGTTAATGGTAATGGGCTATTATAAACCGATTTTACATACAATCAATAGTCTTACTAGTTTTCAAAATATTGTTCCAAATATGTTAATTTTAATTCCCTTTGGCCTTGGGGTTTTAGTAGGGTTAGTCTTAATTGCTAAAGTCTTAGAATACTTATTTAATAAATTTGAAGTTCCAACTTATTTTGGAATCATTGGCTTTGTCTTAGCTAGTATCATCGGTATTTTTACCAGTACCGAAGGTTTAAGTTTCACCTTACCTCAAATTATTGTCAGTCTAATTCTATTTGTCATAGGATTTGTCATTGCCCTAAAATTAGGTGATGAATAGTCTTTACATAATAACACATTTTGTGTTATTATTTTTATAAGGTAGGGTGTTATGTATGAAACAATCTATGAAGGAATCTATAAAGCAATTTTTTAAAAAATTAAATGAGACCAACATCTCAAAAAAGTATGTTATTATCGTTTTAGGAATCAGTATGTTAATGGTTTGTAGTTATTTTTCTTATGCCATGTTTACCGTTTCTAAAGAAAAACAAAATGCTATTAAAATTGTTACTGGTAATTTAACATATAAACTAACAGTTAATGGTACAGAAACAACAAGTATCAGTGTACCGGCTAAAACTACTAGCGAATATACGGTTATTTTAACTAATCCTAATAGCAGAAAAGCCCGGTTTAACTTTTATTATATTGAAACTACAGATGTTAAAAATTATCTTAATGTTGGCTATGTTACTAAATCAGGATCAAGTACGCTTCCAAGTGCCACTGGTACTAATATAAATCAAAATGCTAGTAATACTTACACCCTAAAAGTAACTAATAGTAGTTCATCTAGTAAAACTCTTAAATTAGGAGTAGAAGTAGGTCTTGATTATAATAATTTGGCTCTTCCTACCTCATCTTCTCTTGGTGGAACGGCTAAAATTTTTAGTGAATATACAAATGGTACTACCACGATTGCTGAATATCTTCTTGCTGATAGTTCCAATAGTCTTGATACGAGTGACAGCGATCAAACCTTTATTACTGGTTCAAGCCCTAATAACTATATTTGGTACAGTGGTAAGATGTGGAAGGCTGTATCTATAAATACCTTCGACAACAGTGTTAAAGCAGTAACCGAAAACAGTATTTCCGTAATATCATATAACGAATCAGATGGTATTTTTGATGGCAGTTATATGGATAGTTGGTTAAATGATGAAACTGTTGATGGTTTCTTAGGTAACTTACGGGAACCAGAAAAATTTTTAAAATCTGATAGTGAATGGAATGCTACTGCTACCACTTCAACTAGTAAACCAGATGAGAGTAATGTAGTAACAAGAGTTGTTGGCTCCTTAAATTTATATGAATATACCATGAGTTATAAAAATACAACTAGCAGTAAAGGCTATTTAATGAACGGCAAGTCTTGGTGGTTAATAACTCCTGCTTACAATAATATTGTTAACTATGTTGATATCGATGGTCGTATCGGTACTGATTCTCCTAGTATTGGTTATGGTATAAGACCTGCCGTTAATTTTGATGCAAGTATTCAAATTGCCAGTGGTAGTGGTACATCATCTAATCCATATCGCCTAGAAGGTGATAATGATAGTGCTGTAAGTGATGAATTAAGTGCAAGGTATAGTGGTGAATATGTTGCATTTGGTAAGGGTGACAACAATTTATACCGTATTGTCAGTCATGAAGTAGAAGGAACAACCAAAATAGTCAGTGTTAAACCTATCATTGATGAATCATCATCAGCTTATAAAGATCAATATGGTAATTACATGTATCAAACTGATATTGGTATTGGTAATTTCTTAAATAATGATTTCCTATCTAACTATTTAGAAGATTATCAACCGAGCTTATTAGTAGAGAATGCCGAGTGGTATTTTGGAACAGTTGCTAGTGGCGGTAGTTATAAATTAGCCAAATATCAAGGTATAGATGACGATACCCTAACTAATGATACTACTACTGCTAGAGTTGGTCTATTACGTTATGGTGAATTATTTGCAACCACAGGTAGTGATGATAACAATTTTGTTACTATTACTCCAATAAACACAACAACCATGCACTACATTGGTAATTGCGATTGGGATCTGGAAATATCAACCACTGATGGTGCTGAAATCAAACCAGCCATGTTTATCATGGAAGGAATATATATTGTAGAAGGTAGTGGTACTAAAACTGATCCATTCATAATTAATGGTTAATAAAACATTTGACAAATCATTCATTTAGTGTAAAATATAGATTATAAATACATTTACTTAAGGACTCGGTAAAAGCTGTCTTTTAGTTAAAGAGACTTAGTGGTTGGTGCAAACTAAGAAAAGCGCTTTTATTACTACCTTAAGGAGTAGAATTATGAAAAGTAATTCCGGTTACGGCCGTTATCGAAATTAAGTAAAATAAGGATGGTACCGCATAATTATGTTCCTGTTGGTATCATCTTTTTTTATTGAGAGGAGTAAATTATATGGGAAAGAAAAAAGCTTACTATAAAAGCTTAAATGAATGTGAAAATATTCATGACTTTATGCGTAATCGCTGTAATGTTAAAAGTCATCATCGTAAAAGGACCAGAATGCATCATAATGATATGGAACTATACTTAAGTGAACGAGGTGCCGTTCCTCCTAAAAACATTAATTTAAAAGTGGCTATGAAAGGTTTTGACTACAAATACGTTTTTGTCAAGGATGATGACAATAATATAAGGTGCTATCAAAATCCGTTAGCAACAACTAAAGAGGAATTATTAGGTGAAGAAGTTGATCAAAAAACTCTTCTAGAACGAAGACGAACTATTTTAAATGCTATGGGTTATGATTATGATCAAATAACTGGTGAAGTTAAAACCCTTGAAGAAATTAATCACGACCTAGAAGAAGAGGCTCTTTATATGTTAGAACCTACTGAAAAGAATAATCGTCATAAGGTACTTAGTAAAAAACATTATTATTAGAAAGAAGGAATAACTATGATAAATATAAAAGAAGATAAAAATTTAATGCCCTTAAATCACAGCTGCGCCCATTTATTAGCAGAAGCTGTTAAGAAATTATATCCAAATGCTAAATTTTGGGTAGGACCGGTTATTGATGAAGGCTTTTATTACGATATTGATTTAAATGGTAAAACTTTAACTGATGAAGATTTACCTAAAATTGAAAAAGAAATGAAAAAAATTGCTAAAGGAAATAAAAGAATAATTCGTCATGAATTAACAAAAGAGGAAGCTTTAGAAGAATTTAAAGATGACCCTTATAAAATAGATCTTATTAATGAATTTCCAACTGATGAAGTAATAACTTGTTATACTCAAGGTGATTTTACTGATTTATGCCGTGGCCCTCATGTTGAATCTACTAAAGAATTACGCCATTTCAAATTATTAAAGTGTAGTGGTGCCTATTATAAAGGTGACTCTAAAAATAAAATGCTTCAAAGAATTTATGGTGTATGTTATCAAAATGAAGAAGACTTAGCAGCACATTTGAAAGAGTTAGAAGAAGCTAAAGAGCGAGATCATCGTAAACTAGGTAAAGATTTAGGTATCTTTATGTTATCTGACCTTGTTGGTCGTGGCTTACCATTATGGCTTCCTAATGGTTATACTTTATGGCGCACTATTCAAAATTATATAACCGAAAAAGAAGTTGCTCATGGTTATAAACACGTTCATACCCCTGATCTTGGTAGTGTTGAATTATATAAAACATCAGGCCACTGGGATCATTATAAAGATGACATGTTTCCAGCTATGGAACTTGATGAAGAAAGTTATGTTCTTCGCCCAATGAACTGTCCTCATCACATGGTAATATATGGTAATAAACTTCATTCTTATCGTGACCTACCTATAAGAATTGCCGAGATTGCTAATGACTTCCGCTATGAAGCCGCCGGAGCTGTAAAAGGTATCGAACGGGCTAGATCTTTCACCCAAAATGACTCTCATATCTTCTGTACTAAAGACCAAATAGAAGAGGAATTTAAAGGCGTTTTAGACTTGATAATTGAAGTTTATAAAGACTTTAATATTGATATTACTAAACATAAATTTAGATTATCATTACGGGATAAAGATAATAAAGAAAAATATTTTGATGATGATAATATGTGGGATACAGCCGAAGGTGCTCTTCGTAAAGTTTTAACAGATTTAAAAGTGGATTTTATTGAAGCGAAAGGGGAAGCTGCTTTCTATGGTCCAAAACTTGATATTTTAATCAAGCCCGCTGTTGGTAATGAAGTAGCTATTCCAACCATTCAATTAGATTTCCTTTTACCAAAAAGATTTAATTTAACTTACATCAACGAAAAAGGCGAAAAAGAAACACCCGTTGTTATTCACCGTGCTATTTTAGGTTCTCTTGATCGTTTTATTGCCTTTTTATTAGAAGAGACTAAAGGTAACTTACCACTTTGGTTAGCCCCAGTTGGTGTTGAAATTATTCCTGTTTCAAGTGAGCATCACTTAGAATACGCTGAAAAAGTTTACAACGCACTACTAAAAGCAAACATTAGAGTAGAACTTGATAGTCGTAATGAAAAATTAGGTTATCGTCTAAGAGAAGCCCAAACTAGAAAAATTAACTATAATGTTATTCTTGGTGATAACGAAGTTGAAAATGAGACTATCAGTTATCGTCTATTTGGTCAAAAAGAAACAACAACCGTCTCATGTCAAGAATTCATTTCTATGTTAAAAGAAATAATAGAAGCAAAAAAATAATTCATAAAAAAAGATAGTAAGTCTATAAGAAAAAAACGGGACTATTACTATCTTTTTCTATTGATGTCGAATAATTATTAATTACTTGTTCTTCATTGACATTATTTTGACTATTATCATCATTACTATTAACTGCACCGGCAATTTTAAAAAGGGTTCTAGCATTACTAACAAGAGGCTTTACTTGGTAAACAATTGGAATAATCTGATTAATAATTCCTAAGGTTTTCTGGGTATTATTCAAAAGTCCACTCCAATTAAGGCCTCTTCTTGGAATAAAACTATTCCCCCCTAAATTATACTGATTATACATTTTTATCACCTTTACTTTAATATATGTTACTTTTTTCTACTTGTGCATCTATAATTTTATGATATAATAAATATAAGAATAAGGAGGGAAGCTATGGAACTATTTATGAAACCATTTATCATAATTTATCATATAGTTCACCATATCCTTTTATCTCCGAAACGAATCTTAAATTATGCTTATACTGGCTTTTTAGCTATTGTTGATCGCATTAGTAGGGGGAAAGTTAGCGAAAAACGAGCTAAAGAACAAAAAGATCAAGAAGCCATCTTAGAAGTAGCCACAATGATGAGTGAAGAAAAGAAAAATAGTACGGAAAAACTTAATCTTTCCAAAGAACCTATTGTCTCATTTAGATATAAAGCTAAAGGAAGCAACGGTAAAGTCTTTAATGGAACTTTTGAAGGTCCAAGTAAAGAAGAAGTTAAATCTTTCCTTGAAAATGAAGGCTATGAAGTTCTTAGTGTTAGTCCAAGAAGTGCTCTTGATATTGATATAAATATTGGTGGTAAATTTAAAGCCTCAGCCTTAGCTTTTTCCCTTACCCAGCTATCTACCTATATTAAAGCTGGTATTCCTTTGATTGATGCTGTTCGTCTTTTAGAAAAACAAAGTGAAAACAAAGAACAAAAGAAAGTTTATCAAAAAATTGTTTATGAACTACTAAAAGGTGAAAATCTTTCAACTGCTTTATCTAAACAAAAAGATAAATTTCCCAATTTATTAATCAATATGGTTAAAACTGCTGAATTAACCGGTGATTTAACGACCGTTTTAGATGATATGGCTGATTATTATACTTCCAAAGAAGAAACAAGAAAACAAATGATTTCTGCTATGACTTATCCGATCATTGTCTTAACAATAGCCATCGGTGTTATCATCTTTATTTTGACAACAATTGTTCCTAAATTCGTTGAAATGTATGAAGATAATGACGCTAAAATCCCCGGTATTACCCGCTTTGTTATGAACGTATCTAACTTCATCGTTCATAATTATCTTCTTTTAATCTTTATTATTTTCCTTGTTGTTGTTTTCTTTATTTATTTTTATAAACACAATAGAGCATTTCGTAAAATGATACAAATTTTAGTGATGCATACTCCTGTCTTTGGAAAAATCATCATTTATAACGAAGTCTTTAACTTCACTAAAACTTTTGCGTCTTTATTAAACCATGGTGTTTTTATAACTGATAGTATGGAAGTTTTATCTAAAATAACTAATAACGAAGTTTATAAAGAATTGATTGCTAAAACAATCATCAATCTTAATAAAGGAAGTAACATTTCTGAATCGTTTAAAGGTAGTTGGGCTTTTCCCCCTGCTGCTTATGAAATGATTGTAACTGGTGAGAAAACTGGTCAATTAGGCTTAATGATGGAAAAAGTTGCAAATTACTATCAAGTTTTACATAAAACAATTATTAAACAGCTAGAAAGTTTTATTGAACCAATTATGATTGCTTTTCTTGCTTTTATTGTTGGTACCATTTTACTTGCTATTGTTGTTCCAATGTTTGATATATATTCAAAAATCAGATAAGAAAAGGTGTGTCGTATGGAAGGTGTATATATAATTTGTTTTTTTATAACAGGACTCTTTTTCGGGTCTTTCTTTTGCTGTTTAGGGACAAGATTAATTACTAAAGATAATTTTATCACTGGTAAAAGCAAATGCGATAACTGTTCTCATCCTTTAAAGTATTACGATATGATTCCTGTTATCAGTTATCTTCTCTTAAAAGGAAAGTGCCGTTATTGTCATCAAAAAATAAGTATTCTAAGTACTTTTATTGAACTTAGTTGTGGTCTTTGTTTTGCGATTTCCTATTACAGTTTTGGTTTTAGTCTAAATCTTTTACTATCTCTTGTTCTAGTTAGTCTTTCTATGATTATTTTTACAACTGATCTTAAAGCTTTAATTATTCCTGATGAAGTTTTAATTGTAAGTAGCCTCTTAATTCTTATTTTAAAATTTTTAATAGGGGGCATTAATCTTGTTATAACCTCCCTTATTGGTGGCATTTTTCTTTTTGCTTTTATGTTTATGTTAATGAAGTTTGGTGAAAATTTATTTAAAAAAGAAGCTCTTGGAGGCGGGGATGTTAAACTCCTTTTTGTGCTAGGCCTTTTACAAGAAGCTCTTCCCACTTTAATCAGTATTTTTTTAGCCAGTTTTATTGCTCTTCCTATTTCTCTTTATTTACTTTATAAAAATAAGGAACATGTTATTCCCTTTGGGCCATTTCTCTTAATTGGCTTTATGCTTACTTTTTTTATGAAACTAACAACTAATGATATTTTAACTTTCTTTTCTATTAATTACATGTTATAATAACCCCTGTAGATTAAAAGGAGGCTTAAAATGAAAGCTTGTGTATATACTCTTGGCTGTAAAGTTAATACTTATGAAAGTGAATATATTATGGCTAGACTTAAAGAGAGTGGTTATCAAGTTACCACTGATATTAATGATATTTGTGATGTTTATATTATAAATACTTGTACTGTTACCAATCAGGCTGATATTAAAAGTAAAAAGACTTTAAAACGTGTTAGAAGGACTAATCCTAAGGCTGTCATTGTTGCCCTTGGCTGTTTTGTTGAAGATCATCAAGAAAATGATTTAGATATTGATATTTATGTTGGTAACAAAGATAAAAGTAGAATTATTGAATTATTAGATTATTATTTTGCTAAACACGAACCAATTGTTAAAGTAGGGGAAGACAAAGATCATTTTGACAATATGTTTATTAATGACTTTAAAAATAGAACAAGGGCCTTTGTTAAAGTTCAAGATGGCTGTGAGAATTTCTGTAGTTATTGTATTATTCCCTATGTTAGGGGTAAATGTCGGTCTAAAGCTTTAGAAGAAGTCATTAAAGAAGTAACAACCCTTGTAAATAATGGCTTTCAAGAAGTTGTATTAACAGGTATTCACACTGGTAATTATGGTGTTGATCTTAATACTAATTTTGCCACCTTATTAAGAAATCTTGTTAAAATAAGTGGCCTAAAAAGACTTCGTATTTCCAGTATTGAAATAACAGAATTAACCGATGAAGTTTTAGATATCATTAAAGATAATGAAGTTATTGTTAATCATTTACATATTCCTCTTCAAGCAGGAAGCAATCATATCTTAAAATTAATGAACCGTAAGTATGATTTAAAATATTTTGAAGAAAAACTAGAAAAAATCAGAAGCATTAGAAATGATATTGCTATATCAACAGATATCATCGTTGGTTTTCCTGAAGAAACTGACGAAGATTTTGCCGAAACTTTAAAAAACGCCAGAAAGTTTGCCTTTACTAAAATTCATGTTTTTCCATACTCTGAACGTAAAGGTACTAAAGCTTCTACCTTTAATCATAAAGTAGACGGTACTCTCAAAAAAGAACGAGCAAGAAAACTTTTAAGATTATCTCACGAACTAGAAAAAGAATATGCTAAAAAACATCTAAATCAACACATGGAAGTTTTATTTGAAGAATATAAAGATGGTCTTAGTATTGGCCACACTTCTAATTATTTAAAAGTAAAAGTAAAAGAAGAAATTCCCCATAACACATTTAAAACTGTTTTAATTAAAGATTATTTACTAGATAGTCTAATAGGAGAAATTGATGAGTAGTATTGAAGGCGTTTATAAAAAGACAATTTTTAAAAGTAATACCAATGGCTATTTAATAGCCCTTTTTAAAGTTGTAAAAACATCACCCGATTTAACAACCTATCAAAATAAAACTATCACTATCACTGGATACTTACCTGATTTAAATGAAATAGATACTTATAATCTCGAAGGTAATTTAACTACTCATCCTAAATATGGGGAACAATTTATGGTTCAAAATATCATGCGAATTCTTCCTAAAGAAACGGATGCTATTATTAACGTCTTAACCAGTAATCTATTTAAAGGTATTGGTAAAAAAACCGCTATTAAAATTGTTGATATGTTTAAAGAAAAGACTTTTTCGACCATCTTAGATCATCCAAGTGATTTACTATTAATTAAAGGCTTAAGTGAAAAACAAGTGAAGGTTTTACATGATTCCTTAGTTAATTATCAAGGAAGTTATGAAATAATTTTAAATCTTACCAAACTGGGTTTTAATACTAAAGATAGTCTAAAGATTTATAGTAAATATAAAGAAGAAAGCTTTACAATCATTAACGATGATATTTATAGAGCCTATTATGATATTGATGAAATTAAATATTCGGTTTGTGATAATATCTTTTTAAAAAATAACCAAGATAATCCTTTAGATATTAAAAGAATAAGAGCCACTTTTCTTTATATTTTAAGAGAATTAACTAATAAAATAGGAAGTACCTATTACTATCTTGAAAATATTACTCCCTACTTACATAAACTTTTAAAACAATCTATTACAGACTCATTATTACTAGATAGTATTAATAGTCTTATTGCTCTTGACTTAATAGTTGTTAAAGAAAATAAAATTTATTTAAAAGAATACTTTGATGCTATTATTTTTGTAGCTAGAAGACTAAGATTGCTAGCTCATGAGAAAACAGTCTCTAAAGATTATTCTAAATATCTTGACGAAATTGAACTTAAAAATCATATTACTTATAACCCTGAACAAAAAGAGGCTATCCAAAAAGCTATCACTTCCAAGTGCCTTGTAATAACTGGTGGTCCCGGTACTGGTAAGACGACCATTATCAAAGGAATAATTGATTTATATACCGCTATTAATAATTACAAACCAAAAAACTTAGATAAAACCTTAGCCCTTTTAGCCCCAACGGGTAGGGCCGCTAAAAGAATGTCTTTATCTAGTGATATCAAAGCTTCAACCATTCATCGCTTTTTAAAATGGAATAAAGATAATAATAAATTTCAAGTTAACGAATATAACAAAAGTGAAGTGGAATTTTTAATTGTTGATGAAGCCAGTATGATTGATATTTTACTTCTTAGTAATCTGTTAAAAGGTCTATCATCAAACTGCAAAATTATCTTTGTTGGTGATGTTAATCAATTACCAAGTGTTGGTGCTGGTAATGTTTTAAGCGATATTATAACTAGTAAAGAAATTGATGTTATTGAACTTAAAAATTTATACCGGCAAGGAAAAGATTCTAATATTATTACTTTTGCCCATGATATCAATAATGGTAAAGTTGATAACACTTTATTTAATCAATCCGATGACTTAATCTTTATCGATGCTCCTGATAATGAAGTGTTAAAAGTCATCAAAAAAGAAGCCAGTAAAATTCCTCTAGAGGACTTACAAGTCTTAGCTCCCCTTTATAAAGGTCCTAATGGAATTGATAATATTAATGAAATTCTTGGCTCTTTATACAATAAAACGGCTAGTAAAAGTATTGTTATTAATGATGTTACCTATAAAGAACATGATAAAGTAATTCAATTAACTAATATGCCTGATGATAATGTTTTTAACGGGGATATTGGTACTATTAGTAAAATTAAAATAACACCTCATAAAGAAGTATACATTGATTTCGATGATAATACTGTTAAATACACGCCAACGACATTTAATAATTTCACCCATGCTTATGCCATCTCTATTCATAAAAGTCAAGGTAGTGAGTTTAAAACGGTCATCATGCCCCTTGTTAAAGGCTATCACAACATGTTATATCGCAAACTAATATACACAGGCGTCACCCGAAGTAAAGAAAAATTAATTTTAATTGGTGATAAAGATGCCTTACTCTATGCTATTAATAATACTAGTGAGAGAAAAAGAGAAACCAGTTTAGCCAAATATTTAAAAGATGGTATAATTTAATCTAATTTCCTCCATAATAATATCAGGAGGTTAAAATTATGAAAAAAATGGTAATTCCTTTACTTGCTGTTATGGGCACATCTTTTGCCGTGTATAAGTATTTTCAAATGAATCCCGACAAATTAAATAAAATGAAAAATAAAATGAAGGGTGCTGTTAATACTTTTGAAGAAGAAATGATGATGTAATCGTTTCTTTTTTTATTATTTTTTCTTTTTTATGTCTTAATTTATGCTATAATATTATTAGTTTTGTGGTAGGTGATAATTATGAATGATTTTACCTTTAATAGTAAAGAGGAACTATATCAAATGGTAGAGCCCGCTCTTAATACCAAAAAAAGTGAACTTGATCGGTTAGGATATCGCTACATTAGTAAAAATGATGTTTGGAATTATCTCATTTTAACTAAATGGAGTAAAGCTCATAATTTAGAGTTAAATGATATTGTTAGTGATATTTTAAACTGCAATAATCTATTATTGGATAAATACTTAAAAGATACACTTATTAAACAAAATAATAATACATTAGAAATAATATGAGAGGTGTTTATTTATGAAGAAATTAACGAGGCGCAAAAAGCCTTTAAGTCCTAGACAAAGAATGACTTTTAAGACATTGAGTTTAATTCTTATCGCTGTCATTGTTTGTTCCTTGATTGTTCCAATGTTTAAATCTCTTAACTTTGGACTTGATTTACAAGGTGGTTTTGAAATTCTTTATCAAGTAAGTCCTATTGATGGTACTAAAATGAATAAAGAAAAACTTAATGCCACCTACAAAAGTATGCTTAAAAGAATTGATACTTTAGGAGTTAGTGAGCCTGAAATTACTCTTGAAGGGAATGATAAAATCAGAGTAAAATTAGCCGGTGTTACTAACAAAGATGAAGCTCGTAATGCTTTATCCAAAGTAGCTACTCTAAGTTTTCGTGATAGTAATGATAAACTATTAATGAGTAGTGATGTTTTAAAAACAGGAGGGGCTAAAGTTGCTACTGATTCAAGTGGCCGTCCTGCGGTTTCCTTAGCTGTTAAAGATAAAGAAACATTTTATAAGGTAACTAATGCAGTTAAAGATTACAAAGATAATGTTATCGTTATTTGGCTTGATTATAACGAAATGACTGATTCATACAGTAAAGAAGGTAAAAACTGTGGTAATAGTAACAGTAACTGTCTAAGTGCTGCTAGTGTTACTCAAGGTTTTGCTAGTGATGTTATCATTCAAGGTAATTTTACTGAACAAGAAGTTTCTGATTTAGTAGATTTAATTAATTCTGGTAGTCTTCCTACTAAATTAACTGAACTATCTAGTAGAACCGTTGGCGCAAGTTTTGGTGATAATACCTTAACTATGACCTTATATGCTGGTATTGTTGGTATTTTATCAATTATTATCTTTTTAATAGCTGTCTATAATTTTGCGGGAATTATTTCTGCTATTTCTATTTTACTATACACATTATTTGTCTTCTTTATTTTCTGGCTTGTAGGGGGTGTTTTAACCCTTCCGGGTATTGCCGCTTTAATCATCGGTATCGGTATGGCCGTTGATGCCAATGTTTTAACCTATTCTCGGATTAAAGAAGAACTATTCAAAGGAAGAAGTCTAGAGACTGCTTTCACTAACGGTAGTAAAGAAAGTTTTATAACCATATTAGATGCTAACTTAACAACTCTTTTAGTAGCTATTATCATGTTCTGTTTTGGTGAATCTAGTGTTAAAGGTTTTGCTACTATGTTAATCATCAATATTGCGGTTACTATGGTAACTATGGTTTGTGTAACCAGATTCTTCTTAAAGATGTTTGTTAAAACTGGTTACTTTAACGATAAACTTAACTTTTTCATTAACTATGATGAACAAAAAGCTAAGAAACAAAAAACTCATAACTATTTAAAATATAGTAAACATTTTGCCGTTTTAAGTCTTATTATCGTTATCTTAGGTACTACTATTTTTGCCTTTAAAGGAATGAATCTTGGTATTGATTTCCAAGCAGGAAGTGATATAACTTTAACGACTAGTGAAAAAATATCTGATAAATCTTTAGAAAGTGATTTAAAAGATCTTAATTTAACTAAAATATCTATAGATCATAGTTCAAGTGAAATAAGTATTAGAGTAAAAGAAGAATTAAAAGAAACTAAAATTGCTAAAATTGAAAGCCATTTCTTAGAAAAATACAATGCTTCCGTTGATATTGGCGTAGTTAGCAATGTTGTTAAACAAGATTTAATTAAAAATGCTATTTTTGCTATTTTCCTATCTTTAGTGGGCATCATTTTATATATTACCTTCCGCTTTAAGTTCAGTTTTGGTGTCTCATCTGTTTTATGCCTTATTCATGATGTCTTAATTATGACAGCAGGGGTTATCATCTTAAGAACTGAAGTTAATTCTATGTTTATCGCTAGTATCTTAGCTATCATTGGTTATTCCATCAATAATACCATTGTTGTTTTTGATAGAATTAGAGAAAACCTAAAACATAAAGATGAATCTAAATTAGATAAAGAAGCTTTAAAAGATATTGTCAACGATAGTATTAATAAAACAATTGCTAGAAGTATTTATACAACTGTTACAACACTACTACCAGTTGTAGCCTTATTAATTCTTGGTAGTCGTGATATTTTAACCTTTAATGTTGCGATGATTATTGGTTTTATTGCTGGTACTTATTCATCATTATTACTAGCACCAAGTTTATATATCTTTATTGAAGGAAAAGTTAAACCTAAAAAGAAGAAGAAAAACACTTATAAAGAGAAAACTGAACTTACCATTAAGGGAATTAACGCTTAAAATAATTTAAAAGGGGTGGTTTCATGAAAAAAGATTTAATTACCATCGATGATTTGATGGATAAAGTTGATACTTATATAAAAGATCCCAAAGAGCGGGGAGAAATTCTAAAAGCCTATTTTTATGCCAAAGAAAAACATCGTGGCCAGTATCGTCAGAGTGGGGAAGACTACATTACCCACCCTTTGAATGTGGCTTTGATTCTTACTAATGTTTATGCTGACTATGAATGCCTTGAAGCGGCTCTTTTACATGACGTGTTAGAAGACTGTGATGTCAAAGATGACGAATTTAAAGAAACTTTTGGTTCAGTTATCTATAATCTAGTTGATGGCGTTACCAAACTATCTCGTCTTCATTTTTCTACTGATAATGAATACTTAATTGAATACTATCGAAAAATTATAGTAGGGATGAGCGAAGATGTCCGGGTCATTATCGTTAAACTAGCAGACCGTCTTCACAACATGCGTACTCTTTGGGCCATGCCCCCATTAAAACAAAAAAAGAAATCAAAAGAAGTACTAGAAATTTTTGCTCCACTTGCCCATCATTTAGGTATTCATAAAATCAAAAGTGAGCTTGAAGATTTAGCCTTACGATATTTAAAACCAACTGTTTTTTATGATATTGCCGATAAACTTAATAAAACTAAAGCGGAACGTGATAGTACCGTTTATGAAATGCAAGATGTTGTTACTAATCTTTTAAATGAACATCACATTCCTCATGAAATAAAAGGCCGGGCTAAAAGTATTTATAGTATTTACAACAAACTTGATAAAGGGAAAAAATTTAGTGATATCTATGACTTACTAGCTATTAGAATTTTAGTCGACACCGAACAAGATTGCTACTTAGCCCTTGGTCTCATCCATTCGAAATTTAGACCCTTACCCAAACGATTTAAAGACTATATTGCTATGCCTAAACCAAATATGTATCAATCCCTTCATACAACCGTCTTTGGTATTGATGGTTACCTTTTCGAAATTCAAATTAGGACTTATGAAATGGATGAAGTCGCTGAAAATGGAATTGCCTCTCACTGGGCTTATAAGGAAAATGGTGGTAGTGCTAAAACTGCTAATTTACAATCCACCACTTCCCAAAAACTTCAATTTTTCAAAGAAATAATGGAATTATCTAATGACAAAATGAGTAGTGAAGAATTTGTTACCAGTGTTAAAGATGAAGTTTTAAATAACAATATCTATGTCTTTACGCCTAAAGGCGATGTTATTGAACTACCTAAAGGATCAACTCCTCTTGACTTCGCTTATAAAGTTCATACGAAAGTAGGGGAGACCACGGTCGGTGCTTTAATCAACGGTTCCATTGCTCCTCTTGATTATGAACTTAAAAACAATGATATTGTCAAAATTATTACCAAAGTTAATACTCATCCCTCTAAAGAATGGCTAAACATCGTTAAAACTACGCAAGCCAAAAACAAAATAAGAAGTTATTTTAGTAAGAGTGAAAAAGAAGTTTTAATCGAGCGGGGTAAAGATTTATTAGAAAAAATCTTGAGAAAACGAAAAATTGCCCTTACAGAATTTTACAAAGATGAGCATTTAAAACTTATCTACAAAGAAGTAAAAGTAGATAATCTTGATGATTTATACTATGATATTGGTAAGGGTAAACATACTGCTAATAACATCATTAATATTGTTTTCAAAGATGAAGAAGAAAAACCAAAATTATTAAAAACAATCACTAAAACTAATATAGATAACACATCATCCATTATGGTTGCTGGTCTTGATAAAGTTAAAGTAACTTTCGCATCCTGCTGTAAACCTGTTTATGGAGATCAAATAGTTGGTTATATTACTAAAGGTAATGGTATTAGTGTTCATCGTAGTAATTGCCATAACTTAACCACCTTAGAAGACCGCTGTATTGAAGTTAAATGGACTAAAGCCGATAATTTAAAATACAACAGTATCCTCATCATTAGAACAAACACCTTAGAAAATCGCTTAGCCGATATTATTCAAAGAACCAGTATGCTTAATATTAATATTTCCTCAATTAAAACTATTTCAAGAGATGAATATGCTACTTATGAGATGGAAATTTTAGTTAAAGATAAAGATAGTTTGGCGAAATTATTACTAGATTTAGAAAATTTACCATATATTACAAGTGTAGAGAGGTTAATGAAATGAGAGTTTTAGTTCAAAGATGTAAAAAGGCCAGTTGCCTTGTTGATAGAAAAACTATTTCTTCTATTAATGAAGGCTTAGTCCTTTTCGTTGGTTTTACGGATACAGATACTTTTGATACCATTACCAAAATGGTTACCAAAATTATTAATCTACGGATTTTTCCAGATAGTGATGGGATAATGAATTTATCAATCCATGATTTAAATCTAAGTATTTTATCAATTTCCCAATTCACGTTATATGCTGATACTAAAAAAGGAAATCGTCCTAGTTATCTAAAAGCTTTAAAGAGTGATAAAGCCAAAGAATTATATGATTTTTTCAATCAAGAATTAAAGAAACATTTAAAAACCGAAACAGGGGTGTTTGGCGCCGATATGGAAATAGAACTCATTAATATGGGTCCAACTACTATTTTATTGGAGAGGTAATTATGTATAAAACAAAAATCAATTATAAACTATTAAATTTATTAATTTTAATGGGACTTTTATATATTATAGTCACTAATATTGGTACATGGTATAGCATTTTAAGTCAAGTATTTACGGTTTGTCTACCATTTATCATTGCTTTTGGTATTAGTTATGCTCTATATCCCTTAGTAAAAAAACTAGAAGCCAAAGGTCTTAGTAAATCCTTTGCCGTCAGTGTCGTTGTCTTAACTATTACTGCCATTATTCTCATTATTTTAATCATCACCTTACCACTTTTATATAATCAGTTAATAACATTCGCCTCAAGTTTTGGCCAAGTTATTGAAGATATTAGTAACAAATATAATGTTAATTTAGATTTCTTAACCACCAAAAGTGGTAATTATTTAGAAACCATCATCACTAGTATTGGTACCGTCGTTAAAAAAGGAAAATTTGATGTCGTTGGTAAAACCACTTCAATTCTTGGTAAGACCGTTATAACTTATGTTGTTGCTATTTATTTTTTATCATACATGGACCGGATAAGAACCAATATTGGCCATTTCTTAAATAAAACTAATCAAAAAATTTATAATTATCTAAAAGATTTAGATATTGAGTTAACTAACTATTTAAAAGGCCTTGCTCTTTTTATGGTTATTCAGTTCTTTGAATATTCCTTTATTTTCTTTATTATTGGTCATCCTAACTGGTTCTTATTCGGAACCCTTGCTTGTCTTACGACCGTTATTCCATATTTTGGTGGCTTAATTACCAATTTACTAGCCCTAATTACTGCCTCTGTAATTAGTCCAAGCTTATTTATTGCCACCTTAGTTGTTTGTATGATCTTCCCACAAGTAGATGGTTATATCATCTCTCCAAAAGTTTATGGTAAAACCAACAATATTAACCCATTAATTACGATTATGATGGTTTCAATCGGTGGTACCGTTGGAGGCGTCTTTGGAATTATCATTGCCCTTCCTGTTTATATTTTAATATCTTCAAGCTACCATTTCTTTAAAGGTGATATTAAAAAAGGCGTTAACAAAGTTAAACGTGAATTAAAGTAAAAAATGTCAATAAACCGCTTAACTTACCTTATTACTTGCTAAATTAAAGAATTTGTGGTAAAATTATAAAGTGTTAATTTGAAGAGGAAAGTGGGTTATCTTATGAAAAGTTTTTATAATGATGATGAATTCAACCGTTTAATAGAATCAATTATAAGTAACAAAGAGTATCAAAAAACGAAAAATTGTCTTCATCACGGGACAAACCGTTATAGTCATATGATTAGAGTATCTTACTATTCATACAAGATTACTAAATTTTGTCACTTAGATTATAAAAGTACCGCAAGAGCAGCTGTTCTTCATGACTTTTTTTTAGACGATTATCAGGCTAAAGAAGAAAAAAGAACAAAAATTCTTTTTGCCCATCCCGTTATTGCTTTAAATAATGCAAAGAAATATTTTGATTTATCTTCTAAAGAAGAAGATATTATTAAAAGTCACATGTTTCCAATTGGTAAAAGTGTTCCCAAATATCTAGAGAGTTGGATTGTTAATTTTGTAGATGATTTTTCATGTTTCTACGAAAGAGGATATATATTTAAAGAGCAAATGTCCATGGCTTGTAGCATGATTGCCTTTTTATTCCTTGTGTTGTTTAAAAGATGGTGAAAAATATGGATTTAAAAGAGCTGTTTAATGGCAAGAAAAACAAATTAGACATTAACTCCTTCTATACAATTGATCCAATGCTATATCAAAATACTGATATTATTGCTTTAGATCAAGTTAAGGTTGAAGGAAATATTACATATGTAAACAGTATTGAATTATTACTTGATGTTGAAGTGAATGGTACAATGACTTTGGAAGATTCCGTTAATTTAAATCCAATCAAATACCCATTTTCTTTCAAAATATGTGAAAATGTCTATCAAAATTTAAAAAATGAACAATTTACTCTTGATATTATGAGCATTTTGTGGGAAAATATAGTCTTAGAAATCCCTATTCGTTACACAGAGGTAACAGATTATAAGAATCTAGAAGGGGATGGATGGAAGGTTATTAGTGAAAGTGATATTAATAATAATTCTAATAATCCATTTAAAGATTTGTTAAAAGATTTTGAAAAAGAAGAGGAGTGATATTATGTTAAAATTAGATATTCAATTATTTGCTGTACCTTTTAGAAAAGTATCTAAAACAAGAAAGAGAATGCGTAGAAGTCATAATGCTTTAGACTTACCAAATATGGTTAAATGTCCTAATTGCGGCGAAGTAATTAAACCTCATCGCGTTTGCAAAAATTGTGGTAATTACAAAGGTAAAGAAGTAGTAACAAAAACATCAAAAGAAGAGACTAAATAGTCTTTTTTTTAACTCAGGAGGTTTTAAATGAAAGTAATTAGAAAAGAAGATAAAAACAGTTATACCTATATTAAAAATTATAGTGATAAAGATGGAGAATTAGTCTTTAATATGGCTAATGGTTCACATCCACGGGTATTAAAAACCCCTTCAAATGAAAAAAGAGCCCTTCAATTAATGTGGAATCAACAAGCTAAAAATGAAGAAGAAGAAACTAAGTTAGAAAACATTATAACTAATTGTATTTCTATATCTAAATTCTTTGTTGTAATAGCCGCTACCGCTTTAGCATCCACCAATTTAATAACTAGTGAAGCTGTTAATATTGGCCTAAGAGTTTTAGCAACTATCAACCTTAGCATGATCCCTTTAGTAGAAGTACCTAAAATAATTAAAGCTAAAAATGATTTAAAAGAGATCAAAAAATATGATTATCTAAAAAATCATGAAGCCGTATTAAATGATCAATTAGATATAACCAATGCTAACCACTTAGAAAACATCTCAACTAAATCACGGAAAATCATTCAAGAAGATACCAAAAAAGAAGAAACTCCATCATTTACATTTAATATTAATACTATTGATGATATTTCTTTAAAAGATTTAAAAACCATCAGAAGAAATTTATCAAGAGATCAATATTTTGATTTTCCTGATAATTTACAAAAAGAAAACTCAAAAGTAAAAACTAAAAGTAAAAATAAAAAGAAATAAAACTGGATATTATTATCTGGTTTTTATTTATTTTAACTTCTTTTTGGTTTATAATTTTTATAGAAGGAGAAATAAATAATGGAAAAGATACATGATAAAGCCTTTTATATTGTCCCTAATGCTCTTAAAATGAAGATATTAGCATCCTTACAATCTACTAATCAAATATATGATATAACATTCTATACTCTTGAAGAGTTTTTATCACACTTTCTCTTTACTATTAAAGATGAAGCCCTTTTATATTTATTAACTAAAGAAAATGAAAATATTGATGTTCTTAAATCAATGTTAAAGACTTTAAAATATATATCTCAAGAAGAAGTATATCAAAGTAGTAAATTACAAAAATTACAAGCTATATTAAAAGATTTAAAGGCTAATAACTACTTAGAATACGATGAAACCTTTAAAGATTATTTAAAAACTAAAGATATATATTTAATGGGGTATTACTTATTAGATAAAGCTATTTTAACTAAATTAAAACCATTAAATATTCACTACGTTGATATACCTTCTACCTATAAACTAGAAACCGTATATGAATATGATACTTTAAAAGATGAAGTTATTAATACTGCTCTTAAAATTAGAGAACTTAACCGTCAAAAGATCAGCTATAATAAAATATTTATAGCAGGTATTACTGATGAATATGAATATGTTTTAGCAACTGTTTTTAAAATGTTTGATATTCCGTTAAACTATCAAGTAAAAAAACCTTTAATAACGATGTTAGGTGTTAAAGATTATTTAAATACTAAAGATTTATCCAAAATTAAAGATCAAAAATTAAAAAAATATCTTTTACATATTGAAGAAAATCTAATTTATGCTGTTAATAGCCCATATTATGACCTTTTACTAAAAGATAAGCTAACAACTACTAACTATCAAAACGATGCTTTAATAGAGGCTGTAACTTGTCTTAATGATGCCTTAGAAATACCATACTTAATAGCTGATGATGAATATTTATTTGTTCTTGGCTTTAACCAAAACACTATTCCCAAAATTTATAAAGATGAAGATTATCTGTCTGATAATTTAAAAACCATCCTTGGTGTAAATCAATCATATATTAATAACGATTTTGAAAAGAAAAATCTTCTTAGTTGTTTAACCAATATTAAAAACTTAACCATATCATATAAACTAACAACCTTATCAAGTGAAATGGTAAAATCAAGTCTTTTAGATGACTTAAATTTAAAAGTTATTAAAGAACAAGTCAAAAATTATCATTTTAGTAATTTTTATAATGAATACTTATTAACCGAAAGTTTAGATAATTACTATAAATATCATGAAAAAAGCAGTGATTTTGCATATTTAACTACGAATATTTCTCTAGAAAAATATAATAGCTATCATCATCATTTCACTGGGTTAAAAAGAGAAGTTACTCCTTATAATTTATCATATTCATCATTTGATGACTTTTCTAAGTGTTCTTTTAAATACTATTTAAAATATATCTTAAACTTAGATGAATATAAAGAAGAATTTAGTCAAAAAGTAGGTAATATCTTTCATGATGTATTAAAGAAAAGTTATAACGAAAACTTTAATTTTGACCAAGCCTTTAATAATACCATTAGTAATATTGATCTTGATAGTAGAGAAAAGTTTTTACTAACAAGACTTAAAGACGAATTAGCATTCATTATTAACTATAATCACGAAACGGAAAAGAAGGGGATGCTTCATAACTTTTATGGTGAGAAGAAACTAGAAGTAAAATTAAGTGATAAAGTTACCCTAAAAGGTTTTATCGATAAAATTTTATATCAAACCAATAACAACATCACTTACTATACTATTTTTGATTATAAAACCGGTAAAGTAAGTTTAAATTTAAAATATTTAAACTATGGGTTATTCATGCAACTTCCTCTTTATGTATTTTTAATTACTAAATCAGCCCTTTTTACTAATGGTTACTTAATCGGCTTTTTCTATCAAAAACTTTTAGAAAGTGCCATAAACGATGAAGAAAGACAAAAGAACCTAAAGCTTGAAGGTTATGTTATTAACGATTTAGATCTTATTACCTTTATTGATGAAGACTTTAAAAATCAAAGTTTTATTAAAGGTCTAGGCACTACTAAAGATGATAATTTCAAAAAAACTAGTAAAATCTTATCTAAAGAAGAAATTAATAATTTAATCATCACTGTTTTCCAAACTCTAAAAGAAGGAATTACTAAGATTGATAATAGTGATTTTCAAATAAATCCTAAACTTCTTAATAACCAAAACATTTCTTGTCCTTTCTGTCCATTCAATGATATTTGTTTCAAAGACTATAATGATTATATTTATATAGAAGAAGGTGAAAACAATGCCTAAATTTACTGAAGAACAACAACTAGCAATTGACACTGAAAACAGTAACATTCTAGTAAGTGCTGGGGCCGGCAGTGGGAAAACAGCCGTTTTAACCGAGCGAGTTATTAGAAAAATTAAAAATGGCGTTCATATCAATGAACTATTAATACTAACCTTTACTAATAAAGCCGCTCAAGAAATGAAAGAAAGAATCCGGAATAAATTAATAAAAGAAAATCTCAAAGAAGAATTACAACTAATAGATACTTCCTATGTTACTACCTTTGACTCTTATGCTTTATCCTTAGTAAAAAAATATGCTGATGTTATTCATCTATCTAAAAATATAAAAATAACTGATGATACCATCTTAAACCTAAAAAAAGAAGAACTTTTAGATGATATTTTCCTATCATATTATGAAAATCCCACTAAAAAATTTCAAGAGTTAATTACTAACTTCTGTTTAAAAACAGATAAAAATTTAAAAGTTAAAATTCTAGAACTAAACAATAAACTTGATTTAATTCTAGATAAAGAAAAGTATCTAAAAGATTATTTAAATAGTTATTATAGTAAAGAAAATATTAATAATCTTATAAGAGAGTATTTAAACTTAGTAATGTCTAAAAAAGATCTTATTATTGATACTTATGAAGAACTTTGTAGTGTCTCAGAAGATAAGTACCTAGAAAATTTAATAGCTACCTTTAAAGACTTTATTAATACTTCAAATTATGATGAAATTAAAAAAATAGGGCCACTAAAACTTCCCAATGCTAGATTAAAAGGAACAGATCCATCCTCAAAAGAATTAAGAGAAACTTTAAAAAAATTACTTGATGAATTTAATAGTATCACTTCATATAATTCCCTAAACGATATAACCTTATCTTTTCAAGAGAGTAAAGATTATATTGGAGTTATTGTTGCTATCATTTTAAAATTAGAGGAAAAATTTACTCACTATAAATTAGAAAATAACTATTTCACTTTCATGGATATAGAAAAATTAGCCATAAAATTAGTAAGAGACTATCAAGAAGTAAATCTTGAAGTTAAAAATTCCTTTAATGAAATCTTAATTGATGAATATCAAGATACTAACGATATTCAAGAAGAATTTGTAAATCTTATCGCCCATAATAACGTTTATATGGTAGGAGATATTAAACAATCTATTTATCGCTTTCGAAATGCTAATCCCGCTCTTTTTAAAACTAAATATGACAACTATAAAGAAAACAAAGGGGGTAAACTAATCGATTTAACCAAAAACTTCCGAAGTAGAAAAGAAGTTATTGATGATATTAATCTTTTCTTTGATCATATCATGGATGATAAGCTAGGGGGAGCAACTTATACTAAGGGTCATGAAATGATTTTTGGTAATATGACATATCAAGAAAGTGCCAAAGTTGATATTGATACCAACATGGAAATCTATACTTATGATAGCAATAATCATGACTTTAAGAAAGAAGAACAAGAAGCCTTCTTAATCGGTAATGACATCAAAAAGAAAATAAATAGTCATTACTTAGTATATGATAAAGATACTGATAAATTACGACAACTGGAATATAGAGATATTGTTATTCTCTTAGATAGATCCACCAATTTCTTTCTTTTTAAACAAATCTTTGAATACTTGCAAATTCCTATTGTTATTTATGAAGATGAAAAAACCAGTGGTAGTTTTGATTTAGCCCTTTTAAAAAATATTTTCATTTTTGCTAAACATCTTATCTTAAATCAAAAAGACACTCTTTATAAAAAATCATTCACATCCCTTGCTAGATCCTTTCTTTTTGCCTATTCTGATCAAGAAATATATGATGTTCTGACCACTAATAAAATTGAAAAAACCAGTATCTATGAAGTTTTTAAAGAAGTATTAACTGATTATGAAATCCAAACTCCCAAAGCTTTTTTACAAAAGATATTAGCTATTACAAATTATGAAGAACACCTTTTAACATTAACTAATATCAATGTTCTATCTCACCGTATGGAGTACTTTTACAATTTAATTGGTAACTTAGAAAGTGCTAATTATACCATCATTGATATCGCTGATTATCTATTAGCAATTGAAGATAAAAAACTAGAAATCAAACTTTCCATCAATAAAAGTGATAGCAATAGTGTTAAAATTATGACCATTCATAAATCTAAAGGTCTAGAATATCCAATCTGTTATTTTGCTAATTTTTATAAAGATTTTAATAAACAAGATCTAAATAATAGTGTTTTATTTGATCAACATTATGGCATCATTATTCCCGACTTTAATGCTAATACCAATTTAATTACCAAGACTCTTCTAAAAGATAAAATCATTAAAGAAGATATTAGTGAAAAAATAAGACTATTATATGTTGCCTTAACAAGAGCAAGAGAAAAGATGATTATCGTTATGCCTCAAAGTGAAGAAGAAGTAGATATAAATGGTCTTGTTAGCGATATGTATCGGTTGAACTACACAAACTTTGCCAAGATGGTAATAAGTGTTAAAACCCTTTTTGCAAATCGTATCACCAACTTTACAACTATTCCCGATATTACAAAAGACTATTTAAAAGTTCAAGAAATAAAAAAACTTAAAAGTCATAATTCTTCTCTTGATATCATAAACTCTAATTATAGAAAAGGAGAAGTGGAAAAAGAAGTATATCATGAAGAGAAAATGGAGAAAAAAGATAAACAAGAACTCGATCTGTTAAAAGAAGGAGATAAAATCCATAGTTTATTTGAACGTATTGATTATGATAAAGGATTACTTCCAAAAACTACTGATAAATTTATCAAAGATAAACTAGAAAAGTTTTACAATAATCCATTCATGCAAAGTCTTCAATCAGCAAAGAAATATAAAGAGTATGAATTTATCTATGAAAAGAATAATAAAACTTATCATGGTAAAATCGATTTATTACTTGTTTTTGATACTTTTAATATTATCATTGACTACAAATTAAAAAACACAAATAGTCAAGGTTATATTAATCAGTTAACAGGTTATAAAGAAGTAATTGAAACTAAAACCAAGAAACCATGTCAGTGTTATTTGTATTCCATTATTGATAATAAATTTGTCAAGATCTGTTGATATAATTAACTAATATTTGACAAATTTGTCAAAATGTAGTATAATACAACCAACTTCAAAATATGGGGGTAAAAATAAAAAGGGGGGAGTCATATGGAGAAGTCTTATATATTTGAGTATTTGGATGAGAATGATTTTAGAAAAAGAGAACGTTCAGTTAGAAAGTATAATATGTTAGCCTACAAGAAATTAACCTTTGATTATTATCCTGAATTACGTAAAGGTCATTTCTTAGGTGAAATAGTTGGTAACGATAAAGCTTTAAAAACTGTTAACTATGAACTAAAATTACCAACTGATGAATTATTCGCTAAAGTTCATGGTGAAATTAGAATTCACTATACAGTATACTTAGACAAAAATGTTATTCTTTTAACTAACATTACACCAGAAGGAATCTTAAACGAAGGTCATCGTGCCGAGTTATCAACCTATAAAGGTGTCATGATTTCTAAATCAAATCCCGAAAAAGATATGTTTAAAATTAATTTATTAAATATGCTAAATAAATAATCGCCAAAGTGATTATTTTTTAGTTAAAACTATTGCACAACCTAAAATTTTATGTTAATATTAAATAGCAATAGTTACTGGACCCTTAGCTCAGTTGGTTAGAGCATCCGGCTCATAACCGGACGGTCGATGGTTCGAGTCCATCAGGGTCCACCATACAAATGCGGGTATGGCGGAATTGGCAGACGCGCTAGACTTAGGATCTAGTGTCATAGACGTGCAGGTTCAACTCCTGTTACCCGCACCACTAAAAATTATATACGAACTTAAATAGTTCGTTTTTTATTACGTTTAAAGGAGGTACTTATGACAAAAGTATTTAGTGAAGATGCTTACTGTTTAGGTTTATTATATTCATATATTTATGCTGGTAAAAAAACTGTTTCTAAAGAAAGACTTGAAAAGTTTCATCAAACGATTGAAATCAATTTAGAAAACATGAATAGCAATATTAATGATATGTATGCCACATTATGGCGTGATAATGAACCCAGTATATATTATGTAACAACAGGAAATGCTGGAAAAATATACTACAATTTATATCCAAATTTCAATATAAATCACGCTAGACAGAAATATATTGTTGGTCTATCAAAAGATACTATTGTTGCTTCTAAAAAAGAAAATGCCTTAAATTCTCTTGATTTAACCAAAGAAAATGGAAAAATTGTTAAAAAGCGAAAAAACAAGTTAGAAAAACCATCATATATAAGAAAAGACCAGCCAGTTAAAAAACTAGTAAAAACAAGATTTAATAAATTTTAATTATAACAAAATCCTTAGATTTTTAAAAAGAACAATAATATTTTACATATTATGAATAAATATGATATAATTTACAAGGAAAAGAGGTATTATTATGAATAAAATATATGTATTTGGTCATCGTAAACCTGACACTGATTCAGTAGCTGCTGCTCTTAGTTATGCTAATTTAAAAAAATCATTAGGTTTTAATGTTGAACCACGCGTTTTAAGTGCTATTAATAAAGAAACAACTTATGCTCTTGACTATTTTAAAGTTAAAGCTCCTAAATATTTAAATGATGTTAAATTACAATTAAGAGACGTAAATTATCACAAAGGTTATTTTTTAAACGAGAAAAAATCAATTTTTGATAGCTACTTATATATGTTAAACGAAGGGTTAACTGGTGTTCCTATCGTTGATGATAAAAATATTTTTAAAGGAATTGTTACTATTAAAGATTTAGCCAAATCATTCATCAGTACTAATATTGATTACTTAGATACTAATTTTGATAATTTATTACATGTTTTAAAAGCTAAAATTATTAACAAATCTGATGATGAAATTAAGGGTAACATTTTAGCTGCCTCATATCGCAGTACAACTTTTATAAATAATGTTAAGCTTACTAACAACGATATCGTAATTGTTGGTGATCGTCATAGTGTTATTGAATATGCCATTAAATCAAATGTAAAACTATTAATTATTTCTGGGGAACATAATCTTAAAGAAGAACATGTTAAATTAGCTAAAGAAAACAAAGTAAATGTCATCAGTAGTAGTTTTGATACATTCCATATTTCCAAATTAGTATGTATGGCTAATTATATTAGAACAATGGAACGTGGTACCAAAGATGCTGTTTATTTTGATGAAAACGATTATGTTGATGATATTTTAGATACCAATAAAAAATTAAGACACACCAATTATCCCGTTGTAAACAGTAAAACCTTTAAATGTTTAGGTCTTCTTAGAATTACCGATTTAGATAGTAAAAATCCTAAACAAGTAATTTTAGTTGATCATAATGAGAAAAAACAAAGTGCTGAAGGACTTGATGAAGCAGAAATTATTGAAATTGTTGATCATCATAATTTAAGTAGTATTACAACTGTTAGTCCTATTAATTTTAGAAATATGGCTGTTGGTTCAAGTTGTACGATTATCTATAAATTATATAAAGAAAAAGATATTGAAATTCCTAAAGAAATTGCCGGCATGATGTTATCAGGAATTTTATCTGATACTCTTATTTTAAAATCACCAACGACAACTTCTCTTGATAAAGAAGCCGTTGCCGCTTTAAGTAAAATTGCCGAAGTAGATTATGAAAAATATGGCTTAGATTTATTAAAGGCTGGTACTTCTTTAGATGGTATGAGTAATGAAGATGTTTTATATAATGACTTTAAAATTTATACCGTTGATGATAAAACTTTTGGAATTGGTCAATTTTTCACAACTAACTTTGATGTTATTGAGAAAAATATGGATAGTTACTTAGATACCCTTGATAGGGAAGCGGAAGCTAATAATTATAATTTAGTAGCTCTTTATATTACCGATATAATTACTCAAGGTTCATACGTTTTATATAACCGTCGTGCCAAAGACTTTATGGAACTTGTCTATGATAAAGAAATACCTGAAGGTTATTACTTAGAAGGTTGTGTTTCTAGAAAGAAAAATGTAGTGCCAATTATTATGTCTAGTTTTGATAAATAAGAAAGAATTTAGGATTCTTTCTTTTATTTATGCTATTTATTTGCTATAATTTAAGAAGAAAAGAGGTTAAATTATGATGAATATTATAAATACAATTATTTTAGGAATAGTCCAAGGTATTGCTGAATTTTTACCAATTTCATCAAGCGCCCATTTAATTATTTTTAGAGATTTGTTTAAAATTGGGGCTACGATGAGTAGTAAAGCATCCCTTTGTTTTGATCTTGCTCTTCATTTTGGAACTCTATTAGCTATTGGTATTTTCTTTTTTAAAGATTTTATTAATATGATTAAAACAGGTCTTACTAAAGGTCCCAAAGATCGGGAAGGAAAGCTTTTTTATCAAATTATTTTAGCTACTATTCCTGCTGCTATTATTGGTGTTTTATTTGAAGATGTTATCACTTCATACGTGCGTAACAATTACTTATTAATTGCTTTTGCCTTGATTGCTATGGGGATTATTATTTATTTAGTAGATAAGACTAGTAAAAGTACTAAAACAATTAAAGATATAACTTATAAAGATGCCTTTTTAATCGGCTGTTCTCAAATTTTTGCTTTAATACCGGGCTTCAGTCGTAGTGGTACTACCATTGCTAGTTCTAGATATTTAAAAATAGAGCGTGAGAGTGCTGCTAAATTTTCTTTCTATTTATCTGCTCCTGTTGTTCTTGGTGCTTGCGTTTTACAATTTCTAAAAAAAGGTACCATTGCTCTAATTATGGCTAATGCCCTAACTTTCTTCATAGGCGTTTTTATCTCTTTCATAACTGGCTTGCTTTGTATTAAATTTTTACTTAAATATCTTAAAAATCATGACTTTAAGCTATTTATGATTTATCGTATTATTTTAGCCATCATTGTTATTTTAACACTTATCTTTTAGGAGGAAATTATGAATCAATCTCTTGCTTTATTTATTACATTTTTGCTTGGTTTCTTTATTTTAATTGGCGTAATTATTGCTTTTTTTGTTACTAAAAAAAATAAATTTTTAGACTATATCTTTGCCTTTGCCACATCACTTCTTGCTACTTTAATTATCTTAGATATCATGCCTCACATCATGAGTCATTTAGCTATTTCTAGAATGTATATCTTTATAATTTTTAGTATGTTAGGGATTTTGTTATTTAAACTACTAGATAAATTTATTCCTGAACATGAAAATACCAAAATGACTAAAACGGAATTAAAACAGAATTATTCACATATTGGTGTTCTAACCACTTTAGCAATTATTCTTCATAATATCATTGAAGGTATGGCTATTTATATCACGTCCCTAAATGATATTAAAATGGGTCTTTTAATGAGTATTGGAGTAGGGCTTCATAATATTCCACTTGGTATTATCATTACCACAACCCTTGATATGGGTAATGAAAAAGCTTCTAAATATTTTTGGTGTTTAGGAAGTTTATTCATCTCAAGCTTTATTGGTGGTTTAATTCCATTTCTTTTAAAAATTACCGTTGTAAGTGATACTTTAGTAGGTATCTTACTTTCCCTAACTTTAGGTATGCTTTTATATATCTTAATCTTTGAATTATTGCCTAAAGTCATTAAAACTAAACACAAAAAAATTACTATATTAGGGCTTCTTAGTGGAGTAGTTACTCTTCTTTTAGCATCTTTTATTGGATAGGAGAACAAATATGCTTGATAGACTATGTTATTTATTTACCTTATTTATATTTTATTCCATTCTTGGTTATCTTGTGGAAGTTACCTGTTGTTCCATTGAAAATAAAAAGTTAATTTTAAACCGAGGCTTTTGTCTAGGACCATATCTTCCGATCTATGGTGTTGCATCCATCATCATGGCGTCGTTTATGGAAGAATATAAATCAAATTTATTTACAGTCTTTGTCTTAAGTGCTGTAATTTGTAGTGGCGTTGAATATTTAACTAGCTACATCTTAGAAAAAATCTTTAAAGCTAGATGGTGGGATTATACTGATAAAAGATTTAATATTGAAGGTAGAATTTGTCTTCAAAACTCCTTTCTTTTTGGTCTTGGTGGCGTAGGGCTTATTTATATCATTCATCCCGTGATGGTTAACTTTTTAAATTCTTTTAACCCCTTAGCAATCAGAATTATGGGTTTGAGTCTTGCTACCATCTTCTTCACTGATGTTGTTATTACGTTAATGACCTTATATAAAGTAAAGGTTTCAACCGTCAAATTTAAAAACCTAGATGCCACTACCGAGGTTAGAGCCCTTGTAAAAGGGGAGTTAGCCAAACTTAACATAAAATCCAACTTCTTTGTTAAAAGAATGTTAAATGCTTTCCCTAAAATTAGTCTTTATGACTCTAATAATCCGCTTAGTAAAGTTAAACTAATAAATTTAAAAAAAGATTTAATAAATAAATATCGAAAGGATGATAATAATGAAAATAAAAACTGATCTTAATAAATATATATTTAGAGGCTATGATATAAGAGGTGTTTATAATATCGATATTGATATTGACACAGCCTACACCATTGGTCTTGCCTTTGGATCTAAATTATACCTTATGAATAAAGATAAATGTGTAGTTGGTCATGATAATAGAATTTCTTCACCCGATTTACATCAAGCTCTTTTACAAGGATTACTTGATTCCGGTGTTAATATCATTGATATCGGTCTTACGACCACTCCTATGTATTATTTTGCTTGCCTAGATTTAAAAATAGATAGTGGTATTATGATTACCGCCTCTCACAACCCTAAAGATGAAAATGGCTTTAAAATTGCCTTTGAAAACTATATGAATGCTAAAGGTCAAGAAATAACTGACTTCTATAATTTTATCACTGAAGGTAATTTTCATTATGCCAAAGGAACTATTACTAAAAAAGATGTTAAGAAAGATTATTTTAATCTTTTATTAAAAGGTATTGAGCTAGGACCAAGAAAAGTAAACGTTGTTCTTGATCCCGGTAATGGGACTACCGCTATTTTACTAGATGATTTATTTAAAAAATTAGATGTTACCTATAAAATTATCAATGGTGAAAGTGATGGAACTTTCCCAAATCATCATCCCGATCCCCAAGTTGAAAGCAATCTTTCAGACTTAAAGAAAGCCGTTTTATCCTTAAAAGCTGATTGTGGTCTTGCCTTTGATGGTGATGGTGATAGAGTAGGGATTGTCTCTAATTTAGGAAACTTTATCCCTATTGATTATTACATGATTATCATCATTAGAGACATTATCAATAAAGTAGATAACAAAACATTCTTATATGATGTTAAATGTAGTAAATCACTTGAAGATGAAATCAAAAAACTAGGAGGAACTCCTTATTGCTATCGCACTGGTAACTCTTATACAAAGGCCAAAGTGCAAGAACTAGATTTAGCCTTCGGTGGTGAATTATCTGGTCACTTATACTTTAGAGATCACTTTCTAGGCTTTGATAGTGGTATTTATGCCGGATTACGATTAATCGAAATTTTATCTAAAACCGATAAAACCGTCGAAGAACTATTAGATGGTATTAATCGTTATTATTCAACCCCAGAGACAAAAGTCTCTTCCAAAGATGAAAAGAAAAACAGTGTTATTGAAAAAATCAAAGAATACTGTCTTGCTAAAGGCTATGATGTTAATGATATTGATGGGGTCAGAGTAACCTTCAAAGATGGTTGGGCTAGCGTTAGAGCCTCAAATACCGGACCTAATATCACTACAAGATATGAAGCAGTAAGCGAAGTAAGATTAAAGGAAATAAGTGATGAATTTAACAGTTTAATCGCCAAATATAATGATTAAACATAAAATATAATGGAGGATGAATCTATGAAAGTAGTAATAACAGCGGGAGGGACTGGTGGTCATATTTTTCCAGCCCTAGCCGTTATTGATAAAATTAAGAAAAAAGAACCAAACACAGAGTTTCTTTATATTGGTACTAATGACAGAATGGAAAAAGATATTATCCCTAGTTATCAAATTCCTTATTTAGGCGTTGATATGATGGGACTTAATCGTCATAATCCCTTTAAAAACATCAAAGTTTTAAATACCTACATCAAAGCTTGTCATAAAGTAAAAAAAGCTTTACTAGATTTTAAACCTGATGTTGTCATTGGGTTTGGTGGTTATATCACTGCTCCTGTTATCTATACCGCTTCCAAATTAAATATCAAAACAATAATTCACGAACAAAATGGTATTCCCGGTGTTTCTAATAAATTTTTATCACGTTATGCTGATTTAGTGTTAGTCTCATTTAAAGAAAGCATCAAATATTTTTCTAAAGCAAATGTTATTTATACCGGAAATCCAAGAGGAGAACAAATAAAAGAAGTAAAAAAAATAAAAAAAGAAACCCTAGGCTTCAAAAGCAACCAACCATTAATAATAATTGTTATGGGTTCCCTTGGTTCTATGACTATGACTAATAAATTAAAAGAGATAATCCCTTCATTTAAAAATAAATCTTATCAAGTACTTTTAATAACTGGTAAAAACTATTATGAAGAATATCATGATATTAAAATACCTAATAACGTTAAACTTTTACCATTTTATAAAGATTTAATTGCCATTATGAAAGATGCAACCTTAATGGTAACAAGAAGTGGAGCATCCACCATCGCTGAATTAACCAGTGTTTTATTACCATCAATTATGGTTCCAAGTCCATATGTTACTAACAATCATCAATACGTTAATGCCAAAGCCTTAACCGATGATAATGGTGCCGTTATGCTTTTAGAAAAAGACTTTAGCAAAGAAACCTTAATTCCATTAATCGATAGTTTAATTAATGATGAAGTTAAATTAAAAGAAATGAAAAACGCCTTAATGGCTCGTAAAGTTGACAATAGTGCTACTAAAATATATGAAGAAATTAAAAAAATAGTAAGGGATGAATAAAATGCAAGATTTTTTAAAAGAAGTAGAGAAAGAAGATATTGGTAAAGTCACCAAAGATGTTTTTATAAGTAAATATACAACCTATAAAGTAGGGGGTCTTGCCAAAGTTATTATTTATCCTAAAAATATTGATAAGTTAGTAATACTTTGTCGCTTAATTAAAAAGTATCAACTTAAATACATGGTTTTAGGTAATGGTAGCAATGTATTATTTAGTGATAAAACCTATGATGGTGTTATTATAAAATTAGATAACTTCAACAAAATAGAATTTGTCGGTAATAAAGTAATTTGTGGCTCTGGGGCCTCTTTAATGAAAGTATCAAGAGAAGCTTTAAAAAGATCCTTAGCTGGTCTTGAATTTGCAAGTGGTATCCCTGCATCTATTGGGGGTGCTATTTACATGAATGCTGGAGCCTATAAAAGTGATATGGGCTATATTACAACAAGCGTTAAAGTATTAACTCCTGATTTAAAAATTATCACTCTAACCAATAAAGAAATGGCTTTTCACTACCGTGATAGTTTCTTACAACATAATAAAAACTACATCTGTTTAGAAGCCACCTTAAGATTAGAAAAAGGGGATAAAGAAGCCCTTGAAGAAGTCACTAAAGATCGTAAAGAACGAAGAGTTAAAACTCAACCTTTAACCTATCCAAGTGCTGGTAGTGTCTTTAGAAATCCCGATGATGTACCCGCTGGTAAATTAATTGATGATTTAGGATTAAAAGGCTTAACCAAAGGTGGCGCCGAAGTTAGTAAAGTTCATGCTAACTTTATCATCAATAAAAATGAAGCTTCCGCAAAAGACATCCATGATTTAATGCTATTTGTTAAAGAAGCCGTTAAAGAACACTATGGTATTGATTTAAGAATAGAACAAGAATTTATTAATTGGGAGTAGTTATGGCTAAAAAAGTAATAAAAAAGAAAAAACTTAAAATATTACCATTTTTAACTTTTATAATAGTAATAGCTATTATTGTTTTTTCGTGTTTATTAGTTTTAAATAGTAAAGTCAGAAATATTATTATCACTGGTAATGAAATATTAAGTGATGATGATATCATTTCCTTAGCAGGACTTACAAACTATCCTAGTTTTTATAAAACTCTTGATATAACGATATCAAAAAAAATAAAACAAAACAAAATTATAAATAAAGTTACTATTACTCGTGAGTTTTACCATACTATTGTTATAAAAGTTAAAGAAAATCAAATTCTTTATAAACAAGAGTCAACTGGTAAATTTACTCTAGATAATTATGCTAAAGTAACCATTGATAAAGAAACCCCATATCTTGTTCCCCGTCTTATTAATGATATTCCAAACAACAAAATAAAAATCTTCAATAAATATTTTAAACGTATAAACTTAAGCGTTCGGGAAAAAATTAGTGAAATTAGATATGAACCAAATCCCTATGATAAAGATCGTTTCTTATTATATATGGATGATGGTAACAGTGTTTATCTAACTATTACCAAGTTTGAAAGATTAAACTATTATAATGACGTCTTAAGTCAACTTGAAGGCAAAAAAGGAATCCTTTATCTAGATTCTGGTAATCATTTTCAAGTAATGGAATAAAATATGATACAAAAAATTAGAGGTTCAATATATTTTGAGCTTCTCTTTTTTAAATTTGTATAATGTATCATCTCACCTTTTCCCACTACCACCCCCAAAATTTGAGTGATTATTTTCGTTTATTTTTATGTAGATGAGTTATGAAGAGAGTAGTAATGTTATTAAAATGACAGGAGCACCTCCTACTACCGATGCAACTGGGAAAGCAAGACTTAATGAAGGGTCAGTTCTTAATTTTCCATACAATTCTGACATTGAGATATTGGGATTCCTTCTAATTAAGTCCCGAATCCGTTTTAATTCTATTTCAGTATGAGCATTAGGATGTGGTGTTAACGGCCTATGCGATTTATCTATTAATGATTCTTTTGTTCCATTAAATTTTTTATTCCATTTCTATATAATTTGTAGCATAATACTTTGTGTTTAATTCATGTGGTATATAACGTTGATTTTGTGATATACTTGTCATAAGCAATAAGTCCTTTCTATATTTTAATATTTTATCGGATTTTTTGCTTTTTTTCTATATGTGTGGTGTCACATCAATTGTAACGCTACATTTTCCGGTAACTGAATAAGAGTAATCTATTGCTTTTTACTAATTTCTTTGATATGATAATTCTGATAGTGACATTTATTATATTTAAAAGTTACTAATATAAAAAGAATAATGAAAAAACAGTGAGAGAAACGAGTACAAATGTTAATTAAAAAATAGAGAGTTAAGATGTGGTGGAACTTAACAATTAACTTTTGGAAGGCTACTTCTTTAGTTTTGTGGGTTAAATCCCTTATCAGTAATTAAGACCAAAATAGGATGGTACCGGGCAGTTATGTCCTCCTATTAAGGTCTTTTTGTGTGTGAGGAGTGATATTATGAAAATATTTTTATTAGCTGGTAATGCCGGCTGTGGTAAAGACTTTTTAGGTACTTATATGAAAAGATGCTATGATGCTTTAAATGAGCCAGCCTGCATTATGCATCTTACAGCCCCTCTTTATGAGTATGCTAAAAACTATTTTAGTTGGAATGGTGATATGCGGGATAAGCCCCGTGAATTCTTACAAGAAATGGGAATTGAAGTCATTAAAAACAAACTTGGTAAAGAGACCTTTTTAGTTGATAGACTTTGTGAAGATATTGATATTTTAAAAAATTACTTTGAAGTTTTCATTATCACTGATGGCCGGTTAGTAAGTGAATTTGAAGAATTAAAAAAACGGTTTAAAGATATTAAAATCATTCATGTTATAAGGGATAATTATGAAAATAATTTAACTTTAAAAGAGAAAAGCCACATTACAGAGACTGATTTTTTAAATTATAAAGATTATGATTATGTTGTTAATAATACTACTAAAGAAGCTTTAGAAAAAGAAGCTGATAAAATAATTCGTATGGAAGATGAGGATATAATATGAATAAGTTAATAGCAGTTGTTGGTATGAGTGGTACCGGTAAAAGTGTAGCCACTGATTATTTAGAGAAAAAAGGATATCATAAAATCTATTTTGGTGGTGTCATTTATCAAAAAATGAAGGAAGAAAATATTGAAATTACCCCATCTTCTCAACGTCTTTATAGGGAAGCTTTACGAAATAAGTATGGAATGGCTGCAGTTGCTATTTTACTATTAGATGAGATTAAAGAAAGTTATCAAAAAGGGGATACTGTTCTTGATGGTTTATACTCATGGGATGAGTATTTAACCTTAAAAAAAGAATTTAAAGATAATCTAAAAATGATTTGTGTATGTACTGATAAGGCTATCCGTTATAACCGTGTTGCAAATAGAAAAGATAGACCCTTTAACCATGATGAGATCATCGCAAGAGACATTAGTGAAATTGAAAATCTGGCCAAGGGAGGTCCGATTGCCTACAGTGATTATTACATACTAAATAATGGTGATTTAAATAACTATTATACTCGTTTAGAAGAAATATTATTAGATATAGACAAAGGAGAGAAGTAAAATGCGTACAATGAGTAGTGATGAAATAAGAGAAATGTTTATTAAGTTTTTTGAAAGCAAGAATCATAAATATGTAAGTAGTGCCCCTTTAGTACCTATTAATGATGATTCCTTATTATGGATAAATGCGGGTGTTACGCCATTAAAAAAATATTTTGATGGTTCCGTAACTCCGGATTCAAGACGAATTGTTAATATTCAAAAATGTATTAGAACTAACGATATTGAAAACGTTGGTGTGACAAGACGTCATCAAACTTTCTTTGAAATGATGGGTAACTTTTCAATTGGTGATTACTTTCGTGATGAAGCGATTGCTTTTGCTTATGAACTTTTAACGAGTGCTGAATGGTTTGCGATTCCAAAAGAAAAACTTTACGTTACCGTTTATACCAATGATCGTGATAGTTATAACCGCTGGGTCGAATTAGGATTTATTGAAAGCCATATTATTAAACTTGATAATAATTATTGGGAAATTGGGGAAGGACCATGTGGCCCTGATAGTGAAATATTCTATGATTTAGGCCCTTCATTTGATAAAGATGGTCATGCTTTTGAAAAATTCTCTCAAGATGAAGATCAAGATCGTTATGTGGAAATTTGGAATATTGTTTTCAGTCAATACAATTCTAAAAAAGGTGTAGCAAGGGACAAATATCAAGAATTACCTCATAAAAATATTGATACGGGTGCTGGTCTTGAAAGATGGTGTTGTATTTTCCAAAATGTTGATTCCAACTTTGAAACTGACTTATTTAGACCAATTATTAATAAAATTGAAGAATTAAGTGGCGTTTTATATAACGGTGATCCTGCTTTTAAAGTTATTGCTGATCATATGCGTGCTGTTACTTTCGCCCTATCTGATGGGGCAAATTTTGGTAATACTGGCCGTGATTATATCTTAAGAAGGTTAGTAAGACGTAGTGTCCGTTTTGGTAAGAAATTAGGATTCAATGAACCATTTCTATATAAATTAGTACCTACTATCGTTCAAGTCATGGGCAAAGCTTATCCGGAAATAAAAGCTAAATCCGGCGATGTTGCTATTTATATTCTTGATGAAGAAAAATTATTCTTAAATACTTTAGCCGATGGTGAAAATAGACTAGATGAAATCATTGCTACCACTACTAATAACACTATAAGTGGTTATGATGCTTTCAAATTATATGATACTTTTGGTTTTCCGATTGAATTAACTGAAGAAATTGCTAATGAAAAAGGCTACAGTGTTGATAAAGAAGAATTTGTTGCCTATATGGAAAAACAACGTGAACTTGCTAAAAAGAATGCGCGTAGTAAAACGGCTATGGCTAGTCAAAAACAAGTATTAATGGATTTTGTTAAACCATCTACTTTCGTTTATGGCTTATATCGTTTGAAAAGTAGTGTTTTAGCTATTGTTAGCAAAGATAGTCTTTTAAAAACTCTTGATCATGATGGTTATATCATTTTAAAAAGAACCTGCTTCTATTCTGAAAGTGGAGGTCAAGTATCTGATACCGGTATGATTATTGGTAAAAACTTTAATGCCCGCGTAATCGATGTTTTTAAAGGCCCAAATGGTCAACATATTCACAAAGTTAAACTATTAGATGGTAAAATAAATGTTAACGATGAAGTAGAAGTAATTATTGATAAACCAAGACGAAAAGCTATTGAAGCTAATCATTCCAGCGTTCATTTATTACAATATGCTCTTCAAGTTTGTGTTGACAAAAACATAAGACAATCAGGTAGTTATGTTGATGATACTAAACTACGTTTTGACTTCACTTGTCCATCTAAAATCTGTGATGAAGACTTAGTTAAAACTGAAGATTTAGTAAATTCTATCATTAAAAAACAAGTAATAACTTCAACCGAAACTATGCCTTTAGAAAAAGCTAAACAACTAGGAGCTATGGCCCTTTTTGGCGAAAAATATAAAGATGAAGTTCGAGTTGTTAAAATTGATAAATCTATGGAATTATGTGGCGGAACTCATGTTGCCAACACTAAAGACATTAAAAAATTTGCTATTTATAATTTTGAATCTAAAGGAAGTAATACCTATCGTATTGAAGCTGTAACAAGTGATCGCTTAGAAGCAACCTTATTCAAAGTTATTAAACCATATAATGATGAGATGATTAAATTATTAATAAAAGCTAAAGAAATAGTCTCTTTAGGTAAACAAAGTGGTATTGATCTTGACTTTGATGTTGATATTGATAATTCTAAACCAACTTCATATAAAGATATTATCTTTAATCAAAATGAATTAAGCTATATTCAATCAGAAGTAAAAGCCCTTGAGAAAAAATATCATAGTCTTCTTGAAAAGAAAACTTTAAAAGATCTTGATACTTATTTAGCTAACATGAAAGTAATAAATAACTATAATTATATTTATCTAGAATTTAAAAATATGGAAACATTCCTTATTAAATCTATTGTTGATAGTTTATGTAATAAAGTTCCAAATCTCTTCGTATTTGTTGCTAATATCAAGGAAAATAATAGTGTTAATATTATTGCTCGCAGTTCTATTAAAGAAATTAGTGCTGGGCCTGTTGTTAAAAATATCGCTACAACTTATGGCGGTAATGGGGGAGGAAGTAATACTTTTGCCCGTGGTGGTATTAAAAGTGCAACATCCCTAACTGAAATCAAAAAAACCTTAGAGGATATGTTAAATGCTTAATTATCTTCTTGAAAGTCCATCTCCCAGCTTAATTTCCCTTAAAATTAAAGAGATAGTTACAAATCATTCTTTTACTGATGCTACCATAACTACTTATGACCTAGAAGAAAAAAGCTTACAAGACGTAATTGAAGATGCTAACACTATCTCTTTTCTTACTCCTAAAAAAGTAATAATTGCTACTAATTTTAATAAAAATAAAGATGATTTAAAAGTCTTAGAAGCTTATCTTGATCATGCTTATCCGGATGTTTTATTAATTATTACTACTGATAAAATTGATAAAAGAAGACATAAAAATATTATTAAAAAATTAACTTATCTAACTTTAGAAGTTAAAGCTTCTAATATTATTTCTACTTCTTTAACTGATTATAAAGTTGATTTTAAAGTAAAAAGACTTTTAGAAGAATATTATCAAAATGATTTAGAAAGATTAATAAGAGAAATAGAGAAATTAAAACTTGCCTTTATGAACACCAAAAAAATAACTTATCAAGATGCTTTTAATCTCTTAGAAAAGCCTTTAGATAATCAAGATAACTTATCATTTGCCCTAGTAAGGAATATGGCTTTAAAGGATAAAAAAGAAGCTCTTATTACTTATCAAGAATTACTTAATTACAACATTGAATGTTACTCTATAATTGGTCTTTTAGAAAGTCAATATCGTCTTCTTTATCAAGTAAAAGTCTTAACCTTAAAAAGATTATCATCTAAAGAAATCAGTGAAATCTTAGAAGTGCATCCATACCGCGTTAAAAAAAGTCTAGAATTACTTAGTTATTACACTTTAAAAGAGTTAAGACTCTTTCTAAAAAAACTAGCTAAAACCGATTACTACCTTAAAAGTGGTAAAATAAGTAGCGAATTCATTATTGATCTGCTAATATTAAATAATTGACAATTATTTAAACTAATGTTATAATATAGAGCAAAAAAAATGAGAGAGGGATTATATGGATGCGTTAAGTAGAAAAGAGCTTGCAGAATTTAAAACAAGATTTGAGACCATGAGCGAAGAGGAGTTATATGAAATAATTTCCCCTAGAAACTATCATAATGAGGACTTAAGAACTCTATGTCGTATTAAAAGTATTAATGTTCAAGCATTAGTTAAAATGCTTAATTTAAATAAAAGTCTAAGACTTGAACTTGTACAAAATAGAAAAGACATTAAGAACATCTATAATAGTGAACGTTCATATTATACAGGAATTGCTGAAGAAGTTATGACTGAGTTACGTGCTATTAAAAAAGATGGTTATCAAAAACCACTTAATTTATATGAATACTATTCTAATCACAGTGAAAACATTATTAAGTTAGCTAACTTGGTAAGTAGTTTCCATAATTTAGAAGAACGTTCTATGATTAGAAATTATTTAATCGAAAATGGTACTCTTGTTGATCCACTTGTAAAGCAGGATATCTCATCTTTAAAACAACAAAAGATAATTACTTGTGCTAGTGAGACTATTCCCTTTACTTTATCAGAATTAGATCAGGCTCTTACCGATATTGAAGCTAAAAGAATGGTTCTAACTAAAGGAACTGTTCATGGTGCATTAAAAAAACAAAAAGGAATTTAAACGCCTTTTTTTTGTTTTTCTAAATATAAATAAATATCTCTAAGTTTCGCTTCGTATCCTAAACTCTTAGGATGATAATACTTTTTATTTTTTAGTTTATCGGGTAAATATTGTTGTCTAACAAAGGCATTTGGATAATCATGCGGATACTTATAATCATTAGCAGGTGGTTTAATATGAACAGGAATTGCTCCAAAATCACCTTTTTCAATATCCTTAATTGCTTCATCAAGGGCAATATGAGCGGTATTACTTTTAGGGGATAGGGCCATTTCACTAACAATCGTTCCAAGCGCAATTCTTGCTTCCGGAAGTCCTACCAATTTCGCTGCTTCAATTGCTGCCATTACTTTCGGTCCTATTGAGGGATTAGCAAGTCCTATATCTTCATAAGCAATAACACTAAGGCGTCTAAAAATACTATCAAGATCACCGATCATAATAAGTCTTGCCAAATAGTGAAGGGAAGCATCAATATCACTCCCTCTTATTGATTTTTGTAAAGCCGATAACATATCATAATAATTATTACCATTCTTATCCGCAAAAAACACCGGTTTATTATTTACCTTTTTAATAACCTCTATAGTAACATTTTTATCCGTCGTCGAAAAATAGGCTACTTCTAGTAGGTTATATGCGAATCTTAAATCATTATTAGCTAGTCTTGCAATATATTTAATAGCATCATCATCAATTTTAATACCTTTTAAATATTCACTCTTAATTGCTTTATTTAATCCGATAATAATATCACTTTCCGTTAAATTTTTTAATTCAAATAATTGACATCTACTTCTAATAGCTGGATTAATGGCATGATAAGGATTACTAGTAGTCATTCCAATTAAAGTAATAAGACCACTTTCTAAAGAAGGTAATAAGATATCCTGTTTATCTTTATTAAGTCTATGAATTTCATCCATAATTAGGACCATCCCATCATGCATCTTCGCTTCTTCAATCACTATATCTAAATCTTTTTTAGAATTAATAGTAGCATTTAAAAAGCGATAACGAACATCCAAATCATTAATAATAGCATGAGCAATTGAAGTTTTACCAATTCCCGGATTGCCATATAAAATCATTGAAAATAACTTTTTATTATTAACAAGATTCGTTAAAATTTTATCTTTCCCAATCAAGTGTGTTTGCCCAATTACATCATTTAAACTATGAGGAGCCATTTTAATAGCTAAGGGTTTATCCATATTATCACCTTCTTTTTGTCTATTAATTATTATATAAAAAAAACTGGGGATAGTCCAGTTTCTAACCACCAATTTTAGAATTAATATTTGTTAAATAATAATCATGATTGTTAGTAGTTTTAAAAGTGTAAGTATATAAATATTTTGCATTATCTTCAAAAGTTTTTTCTTCGCTAAGTTTTATTTCGTCATCTTTTAAACTAGCACTAAGTAACTTATTAGTATGCTTATTACAAGTTCCTCCGCGTGGTAATTTCATAATTACATAGCCTTGTTCTTCCTTAATATAGCTATATAATATATCTCCATAATCAATTCCATTTTTATTTTGATAATAATCTTTTCCAAAGATTTGCATCATTTTACTTTTAATAACGTCCTCTTTTAAAAGCGTCGTATAAGTAGCCATTTGATTACTACTTTCAAACTTATTAGTAGCACTATTATAAAGATTATCTTGACAACTAACGCCCTCTAAACTAGATAAATTAGTAAGAGCATTTTCAATATATTTTTTAGGCTCATATTTATCACATGAAAGATAACTTTTATCACTTTCTAACATAATAGCAACTGCCATTTGAAATTTAGTATCATACGAAATTTCATCAGCTGTTAAATCAAATTCTTCCTCTTTAACATAAGTATTAAAACATCTATTGTCATTTTCGACCAACATATAAAGATTTTTAACTAATTGATTATTTACATCAAGTTTTTCTTCGCTTTTTTCTACCGTTGTATTTTCCTTTGTCTCCTTTTTCTTTTCTCCCTTATTTTGATAAACTACTGTAAAAGTAAGTCCTGCTATCACAGCTATAAGTACCACAATTAAAATATTCTTTTTCATAATCTCCTCCTATTAAGAGTATAACATAAAATATAGCCCAAGAACCAATAAATACTCCACTTAATGTCAATTATTTCTTTATTTTTATTTATCAAAATGAAATAATGTGATAAAATTTTAAATGCAAGGAGAGTTATTATGAATAGAAAAGAATCTTTAAAAGATCAATATAAAATTTTAATTGGCGCCTATTTTGGGGTTGACGCTATGGATGAATATGACTTAAAGGTATATGTTTTAAAAGAAATAGATGCCCTAATTACGTCTTTTAAAGAAACTCATAGTAATGTCCCGTTTGACTATAACAAAGTTAACGAAGAAGTTAGCAAATTATCTTTAAAGCGAAAATTACAAGATAGTTTATTAGTATTATATAAAATGGATGATATGATGGAACTTATTTTTATGATTAAAGCGAAATTAAAAACGCTTGATAGTTCTTGTTAGTATTATGTTAGAAAGTTGGTAGTATATGAAACGGTGTGAAGTAAACAGAAATGAATTAAGTCCAATGATGTGCCAGTATTTAGATATCAAAGATAAATATGAAGATGCTATTATCTTTTTTAGACTTGGCGATTTTTATGAAATGTTTTTTGAAGATGCCATTATTGCCTCAAGAGAGCTTGAATTAACCCTAACTGGTCGTAATGCTGGTTTAAAAGAACGCGTTCCTATGTGTGGAGTTCCCTTTAAAGCCTATCAGAGTTACTTAGATAAATTAATTGAAAAAGGTTACAAAGTAGCCATTGCTGAACAGCTTGAAGATCCAAAGCTTACCAAAGATATGGTTAAACGTGATGTTATTCAAGTAGTTACTAAAGGAACAAGACTAGATACATCCCTTGATGCTAAAAACAATAACTTTATTGCTTCTATTTATGATCTCTCTTACTGCTATGTTTTAAGTTACTCAGATGTTTCCACCGGTGAAGTTTATGTTTTAAAAGAAGATGGTAACCTTGATAACTTATTAAGAGAAGTTTTACGTCATAATTTTCAGGAAATAATTGTAAGTGATAAAATGGATCGAGAATTCATTAATACCTTAAGATCAACTTATCACTTAAGTGTAACTATTTATAAAGAATTATATGAAGGAAAAACTTATAGTTATATTTATAACAGTTTAAATGATATTAGATTAATAACTGGTCTTAAACACTTGCTTTCTTACCTAACAACCACTAAAAAAGGTGATTTAACTCATTTACAAGTGGCTGTTGTCGAATCTAGTAAAAACCATTTAGTAATTGATAATAATACTAAAAGAAATCTTGAATTAACTGAAACTGTAAGACTAAGAGAAAGAACTTACAGCCTTTTATGGCTTTTAGATAAAAATAAAACTGCTATGGGTAGTAGATTACTTAAACAAAATCTTGAAAATCCTCTTACTAATCAGTCTGAGATAGAAAGACGTCTTGATTTTGTTCAAAAATTACGTGTTGAATTTATTTTACGCGATGATTTAAAAAAAGCCCTTGACGAAGTTTATGACCTTGAACGTTTAGCCGGCAGAATTTGCTATGGTAATCTCAATGCAAGGGACTTACTACAATTAAAAAGCAGTTTAAAAGTCCTACCAACCATTTCAAAAATTTTAAAAGAATTAAACTATGATAAAGAAATAGAAACCTTTCTTGATCTTTACACCTTACTAGAAAATAGTATTAACGAAGATGCTCCTTTAACCTTAAAAGAAGGTGGTCTAATTAAAGCTGGTTATAAAAAAGAACTTGACGATTTACGCAAACTATCAAGTGGTTCTAAAGATTTTATTCTTGAACTTGAAGCCAAAGAAAAAGAAAGAACAGGTATTAAGAACTTAAAAGTTGGCTTTAACAAAGTTTTTGGCTATTACATTGAAGTTAGTAAGGGTAGTGTTAAAGACTTAAAAGATGAGTATGGTTATGAAAGGAAACAGACGCTTTCTAATTGTGAACGGTTTATTACGCCACTATTAAAAGAAAAAGAAAGTATTATTCTAGGAGCTGAAGAGAAGATTATTAACCTTGAATATGAACTCTTTATGAAAATTAGAGAAGTAGTTAAAAGATATATTAACCCTTTACAAAAAACAGCCTCTATTATTGCTGAAGTTGATATGTTAGCATCTTTTTCTACTGTCGCTGATCTTTATAATTTTGTAAGACCTAAGTTTAATTCTAATCATAATGTTAAAATTCTAGAATCAAGACACCCTGTTATTGAAGAAGTAATGAATAAAGAAAATAAAAAATATGTTGCTAACGATATTATCATGAATAAAGATACCTCTATTTTATTAATTACCGGACCTAATATGGCTGGTAAATCGACTTATATGCGCCAATTTGCTATTACCGTTATTATGGCTCAAATCGGTTCTTTTGTGCCTTGTAAAACATGTGAAATGCCTATTTTCGATAAAATATTTACCCGAATTGGGGCAAGTGATGACTTAGTTAGTGGTGAATCCACTTTTATGGTTGAAATGAAAGAAGCTAATTTAGCCTTAATGGAATCTACTAAAAATAGTCTAATTCTCTTTGATGAATTAGGACGCGGTACAGCTACATATGATGGTATGAGTTTAGCCCAAGCTATCCTTGAATATATTCATGATAAAATAGGGGCTAAAACTTTATTTTCCACCCACTACCATGAATTAACTACTTTATCAGGAAGTCTAGATCATTTAAAAAATATTCATGTCTCTGCCATTGAAGAGAAGGGGAACCTAACATTTCTTCATAAAATAAAACCCGGTAGTGTCGATAAAAGTTATGGTTTGAACGTTGCAAGTCTTGCCCATCTTCCCAAAGACTTAATCGAAAGAGCTAAAGAAATTTTAGATATCTATGAACAAGATGGTTATAAAGATAAAGAATATATGCAAACATCCCTATTCACCCTTGCCAAAGAAGAAGTAGCACCCCCTGAAGATAATGAAATAGAAGATGCTATTAAAGAGATTAATCCGCTTGAAATGACTCCTCTTGAAGCCTTAACATTTCTTTGTAAATTGAAAGAAAAAGTAAATAATAACGAAAAATAATTGAAATATCTATCAATTATTTTTTTTCTATGCTAAAATAAATATAGGTGTTGTATTATGAAAACAAGAAGCGAAAAAAGAGAAGCTGCTATTAAAATAATTTATAAAATTATCATTTATGAAGAAGCGAAAGTTTCTTACGATTTAGAAGAAGTTATTAAAGAAGATTCTGAAATTCAAAGTGATTTTGTTAATCAATTAGTAAAAGGAGTCCTTGATAACCGCAAAGAATTAGAAACTCTTGCCAACAAATATTTAAAGAATTGGACTCTTAAAAGACTTAATAAAGTTGATGAAGCCATCTTTTTATTAGCTGTTTATGAACTTAAGTATATTGATACTCCAAGTATTGTCACAATTAATGAATGGCTTGATTTATCTAAAAAGTATAGTGATGAGAAAGTAACTGATATGCTTAATGCTGTTTTAGATAATATCTATCATAGTGAGGAAAACAATGAATAAAGAATATTTAAGTGTTAGGGAATTAACTAGATATATTAAATATAAAATTGATAATGATGTTAACTTGCAAGAAGTATATATTAAAGGTGAAATATCTAACTTTAAAGCCCATAGTAAAGGGCACTTTTATTTTACTATTAAAGATGAAACCTCAAGAATTAATGCTATTATGTTTGCAAGTAGTGCTAGTAAGGTTAAATTTAAACCAACTGATGGTATGAAAGTTTTAGTAACTGGGAAAATATCAGTTTATGAAGCAACAGGCGGTTATCAAATCTATGTTAACACTATGTTAGAAGATGGAGTAGGTAATCTTTTTGTAGCCTTTGAACAATTAAAGAAAAAACTTCATAATGAAGGATTGTTTGATAGTAAATATAAAAAACCAATCCCTAAAATTCCACAAAAAATAGGTGTTATCACTGCTCCCACCGGTGCTGCTATTAGAGATATCATCTCAACTGTCAATAGACGTTTCCCTCTTGCCGAAATCTTAGTCTTTCCCTCTCTAGTTCAAGGCGAAGGAGCCAAAGAAAATATTGCCTTACAAATAAAAAATGCTAATAATTATAATCTTGATGTTTTAATTGTGGGTAGGGGAGGTGGCTCTATTGAAGACTTGTGGGCTTTTAATGAAGAAATAGTCGCCCGTGCTATTTTTGATAGCAAAATCCCCATCGTTAGTGCCGTAGGCCATGAAGTAGATTTCACTATTAGTGATTTTGTCTCTGACCAAAGAGCTCCAACGCCAACAGGAGCAGCCGAAATTGTCGTTCCCAATATGAAAGATGTTAGTAATTATCTAGGACAGTTAAAATTACGTAGTATGCAAAGTATGAAAAATATTCTCGAATTAAAAAAGAAACGCCTACTTAAAGTAAAAGATAACTATATCCTAAATAATCCTCTTGAATTATATGCTGGTAAAATCATAAAATTTGATTATTTATATGAAAAATTAATTACTAATTATAAAAATTTAATAGAAAAAAAGAAAACATCTCTTAATTTTCTATTAAGACGAGAATGTTTAACTAATCCTGTTTCTATCATTGATCAGCAAAAACATCAGTATAGCATTCTCCTTGGAAAACTAGACGCCCTTAGTCCTTTAAAAACCTTAGAAAGAGGTTATAGTATTGTTAAAAAAGATAATAAGGCTATTACTAGCGTTTCCAGTGTTAAAACCAATGATAATATTACAATTGATTTAAAAGATGGTAGTATTAAAGCCACTGTCAAATAAGGAGGTATTATGGAAAAGAAAGAAAAAAAATTTGAAGAAAAATTAGACGAATTAGAAAAAATCGTTAAAGCTCTTGAACAAGGAGATATTGAACTAGATCAAGCTATTAAAAGTTTCACCGAAGCAATAACTCTTGCTAAAGAATGTGATAATGATTTAAAAAAAGCTGAGAAAGCGCTTGTCAATATTGTTGATGAATCTGGTAATATCAAAGAATTTAAAGATGAGGAAGAAAAATGAGAGAAGTAGTTATTCACGGTATATATAAACACTTTAAAGGTAACTATTATTTAGTAGAAGATATTGCTAAAGATAGTGAAACTATGAAAGATGTGGTAGTATATCGTCAACTATACGGAAATATGCTTCTTTTTACAAGAGATGTATCAATGTTTTTAAGTGAAGTTGACCATTTAAAATATCCTGAAATAGATCAAAAATATCGTTTTGAATTAATTGAAAGCAAAGATAAAAGTGCTAACCTTAATTAGCACTTTTTTTATCCCCTTCTTCTAACATAGTTGTAATAAATATCCCATAACCCTTTTTCGTATCATTAACAATAACATGAGTAACCGCCCCAACTATTTTATTATTCTGAATAATTGGAGAACCACTCATTCCTTGGATAACACCTCCTGTTTCCTTTAAAAGTTCTTTATCCGTTATTTCAAATAAAATATTTTTAGTCTTGCTATTATAATTAATATTTAAAATGTTTATCTTATAATCTTTAATCGTACTACCACTAAGAACGGTCTTAATGGTAGCTTCTCCTTCCTTAATATCCTGTTTATCACCAACTTCTAAAAGATTATCTTCTAATATTTCCTTTGTGTATTTTCCAAATATTCCTGCTAAATCATTGCTATTTATATTACCATAAACATCATTTTTATCATAAGTTGCATTCTTCTCTCCCGGATTACCACTTTCACTTCGAATGTTATTGAAAACTTCCGCTTTAAAGATTTTCCCATCTTTAATTTCAAACTTTTCTTTAGTCGTTCGTTCCGTTATTTCATGTCCTAAAGCCCCAAAAATATTAGTTTTCGGATCAATGTAAGTTAAAGTCCCAACACCGGTTATCTGATCTTTAACATATAACCCAGTTTTACATACCTTATTATCATCACAAATAAGATTTAAAGATAAAACCGAAGACTTATTATCTCTCATAATCGTTACCTCTAACAAATTATCATTTATAGCTTCTTTATTGACTACTTCAACCATTTCCTTAATAGATTCTACTTTCTGGTTATTAATTTTAATAATTTTATCACCAATTTCAAATCCTGAATCCTTACCAATATACTTGCCATCAACCTCATAAAAACCAACGACTAATATTCCTTTTGAATTCACTTCAATTCCAATGGTCTCACCTGATGGAATAATATATTTTGAATAAGCAAAGGAAGTTATGGGTACAATAAGAAAAATAAAAAGAGGAATAAGTATTTGTAGCTTTATTTTTTTAAAAAATTTCATCATGACCAACTCCTTAAATTGCTACATTAATAGTATTGGTTAAATTTTAAAAAAAACTCATGTTAAATGTTACCAAATTATTAAAACTGTGTTATAATATAGAACTTATAAAGGAGTGATTTTCTTGAAAGTATGGAGATGTGCAAAATTTTTAAAAAAAGACAAAACAATTGATTTAATCAGTAAATCGTATACTAATTATATTTATAAATATGGTCCTGTTAATGATATCGTTAGAAAGTATCATATTGATCCATCAGATATCTATAAACTTAATCAGTATACTGCTAATCGTATCGCTGGTCTTGTTGTTTTATATTTAGCCAAAGATGAAAAAAGATTAAATGATATCGTTTTAAAATATGGTAATACATCCTTAGTTACTGATATTACTCCAGAAATAGAAGGATATATTGATAAATAAAAAAAGCAATCTTACTACTGATTGCTTTTTATATATAGAAAAATAATGTACTTAATACACCGGCAACAACTGCTACAAGCATAATAATAGAGATAATTTTTATTGTCTTCTCATTCATGTTATCCACCATCCTTGTAATAATTATATATAAAAAGTCTATATTTGTAAAATGATTTTAGGAAAAAATATGAAAAATATTAATATTCTTTATTAGGTGAAGATAATGGATTTAAAAATACATAAATTAACTAATAAAGTAAATAATAAACTAAAAGAACAAAAGAAAATCTATCTAATATTAATAATTATTGTATCAATTTCTATATTACTTGGTATTATTTATGCTTTAATATTAAATAAAAGTGATGAACTCTTGGTAACTAATAGTCTTAATTCCTTTTTTTATAGTATTAAAACAGGTAATATTGATTATAAAGAGGCTCTTATTAATAGTTTAAGTGGTAATATTATTTATAGTAGTTTATTATTTTTATTTGGTATTTCTATCATTGGTTCTTTCTTAATAATTATTTTATTATTCTTTAAAGCTTTTATCTTTGGGTTTTCATTAGCATCCATCATTAAAACATACCATTTTAAAGGTATTTTAAAGGCCTTATTCTATTTATTTCCCCATAAGTTTATATCTATACTACTAACACTCTTTTTAGGTTTCTATGCCCTTTATTTTAGTATAAAACTATTTAATTATCTTTTTAAAAAGAAAGAAATTGATTTAAGAAGTTCTATGAAAAGATACTTAAGAGTATATTTAAGTGTTTTAATTATAAATATTATATTAAGTTTCTTTGAAGTCTTTATTACTCCATATCTTATTAAACTAGTAACCTAATATTTTACTTCTTTTAAAAAATATAGTATAATTAGCATTAAAAAGAGGTGAAGTGAAGTGGAGAAGGTAGTTGTTGGAATGAGTGGTGGTGTTGATTCATCAGTAGCAGCGATTCTTTTAAAAGAGCAAGGCTATGACGTAATAGGCCTTTTCATGCGTAATTGGGATAGTTCTATTAATAACGACTATTTAGGCAATCCTAATTTAAATAATAATATATGTCCTCAAGAACAAGATTATAATGATGCTAAAAGTGTTTGTGATAAACTAGGAATACCTTTAAAACGGGTTGATTTTATTAAAGAATATTGGGACGATGTCTTTACTTACTTTTTAGATGAATTAAAAAAAGGACGTACCCCTAATCCTGATATCATGTGTAATAAATATATTAAATTTTCTAAATTCAGTGAAGAAGCTAAAAAACTTGGGGCCAAATATATTGCCACTGGTCACTATGCTAAAATTGAAAATGGTCGTCTTATGCGTAGTCATGAACAAAATAAAGATCAAACTTACTTTTTATCACAAGTATCTAAAGATCAACTTAAAAATGTTCTTTTCCCATTAGGAGACATAGAAACCAAAAAAGAAGTTAGAGAAATTGCTAAAAAATACGGTCTTTCAACAGCTACTAAAAAAGACTCCACCGGTATTTGTTTTATTGGTGAAAGAAACTTTAGAGATTTTTTAAAAAATTATTTACCCAATCAAAAAGGAAAAATTGTTAATATTGAAACCAAAGAAGTATTAGGAGAACACATTGGATTAATGTATTACACGGTTGGTCAAAGAAAAGGCTTAAATATTGGTGGTACCACCGACCGTTTATTCGTCGTTGGTAAAGACTTAGAAAATAATATTTTATATGTTGCCCTTGGCGATGATAATCCTTATTTATACTCTGATAGTTGTATTATTGAAAGTGTTAATTTTAACTGTGATGAACGTCCTACCAAGTGCACTGCTAAATTTAGATATCGTGCGAGTGATAGCAAGGTTGAACTAACATATTTAGATAATAATGAAATTCTTGTTAAATACAACAATTTAAAAGCCATAACTCCGGGCCAAGCTTGTGTTTTTTATGATAATGAATACTGTCTAGGTGGTGGTTTTATTAAAGAAGTACGAAAAAATGGCCAAAAATTATGGTATTTATAAGACTAAATTTGTAAACCAATTTACATATTTTTAGCTTGACTATTCTTGTAAAAATAAGTAAAATGAGTATAGGAGGAAATCATGAAAAATATTAACGAATTATTAGTAGAACTTGGAATATCAAAAGTAAGATTAGCTAAATATTTAGGAGTATCAAGACAAATGCTATATAATTATTTAGCTTTAGATAAATTATCAGCATGGCCTAAAGAAAAAGCCATCAAATTATTAGCTTTATTAAATGTTGATAGCGAAGATAAAATTAGTGAAATAAAAATAACTAACGATTATATAATAGATGTAGAATCAAGACTTAACGAAGGTGTTAAAGATTCATCAAATAGGGAAGTATTAGCCGATTTAAAATGTTTTAACAAAAAAGAACAAGAATTACTTGCCGATATTATTAATTTATTAAAAGAAAAACTTATTGAAGATAAAACAAAAGAAACCTATAATACCTATACATATTTATATCATTACCTACAATCAATGGAAACTGCTGATGAATTAAGATATATTTTAGGATATATGTCTAAGTCAATGGGCTTTACTGATCCAATGGAATTTGTTTTCGATAAAGATAGACAATTTGTCTTTGAAAGTATTCTCTTTTCAGCTATGACCCTATATCATAGTGGCGGAGCATCAAAAAATAAAATTGCCGAAACCCACAAACGTTTCGTTCAAGATATCGAACAAAAAAATGAAGAGAAACTAAGTAGAACTCAAGAATTGAACACTGCTAAAGTACAAGCTTTAAGAGAACTTGGATACAACGAAATAAATGAAGTAAATGCCAAAGAAGTTCTTGAAAAAATTGCCGAAATACAATCACGTAAAGTTTAAAATAAAAATTTTTATTGTAAAAATGTGTAAAATAAAGAGAAGGGGAGGAGTACCTTTCTTTTTTCTTTTGGTATAATCATAATAATAGGAGTAAATAATATATATTTGAAGAAGAAATTTATGACTAATAAAGGTTTCAAAAAAAATTGCGTAGCCATTGACTTTTTTATTTAATATTAATGCTTATTACTGGCAACTAAGAAAACGTTTTCCTAGGGGTTTGCTGCCAATGAAGCAAAAAAATGTAAATATTAAAATTTTTATTATTTATTTATGTTTATTTATGATAAAATTTTAATGAGGTGTTATATAATGGAATATATAATTTTTCCTGTGTTGATTGCTATTGTTATAGTTAATATTATTCATAAGATAGATATATATAAACAAGCAAAATGGGAATTAAAAGTAGAAGAACAAAAAAAGAAAATTTTAAAAAATAAAAGCAAGTAAAAAAACTTGTTTTTGTTGGCAAATATGTTAATTTATAAGTAGAAAAGAAAATTCATTCTTAAGGGTTAGTATTTATATTATTGAAAATAATTGATAATATATTAGTTAACATAATATCTATTATGGGAAGTTATAAATTAATGATTTTTAGGTTAATAATTATAAAGATTTACTTATAAAATATTCAACCAATATTTAGATAATTTTTTATTTTCAAATATATTTATAATTAAATTAACAAATTATCCTCTACTAATATATTTATTTGTATATATCTATATATCACTAATCTTATAACAATAATATATATATATTACATTTAATTATTATTTATTTTATCTTTATATATATTATTTCCCATCTAATACTACTTCCTCCTCTTCTATTAAGCAAAATAGTAGTAGGGGAAGTGAATATTAAAAATAGGGCGTATAAATCGTTATTCTATGGACATAATGTAAAAGGAGGAGAAATATTAATGAAAAAGAAACAAAACATTAAATGTAACGTTAAAAGTTGCAAACATAATTGTAATAATCAAGAATGTGACTTAGACCAAATTAAAGTTGAAAGCAATTGTGATTGTCCAAATGATGAAGTTAAAGATCAAGAAGAAACTAATTGTTCTAGCTTCGAAGAAGACAAAAAAGAAGAAAACTAGTAATATACTTACTAGTTTTTTTACCTCTTCCCCTTCTCTACTCAAGTTCATTTAAAATGCTAGTACCAACCATTGGCGCATCAAGATCAAAATTATCCGCAATTGTCGCCCCAATTACTGCTAAAGTATCTTGAATTTCTAGTCTCTTAGGATCTTTAAAACTCCTACTATAAAAGATTAATGGTATATTTTCCCTTGTATGATCATTACCTTTAAAAGTTGGATCATTCCCATGATCAGCAGTAATTATCAATAAATCATCCATGTTTAATTTATTAAGGATTAACGGAATTTCTACATCAAATTCCTCAATGCTTCTAGCATAACCATTAGCATCCCTTAAATGGCCATATAAACTATCAAAATCACATAAATTAACCATACATAGTCCTGTAAACTTCTTATCCATAATATTAGTTAATTTATTAATTGCTTCTGTATTAGAAGTAGCCTTTAAACTCTTATTTATTTCTTCTTTTCTAAAGATATCATTAATCTTACCAATCGCAATCACATTATAGTTATTATCATTTAATTGCTCTAAAACCATACTCTTAGGAGCTTTAACCGGATAATCTTTTCTCCCACTATTATCTAACTTAAATTTATTATTACTTCCTGTAAAAGGTCTTGCAATAACCCGTGCTACTAAATACTTTTCATCAAGTGTTAACTGTCTGACTTTTTCACAATAACTATATAATAATTCCGGGCTAATAACATCTTCATGGGCTGCAATTTGTAAATCAGAATCTGCTGATGTATAAACTATTAATGATCCATAATTAAGTTGCCTTTCTCCTAATTCTTTAACAATAGAATTATCATTGCTACATTTATTACCAATAACTCTTCTTCCCGTAACTTTTTCAATTTCATCAATTAACTCAATTGGGAATCCATTTTCATTATAAGTTTTAAACGGAATATTAGAAGTAATTCCCATCATTTCATAGTGGCCTTGCAATGTATCCTTTCCACTATTATTAGGTCTTGCAATTGTATAATAAGCCTCAACATTATTATTTTCATCCATATTTATAGTATTTAAAAAACCAATTTTCGCAAGGTTAGGCACAAACAAATCACATTGTTCCTTAATATGCCCCAGTGTATTAGCCCCACTATCACCATAATTAATAGCATCCGGTGCTTCCCCTACTCCAAGGGAATCTAATACCATTAAGAATATTCTTTTAAATTTCATTTTAATTCTCCTTTTTTGCTCGTGGATGACTACTCAAATAGTCATTTTTAATTTTATCATTTGTTATATGTGTGTATATTCTAGTTGTTGCTATATCAGAATGTCCTAATAACATCTGAATACTTCTTAAATCAGCCCCTCCACTCAAAAGATGCGTCGCAAAAGAATGTCTTAAACTATGAGGAGAAATATCAGGATCAAGATTTTTAGATCTAAGAAGTTCTTTTAAATTTTTAAAAAAACCTTGTCTAGAAATATTAGTCCCTCTTGAATTCAAGAACAAAAAGTCACATTGCTTCTTTTTTAATAATTGACTTCTCACTTCAAGATATAATTTTAAATATTTAATTGTTGTTTCATTTAAAGGGGCAATTCTTTCTTTATTTCCTTTTCCTTTTATTCTTACGACCGCATTAACAAAATCAATATCATAAAGTGTTAAGAGAATAAGTTCTGAAACTCTAAGCCCAGAACCATACATCAATTCTAACATAGCCTTATTTCGATAGTCAAATGGTGTTTTTAAATCAATATCTAATAATTTATTAACATCATCAACTGACAACGTATGTGGTAATGTCTTTGTTATTTTAGGATGATCAATGAATTCCACTGGATTAGATTTGCTAATATTAATTTTTTCTAAATATTTATGAAAACTACTAATAATAGTTAATTTATGAGAAACAGTTTTACTATCTTCATTTCTTTGATAACAATATTTTAAAAACCCTTCAACATCATCTTTTTTGATTTTCCCAACATCATTTATTTTTTTAATATTACTTAAATAATTAAAATAATCTTTTAACTCATAACTATAACTTTTAATAGTATTTACACTTAATCCTTTTTCAAATTCCAAATAACTCAAAAATTTTTTCTTCCCATCAAGAAAATTCATCAGTATCACCTACATCTTTATTATATACCTAATTTAGTAATTTGTAAAAAATCTATTTTATGTTATACTATTAATAATATTTTTAGGAATTGGGGAAAAGTTATGAAAAAAAGAACAGTTGGTATCATTGCCGAATATAATCCATTTCACAATGGACATATATATCACATCAATATGGTTAAAAAGATGTTTCCAGACAGTTTAATTGTCTTAATATTAGGCGGAAACTTTACTCAACGAGGAGGAATATCATTTCTAGATAAATGGGACAAGACTAAAATTGCCTTAAAGTATGGCGTTGATTTAGTAGTAGAACTCCCTTTCCCATTCACTGTTGCATCATCCGATATCTTTGCTAATGCTTCCCTTGAACTTTGTCACTACCTACAAGTAACTGATTTAGTCTTTGGTAGTGAATCAAGCAATATCAATTCCCTTAAAGAACTGGCCACCTGTCAATTACATAACCCATTATTTAATGATTTAGTAAAAGTATACCTAAAAGAAGGCTCTAATTACCCTACCGCCCTTTCTAAAGCCCTTGAAAATCTCACTAACAAAAGTTATAAACTACCTAATGATATTTTAGGAATCAGCTATATTAAAGCCATAATAGCTAATAATTACGATATTATTCCCCATACCATTAAAAGAACTACTGATTATCATGATATAAATCTCAAAGGAAAAATAAGTAGTGCTACTAGTATTAGAAAAGCCCTTTTAGAAAACCAAGATATTAAAGAGGTAGTACCCAAAGAAACCAACGAAGCTTTAAAACATAGTATTCCTAATTTAAATAACTATTTTCTTTTATTAAAATATAAAATTATCTCATCTGAAGATTTAACTATTTATAATCTAGTAGATAGTAACTTAAATAATAGATTAAAAAAAGAAATCCAATATGCTACTGATTTAGATGACTTGATTAAAAGAGTAAAAACTAAAAATTTAACCTATGCTAGATTAAACAGAATATTAATTTATATTCTTTGTAGCTATAAAAAAGAAGATGCTAAAAACTTTAAACATATAAATTATATAAGAGTCTTAGGCTTTACTACTGCCGGTAAAAGCCATCTTAATACTATCAAAAAAGACTTAACTATTCCGCTAATTAGCAAATTTACTAAAGAAAACGATCCTATTTTTGACTATACTTATCAAACCGTTAAAATATATTCACTAGGATTCCCCCACGAGATATCTAATAAACTAATTAGTGATGAATATAAAAAAATACCAATTAAGGAGATTTAATATGAGTAATATTATCAAAACTAAAAAGCAAGGCTTATTAATAGTTATTTCCGGTCCTTCCGGTTGTGGTAAAGACACCATTGTTAAAGAAGTACTAAACAAAAGAGATAATTGTTGGTTATCAATTTCATGCACGACAAGAAATCCTCGTCAAGGCGAAAAAGATAGCCAAGATTATTATTTCTTATCAACTGAAGAATTTGAAAAAGCTATAAAAGATAATAATTTTTTAGAATATGCCATTTATAATGACAATTATTATGGAACACCTCTAAATCACATTAAAGACCATTTAAATAATGGTGAAGATGTTATTTTAGTTATTGAAATTCAAGGAGCATTAAAAATAAAAGAAAAACTAGAAGATACAGTATTCATCTTCATAATGCCACCTTCCATGAAAGAACTAAAGAAAAGATTAGTTAATCGTAATACGGATAGTCCTGATAAGATTGATAAACGTTTCAAACGGGCCTATGAAGAAATTAATGAACTTACCAAATATAATTATGTTGTCGTTAATGATGAAATAATAACAGCCGCTAATAAAATAAATGCTATTCTTGAAGCCGAAAAATGTCGAGTAGATCGTATCGAAGAAGTCTTTATTGACACATCAGAAGAACAAGTTCATGAAACTCTATTACATGATGTCAAAGAATTTGATAATAGTTTAATTGATTTAGATAAAAAAAATACCAATGAATAAAACCATTGGTATTTTATATTTGTTCAATTTTCATTAAATTAGTAATTTGTTTAGTAGTAGTATTAGGAAAACCACCAGTTAAAATAATATAATCACCCTTATTTAATGGCATAAACTCTTTAGCATTTTTAACACTCTCTGTTAATACCATATCAGTTGTTTCTAAAATAGGTAATTTTTTTGTATATACTCCCCAGTTTAAAGCTAAATATCTACTAGTTTTATCATCAGGTGTTAACGCTAAAATTGGTGCACTTGGATGAAGATTACTAATTACACGTGCTGTTCTTCCGGTGATAGTAGCCGCACAAATTAATCTTGCTTTCAAAGCATCAGTACTTAAAACAACATCACTAGCAATCGCTTTTGTAATACTATCTAAAGATGCAATATCAAATGCATAATTAAATTTAGCATATTCTTCCGTCGTCTCACAAATAGATGCCATCGCTTTAACGGTCTCAACCGGATGTTGACCCACTGTAGTCTCACCACTTAACATAACAGCATCAACACCATCTAAAACCGCATTAGCAATATCGCTTGTCTCAGCCCGTTTAGGGCGCATATTCTCCATCATTGTCTCTAACATTTCGGTAGCTACAATTGCAATTTTACCCATCATCCGACAAGTTTTTATCATTTGCTTTTGATAAATAGGTACCATTTCACTTTTTACTTCCGTTCCAAGATCACCTCTTGCCACCATAATACCATCACTAACTGCTAATATTTCTTCTAAGTTTTCAATTCCAAGAGCACTTTCAATCTTACAAATAATGCGGAAATCTTCTCGGTTATGTTTTTTTAATAACTCTTTAACTTCTAATACATCTTCTTTTGTTGATACAAATGACAAAGCAATAAATTCCCCACCATGTTCGCAAGCATAAATTAAATCTTCTTCATCCTCTTTAGAAATAAACGGAATATCTAAATGCACACCGGGTACACTTAAACTTTTCTTACTTCCAAGATGTCCCCCATTTATAATTTTACAAGTAACTTTATCAGTATATTTTTTAATAACTTCAAGTTTCATTTTCGCATTTTCCAAAAGAATAATACTTCCTTCACTCAAAGAATCAAGAGCTTGTGGATGATTAACAGAAAATCTTTCAGAAGTTCCAATAACCTCATCTTTAACAATATCAATGAAGTGATCATCAATTAACTCAATACCATCATTTTCCATCACACCACATCTAAATTCAGGACCTTTAGTATCCCATAAAATAGCCACATTTTCTCCTGTTCTTTTTCTAACTTCTCTAACAGAATCACACGCTTTTTGTCTTTCTTGAATAGTAGCATGAGAAAAATTAATTCTAGCTACATTCATACCAGCCAAAACCATTTGTTCCATAACATCAGGAGTATTACTAATAGGACCAACACTACAAATTATTTTTGTCTTTTTCATTTCATTTCCCTCCTTCAGAAAACCTTTACAATTATAACATATTTTAGAAGAAAAAGAAAGAAAAGAAACCTATTTTTGACACTTAGGACAATAATAAGTTCCTCTTCCACCTACTCTTGTATAAACGATATTACTACCGCATTTAGGACAAATTCCATTCTTCTTTCCATGAACTAATAATTCATTTTGGAAAAGCCCATGAACTCCTTCACTTGATTCAAAACTCTTAATAGTTGTACCACCCTTTAAAATAGCTTCATTTAATATTATTTTTGTATTTTGAATAATAGTATCCGCTTCATCTAAACTAATAGAAGAAGCCCGTCTTTTAGGATTAATAGCTGATTTAAAAAGAATCTCATCATCATAAATATTACCAATCCCCGTTATAATCGATTGATCTAAAAGAGCCGTTTTAACAGGAATACTCTTATGTGTTAATTTTTCTTTTAAATACTTAGGAGTAAGTAATAAATCATCATACTCATATCCCAAGTCACATAAAGGTTTAACATTATAAAGATCCACCTTAGAAAGCAAAGCCATTTTTCCAAATTTTCTAGTATCATGAAATCTTATGTCCGTTCCATCCGTAAATCTAAAAATCACATGTTCATGTTTTTCCTTTGGAGTATTTTGATCTCTAAAAAAGAATTTACCTTCCATTCTTAAATGAATAATAAGAGCTTTCGAAGTAAGAAAAATCACAATCCATTTCCCTCTTGTCGTAATCTTTTCAATCGTTTGATTTTGAATATTCTTCTTAAATTCATCAACGTTCCCAATAATTGTATTATCCCAATAAACATCAGCCTTTTGAATTGTTTTACCAATTATTCTTCTCTCAAGGCTTCTACTAACTGTAATTACTTCAGGTTTCTCTGGCATAATTTTCCCTTCCTTCTATCTATTTTGCTTCATACCAGTTGTTACCAACTTCAATATCAACTTTTAATGGTACTTGAAGCGTTACAACATTCTCCATTTTATCTTTAACGAGTTCCTTAACTTCTTCTAATTCATCCTTATAAACATTCAATACAAGTTCATCGTGTACCTGAATTAAAATCTTACTCTTCAATTTTCTCTTTGTCATTTCGCTATGTAATGCTACCATCGCTTTTTTCAAAATATCCGCAGCACTCCCTTGAATTGGCGTATTAAGCGCCATTCTCTCTCCACCACTACGAACCATATAATTACTACTTTTTAATTCATTAATAATTCTTTTTCGGTTCATAATTGTTTTAACATAACCATTCTTATAAGCTTCTTTCTTTTCTTCTTCCATATACTCTTTAATACCCGGATAAGTTTCCAAATAATTATCAATAAAATTCTTAGCACTCTTTAAATCAATTTTTAAATCCTCACTAAGCCCAAAACTACTAATCCCATATAAAATTCCAAAGTTTACAGCCTTTGCCGTTCTTCGCATTGATTTATTAACTTCACTAAGATTAACATGGAAAATATCAGCTGCCGTTTTAGTATGAATATCTTTATCATCCTTAAAAGCTTGAATTAAATTAGTAGCATTAGAAAGTGATGCAAAAATTCTAAGCTCTATTTGCGAATAATCACTACTCATCATTACCGATTCATCATCAAATGGCACAAAAGCTTTTCTTACTAATCTTGTATAATCACTTCGAATAGGAATATTTTGTAAATTTGGTTTATTAGATGAAAGTCTTCCCGTTCTCGTTAAACACTGGTTAAAAACAGTATGAATTCTTCCATCATCATCTATTTCCTGAATTAATCCAACTACATAATTAGCATACAATTTACTAAGCATTCGGTATTCTAAAACCATTGGCACAATTGGATGATAATCTTTAATTTTATCCAAAATATCCTTATTAGTAGAATAACTTACCTCATCTTTTTTTCTTTTCTTAGGATAAGGAAGTTCAAGTTTAACGAACAAAACATCACCAAGTTGTTTAAATGACATAATGTTAAATTCACATCCAGCTTCTTTATAAATATCCTGTTCCATTTTTTCTAATTTATCTTCTAAATCATCCTTTAACTTCAACAAATAATCTTTATTAACCTTTACCCCAGTAAGCTCCATATCACTCAAAACATAAGCAAGGGGCATTTCAATCTCATTAAATAATTCTTCTTCCTCTTCTTCTTTAATTCGAGTTAATAATTGATCCTTGGTATTATAAATAAACTTTCCTTTTTCTAAAACATAATTTTTTAAACAAAGATTATCAATCTCTTTACGTCTTTTAACCGTTCCAAAAAAATCAGTATGAGTAGGAATATCATAATTAAACTCCTGCATTAAAATAGTAATATCATCACTTAAATTATAATCAAGTAAATAAGCTGCAATCATAGCATCATAATTACAGTTAACAAGATTTATTCCCTGCTTTTTTAAAAGAATATACCCCTTCTTAACATCATAAGTATACTTTTTAACTGTCTTATCAGAAAAAACTTTCTGATAATTAATAAGTTCACTAAAAGGTATATAACAACAACTACTATCATTAACAAAGCTTAATCCCATAATATTTGCAGCATTATAATCCAAATTATCTGTTTCAATATAAAAAGCAAAATCATTTTTAAAATCAAATTGATTAATATCTACTGTCTGCTGTCTTACTTCATTTTTAATTCCCTTTTCATCTTCATTTCTTAATGGTAAATTAGCCATTTTTTGTTCTAACTTTTTTATTAATGATTTAAACTCTAACTCTTCTAACACTTGTAAATATTCATTATAATTTATCCCTAAATACCTACAATCATCTAAAGAAAATGGAATTGGAACATTTCTATATATTGTTGCTAAATCATAACTCATATACGCACTTTCTTTATCATTAATGAGTTTTTCTCTAGTCTTAGGAGTCACTTCATCAAGATGATTATAAAGATTATCTAAAGTATGATATTTACTAAGTAACCCAATAGCTCCCTTTTCACCTATTCCTTTGACTCCCGGAATATTATCAGAACTATCACCCATCAACGCCTTCAAATCAATCATATTAATAGGATCAATTTTATAATGATCTCTAAATACTTCTTTATTAAATCTAATATAGTCTTTAGTTTTTAAAAGTTTTACATCAACTTCATCGCTTATTAATTGTAATAAATCTTTATCACTAGAAACAATTGTAGCAATAAATTGATCTTCCTCATCAATAATTTTAGCCATGGTACCAATAATATCATCCGCTTCGTAATTATCTATTTCAAAATGTTTAATTCCCATTGTATCAAGTACTTCTTTAGCTTTTGGAAATTGTAATTTTAATTCTTCAGGCATCGCCTTTCTACCCGCTTTATATGAATCATACTGATCATGTCTAAAGGTTTTACCTTTATCAAAGGCTACTAAAATATAGTTTGGTTTTTCTTCATCAATGATTTTATTCATCATATTTATAAAGCCATAAAGCCCATTAGTAGGAAAGCCCTTAGAGTTTCTCATTATTACTCCACTATAACTAGTTGCATAGTAACTTCTAAAAAGTAAATTATTCCCATCTACTAAAATTATTTTCTTCATAATTTTTACCTCTTTCTCTTTTTATTATACCATGCTCCTAATAAATAATTAAGTCTATTTTACATTCATTACAAGATTCTCATCCCTGATCGTATGATCTTCTTGACTTTCAAGATTACTCACCCTATCGCACATAATTAAACTTAAAACTACAGCCATTATATAAATAGCTACCACCATAAATACTGTTTTTACTCCTGCCTTTACTTTTTCCATTTCTCTTCTTCCTCCTTCTTCATGTTTTAATCATAACTCGAACAATTGTTTTTGTCAATGTTCTTTCTTTATTTTTCGAAATTTTGTTTGACATTTTACATAGTGAATGCTAATATATAATTATAAAAGGGAGGAAATATGGAGAAATTAACAGAACGTCAATTTGACATTTTACAAATTATAAAAAAATTAATTGCTAAAAACGGCTATCCACCAACCGTAAGAGAAATAGGAGATGCCGCTAAACTATCTAGCCCCGCTACCATTCATTTTCACTTAAAACAATTAGTAGATAAAGGCTATATCAAAAAAGGAGCCGGAACCAACCGTACCATCGAAGTATTAGTTGATAACGAATATTTAGATAATAATGATGATACTGTAAAAGTTCCACTTCTAGGTAAAGTAACCGCTGGTACCCCTATCGAAGCCATAGAACGCCCTGATGAAACATTCCCTCTACCAGTTGAATTATTAGGTAATAAAAAGGAAGTATTTACTTTAAAAGTAAGTGGTGAATCAATGATTAATGTTGGAATCTATGATGGTGATATTTTAATTGTTGAACGGCAAAACACCGCCATTAACGGTGATACCGTTGTAGCCATGAACAAAGAAAATGAAGCGACTGTAAAAACTTTCTACAAAGAAAATGGCTATTTTAGATTACAACCTGAAAACGATACAATGGATCCAATTATCCTAGATGAAGTAACAATTCTTGGCAAAGTCGTTGGCTTATATCGTAAATTTTAAAAAGAACTCATTTAATTATGAGTTCTTTTTGCTTTAATAAATTATTTATAACATAATTACCAATCAACAAACCCGCTGTTGCAGGTACAAACACACAAGAAGCAATCACTGCCCCTTCCGTCTTAACAGGCACTTCCAAAGAAAGACAAACATTAACCTTCTTTTGCATTCTTTTATCAACCATCCCACGCATAACTTTTGCTAATGGATCGTTATAAGTTTTATCAAGAGTCGTAATTACTAATTTGGAAGGATCCATTCTCTTTCCAGTTCCCATTGCACTAATAAATAGAATATTTTTAAGAAGGCAATAATCAATAATAGCTTTTTTAGCCTTTTTATCATCACAAGCATCAACCACAAAATCAATAGTTGTATCAAAGATATCTTCTAAATTATTACTATCAATCTTAATTTTATGAGTAATCACTTGACATCTAGGATTAATATCATTAATTCTCGCTTTAAAAACATCAACTTTATATTTATCAACAGTTGAATTAAGCGCAATAAGTTGCCTATTAATATTAGTAATATCAACATTATCATAATCAACTAAAATAAGCTTACCAACATTTGTTCTTGCAAGTGATTCAACAACATAACCGCCAACTCCCCCAAGGCCAACCACTAAAACCGTAGAATTAGCTAACAAATTTATGCTTTCATCACCTAATAAAAGCTTTGAACGTAAAAATCTTTTATCCATTATTATCCCTCTTCAAAAGAGTCTTTTGCTGTGAAAATGACAAATTATGCCATTTAAGCGGTTCATTGTAAACAAGATTATTAAAAATAGCAAGACTTAAATATGAATCATAATTATCTTCCGCTGTTTTTAAATAATTATTAAGACATTTATAAGGCTTCTTATCATCCGCAAAAAAAGCCAGCGTCTTATCAAAATAAACTTTAGGTAAAAAATTATCATCACTTATCTTATAATCTAAATTATTCAAAAAATCAATAATCTCCACCTGTTTACCATATCCATCATAAATAAGTTGATTCTTAACTTCTCGATAATCATGATACTCATTTTTCACTTTCAAAACCTGACTTAAAACCTGTTGATCAAAAAGTTTATCTATCCCTAATTTTTTTAAATTAATATCAACCTCTTTAATCTTATCAGGATCACTAAATCTAATATTATTAATCAAAGAACCATACAAATAATCAATGGCATAATTCTCCTGATTATTAGGTAGTGGTAATAAATAAGTATCATAAAAATCATTATCCATCTTGGTATTAACAGCAATATAATCAATTTGTCTATTACTATAATTAACACATCTTCTAATATAACCTGTAAGATAATTAGGATCATACTTAGCTAGATAATTATCACTCACCGTTGAAAAAACGGTTTTACCAATTATAATATCACTTTCCTTAACATCATTTTTATGACTATTTAATTGATTCTTCTTTAGTACTATATTTTTAAAATTAAGTGATACTTTTAACAAAACACCATCATTTATCATTGCTAATTTTAACATACTACATCATCCTTCCGAAGAAAAGTATTGTATCATATTTTTTAAAAGATGTAAACTCTTGCAACTTTCTTTTTTTTATGATAATATTTAAAAGTAATTATTTTTAACTGGCCTGTTGGTGAAGTGGTTTAACACGCGCGCCTCTCAAGCTCGTATTCACGGGTTCAAACCCCGTACAGGCTACCAATAAACAAATAAAGATAGATTGCTCTATCTTTTTATTTTGCAAGCGTACCCATTGGATCCCATGGTTTTAAAACCGTTGGTTCTTCTTGTAATAATGCTAATTCACTACTTGTTAAATATTTTTTATTAATAACAGCCTGAAAAACATACTTATCAAACCATGATGCACTGGCCACATAATAACCTTTATCTCCTTTTTCTTCACCCCAACTATTTTCAATCTTCCATTTTGTAGGAACTTCGTTTTCAATATTAACTCCTGTTAATACCATCGCATGATTCATCGCCGCTTCATAATAATCTAACAAATTACTCTTATCCATTGTAAAATCAGTTTTAAAAGGATCATTATAATTAAATAATTTATCATCAAAAATACCCTTTTCTCTATCAAAAGCTTTACTACAATCACTACCAAACCAAACCGGCGTATTATCTTTTAATTGCGCTAAAACCTTCTCTTTAAAGGTATCAATATTAAGATTTAAATAAAGAACTCTAGACCCTTCAATTACATTCCCCAAATACTTAACTGTATAAGTTTTATTAAATGGTTTGTCCTTAGTAGGTGAATTAATAATACTAATATAATCATTCAAATCAATTCCGGAATAATCATGATAAAACTCTAAAGGCGTAAGGCCTTTAATAATGTGATATTCTTTATCTTTAGTCGTATATTCAAAATCAAAGACTTTAGGAATACTACCATAACAGTCAACAAGAATACGATAAATATCTTCTAAATATAAATTCTTTAAACTAATAAGATCATCTTCATAAGTAGGAATAACACTAGCAAACTGTCTTATTTTTCTATTTAACAAATAATTAACCTCACTACTATTAGAACTTTGATAAGTCTCATCCATAACCGTTTTAGGAACAATTCCATATTTATTAACAATATTAACAAACATATCCCATTGTCCTCCATCTTCAAGACCCGTTGTTAAAATATGATATCTTTCCCTATCATCAATCTCTCTATCTTTTAAATCAATTAATGTATTCATAATATAATTAGATCTTTCAAGCTTATCATAAAAAGCAATATAACTTTGTGATAACTCAAAATCTTTTAAATTATACTTTTTCGCAATAACTTCCCTAATCACATTACATCCAGCAAAAATCCAACATCTTCCCGATGCCTTTTGATTAGCAACTTTCAAAGTATCAAGATTAATAGAAAAATTATGTAAAACATTCTGCTCTTCTTTTTTAACTTTAACAATATTTTTAATACTATTATTATCTAAAGCATTCCTCACCAGTTGATTAATAGTATCATTTTCATAATTATCATGCATTACTTCAAGATTTTCTAATTTTATTTCTTTCATATCCAATCCTCTTTTCTATAATAGTATAACAAAAAATACTTAAAAAATGCAAAATATATATAAAAACTGATAAATATCTAAATATCTATCAGTTACTTTTTTAATGTTTAAGATAAAAATCAAGTTTTTTCTTAAATTCATCAATACCCATAATTTTTAATAGTGAATATAAATTAGGAGTTTTAACTCTTCCTGTTAAAATATGTCTAATCATCTCACAAACATCACCAACATGGCCTTTATATAATGTTGGATTTTCTTTATATTCCTTAACACTAGAACTATAACCAAATTTAACTGCTAATGTTTTAATATCATCGTACCACTCATTTTCACTATCGTAATCATGATAAATTTTGATGTATTCTGTTAATAGTTCTAAATCAACTTCATCAGTAATATTTTGATAAGTAATATCTCGATTTTCATAGAATAATTCATCAAAAATATAACTACTTTCTTTTTTTATATCAGGATAAGTCTCAATATCTTTTCTAGGCCTTTTTCCATCTCTTTCTATATTTAAAAAAGCAATTAATTTATCTCTATGATTTATCATCAAATCATAAAAATCATGATCATATTCAATAAAATATTTCAACGCATCTTCATAAATTGTCTCAGCCTTAAGTCTTGAAAAGTAAGTTTTAGAAATATTACTTAACTTTTCCATATCAAACAAAGTTCCTCCCGTTGGCATCTTACTAAAACTAAAAGTAAAGTCTTCAATCGTTTTATCTTTATTTTGTAAATACCATTCTTCAAAATTAGTATTAGCTAGTGTTGCCAAATAAAGCCGTACCGCTTCAACTGGAATTCCTTGTTCTTTATAATAACCAACTGAAAATTCTGGATCTTTTCTTTTACTTAATTTTCTTATCTTGCCATCTTCTTTTTTAGTCAAAGGTGCATGATGAGCATATTTACATGGTTTAAATCCCAATAATTGACAAAGTTGTAAATGCTTAGGAAAGCTAGGAACCCATTCATCGCCTCTTAAAACATGCGTTGTTCCCATCAAATGATCATCAATAACATGAGCAAAATGATAAGTTGGAATTCCATCTTTCTTAAGAATTACTTCATCAATAATATTTTCAGGTAAAATAATATCTTTCTTAATTAAATCATGTAAAATAACTTCTTTATCCATCTCACCCGGTGATTTCATTCTAATAACATATGGATCATTATTTTTTAAATGCAGTTTAACTTCATCAAGTGATAAATCCCGGTCAACTGCATAATGTCCATATATTCCAATCGCTTCTTTTCTTAACTCTTGTCCTTCTCTTATTTCTTTAAGTTCCTCTTCACTCATAAAACAAGGATAAGCTTTCCCTTCCTTAACTAATTTCTTAGCATAAGCTTGATAAATATATTTTCTCTCACTTTGTTTATAAGGACCATACTCCCCACCATAAGAATAACCTTCCGTTGGAATAATTTTAAAATACTCTAATGAACTTAAAATTAATTCCACGGCACCATCCACTTCTCTTTTGTGATCAGTATCTTCAATTCTTAAGAAAAAAGTTCCCTTACTTTGTTTAGCTAAAAGGCTATCAATAAAAGCCCCATATAAATTACCTACATGCATAAATCCCGTTGGACTAGGCCCAAATCTTGTAACCATTTCTCCATCTTTTAAGTTTCTTTTGGGATATTTATCTTCAATTTCTTCCACCGTAAAAGGTAAATTAGGAAACAATAATTCTGCTAAATCCTCTTTCATGATTTCATCCTCCATTTATTAAAAATATTATTATAACTAATTGGCTGCCCCAGTTAGATTCGAACTAACGCGTCATACGGTCAGAGCGTATTGCCTTACCACTTGGCCATGGGGCAATTTATAACAACTAAATTTTATCACAAAAACCAATTATTTACAACATTACAAATAATAAAAAGGTCCTTTTCCTAACAAGAACCTTTATTATCTTTTTTACTTAATATTTTACCACTCTTACCATACTTTTTTAAAGCCTCAAAAAGCGTTCCTCGGCATAATGGAATATGATTATCTGTCAAATCATCAAAAGCCTTCAAAAGGGATTTTCGATCATAACTTACACAATCATTTTCAAGTCGGTAATAAGCATCATATAATGAACTTCCCCGTTCCATCGTTTCAATTTTTGAATAAGGAATATAAGCAAAAACCAGACTATGATTATAAATATAATTATTAATAACCATATTTTCTTTTTCCATACTTAAAGTCTTAGCGATAACCGCCGTCTTCTTAGGAGTTATTCCATATTCTAAAAAGTGTTCATATAAATTATATATTACATCTTTGTCTTCACACAAAGTCATCTTTTGAGCAACTTCTAACGGTACTTTTTTGGCTTTTTCGAAAAATAACTTTATCATATCCATATCTTTAATATCAAGACTATTAACATCAAAACCAATATTCTCACAAAATCTTGCTATCTCAACGCTAGGAGTTTTATTAAAGATATTCATAATCTTACAAACGCGGGCCTTATAATCATTTAACACTTTAATTTCCTCACTAACCTCATCTTTAGGAGCAACTTCTTCACTCTTAGCTACCGGTTTTAAAATCTTATTAAGTTTTCTTAAATAACCAACACTAACATCATTACTAAAAGAACACGCTAAATTTAATAATTTTAATTGTTCTTTAGCATCAATATTATAAAGATCCATAATATTTTTTTGAAAACTTCCTAAATCAGTAACACTCTCATCCATAAATTTAGTCATAAGAATATGAGCCATTTCATGTTCCGTTTCCTTCTTTAAAACTGCATCCCTTTTCTTAATTTCTAAATTCAAATTATTTTCAAGAGCCTTTACCAAATTAAAAGGAAATTCTCCTACTCTTACCATTTTAACAAATGCTAACGCCTGATGACATGTATAATCTTGTGTATCAATATAACTAATGATATCCTCTTTTCGATACAACAAATCTCTAAACTTCTTAACTTCTACAAAATATCTATCTCTTAATTTATTCCGATAAATTTTATTAGCAAGACTTGCTAACTCTGTTTTCCCAATTAAAAATTCTTCACTATTTGGGGCTTTCAAGCCTAAATAATAATCATTAATTGCCTTTTTAGTAAATTCTTTTAAAGATAATTCCTTAAAATAATCCTTCGCCTCACAAACAAGACGTTCCTTACTAATTTCATCCCGCTTTTCATTATTAAAAATATTATTAAATGTCTTTTCATCAGTCGCTTTAAGATCCATAACAAAACTAGTAAAATCATCATATTCAGCTTCTTTAAGATATTTTAACATAAAAGTATTTAAATTATAATTTTGACAAATTTCTAATTGTTTTACCATTGGTAAATATAAATTAGTAGCATCACTTGCAAATAAATCATCTTCACTCTTATCTTTAAACAATACATCTTTTATAACACTAGACCTATTAAAAAGTTCATAATATGGTGCTAGACAATCTCCCTTAACCATATAAAGAAACATCTCTTTCGTAAAACATGGTTCTAAGTCTTGATATTTAAAAGTTGAAAAATCATAGTTCTTCTTCATAACATTATTACAAAACTCATCAAAATTAGGATTACTATTATTTTCGCGATATAAATTATAAGCCTCAATAACATCCAAAACCTTTTCATCTTTTCTTAATAATGCATTATTAAGAATTTCATCATTAAACACACAATAAATAAAATTTTTATTAACATTCATCCCAAGACTAGCCCATTTTTCAATAAAAGCAATTTTCTCTTCAACTGGAATACTGTTAATTTTAACATAACCAATCAATGAATAATATGCAACATCTATATCCTCTAAGATTTTTAATTCCATTTTTTCTTGTAAATTATACCCTGTTCGTTTAATCATATTTTTAACATCACTATAAAATACAAAATTATTAATATAATAATCTTTATTAAAATCAACCTTTAAAAATTCTTTTAATATTTTTGAATCAAACGAAACATCTTCCCGATATAAAATTTCATTTATCGTTTTTCTAGTTTTATAACTACAATCACCCTTTAAAGTGTTTTTTAATAATTTAATATCGCTCACCGTAAGTTTATAATCCTTATCTCCACAAAGAATTTTAAACTTTAGTGCTAATTCTTGTTTTAACATAATTCTTCCCCCAACATAATAGTGCATATTTTAACATATTTTAAAGAATTTGTCAAAAAAAATGCAAAAGCACTACATATACTTTTGCATTGATTTCATCATTTGATTAATTTGTTTTTGATTAGGTTTTCTTCCCATCTGCATCATTAATGCTTTAAGCATTTCTTCATTTATAGGAGGATTCTTCTTCATATACTTTTTAGTAACACTTCTTGAAATGAAAAATCCAATTAAACATCCAATAATGATGCCAATAACAACTAACAATATATCATGTAACATTATATCAACTCCTTATAACAATATATTACCGTACTTTTTTAAATTAAACAAGAATTTTCATATCACTTAGGAAAAAATAATCTTGATTTTTAAAGTCAACTGCAAAATAAGTATTACTAGGACTATTCAAAGCCTTTAAAAAGAAACTATTATAATAATTAGTCCTAACAAGCATATAAGCTCGTTTAACAAGAAGTGTACTAACTTCATCATGAGCCGAATCATTATAATAGTGCGTTTCCTTTCGTTTACTGTAAGGAATATTTTGATGATATTTAATAAATAAATAACGATCAATCTCTTCTTTAGCAATTTTTCTTGTTAATTGTTTAAAAAGACTATACCCATAATTCAAATCACTCTTATCAAGTTTATATATCTGTTCCAAAATATTATATAAAATACTAGGTTTATCCATATATAAACTCTTAAATTCATCTTTAATTTCAAATATAAAAAACTCTCTCATTATTATCACCATTTAAATAATAACAAAAGTGTTTTAAAATATTTGTCGAATTATTTCAAAATCTCTTCTATTTTTAAAGCAATTTCCTCTTTAGTAAAATGAGTAACCGTATTAATTTCATCTAAAGTACCACTATAACCATAATTATCAATTGTAAATAAGTAATTGTTATTGTAAGCAAACTGATACCAAGAATAGCTAGAAGATCTTTCAATAATAAATTTTTTAATTCCAACTGGAAGTAAAGTTTCTTTTTCCTCTTTAGAAAGTAAATTATATCTTTCAATAGAAACCATACTAATAACCCTTAAATCATATCCCTTTTCTTTTAACGTATTACAAACATCAATAGCAAGATCAACTTCTTCACCCGTTGCAATAATAATGCCATCTAACTTTCTTTCTTCTTGATAAACAACATATGCCCCCTTAGCTGTTAATGGAACTGAAGTTGTCTCTAGTAAAGCCGTCTTATTACGTGATAAAACAATACAGGCTGGTTTATTATTTTCAAAAATTGTTTTATAACTTCCAATCACTTCATTAGCATCACTCGGTCTAAAAACATCCAAGTTAGGTGTTGCCCGTAATGACACCAATTGTTCTACCGCTTGATGCGTTTTCCCATCTTGACCTACCGTCACAGAATCATGAGTAAAAATATAAGTAACGGGAAGATTCATAATTGAACTAAGTCTTAAAGCTGGTTTTAAATAATCACTAAATGCCAAATAAGTGGAAACAAAGGGACGATAACCAGATAAAGCTAACCCATTAGCAATCCCTGCCATAGCATTTTCTCTAACTCCAAAGAAAATATTACGGCCATTATAATCATCAACTGCAAAATCACCTTTATCAGTTAAATAAGTAAGTGTTGAACTAGATAAATCGGCACTACCACCAAAAATTAATTTACTCTGATTAGCAAGTGTATTAAGTACTTTACCAGAAACCTCTCTTAACGATAATTCTCCAATATTGGCTCCATCTGATTCAAGTGGTCCAAGTTCATTTTTTTTATCCCTATTAATTAAACTATTTAAAACTTCAAGCGTCGCCTCATCAAGATTTTCCATTTTACTCTCGAATTCACTTTTCAAATTACTACATCTTTCATTAATTAATTTTTGAAAATCAACAACCACATCATTAGAAACCGTAAAAGGAATATCACGAATATCAAGTTTACTTTTAATCTCACTAATCTCTTCTTTAGAAAATACCCTTCCATGACACGTATTTTTACCTGCTAAAACTGAATATTTACCAATTGTCGTCTTAACTTGAATAATAGTAGGCAAAAGACTACTCTTAGCATCCTTAATCGCCTTATCAATACTATTAATATCATCATCAGTAACAGTTACATTAAAGCCCATACTTTTAAAACGCATCTCAATATCATCTGTAAAAACCTTCTTAGTATCACTATCTAAACAATTATGATTAGAATCATACAAAATGATAAGATTATTAAGTTTCAAAGTACCAGCAAGGGATAAAGCCTCATAACTAACCCCTTCCATTAAATCACCATCACCACAAAGACAATAAACATTGTAATCAATAAGTGTATTCTTTTTATCATTAATTAACGCTTCACTATGTTTTTCCGCAATAGCCATCCCAACAGCCATCGCTACACCCTGTCCCAATGGACCAGTCGTTGCTTCCACTCCCGGTGTAAGACCATATTCAGGATGTCCCGGTGTAATCGAATTTAATCTTCGAAAACTTTTTAAATCATCAAGTTCTATTTTAAAACCTGCCATGGCCAAAGTTGCATATAAAAGTGCCGAACCATGTCCAGATGATAACACAAATCGGTCTCGATTGAAGAATAATGGATCACTACTATCAAAGCGTAAATGATGCGCATAAAGAGTATAAATGATAGGAGCAGCCCCTAACACAATCCCCGAATGTCCACTTCCCGCTTCATGAATCATATCAAGTCCTAAAGCTCTAATTTGATTAACAATCTTTTCTTCATTAATTTCCTCTTCACTGTTTCTTTTTAAAGCAATCATAAAACACCTCCGCTTGTAATATATCATATCACATTTAAGAATTAAGTCAAAAAAAGTTACTTGTTCTTTCAAAATTTATATGTTAAAATGAATTTATCAACGCCGGTATAGTTTAGTGGTAAAACAGATCCTTGGTAAGGATCAGCGGTAAGTTCAATTCTTACTTCCGGCACCAGATTGATACCAAACTCGAACTTTTCAATTTTTGTGATTAGTTCGAGTTTTAATATACTTTGGAATATGATAAAATAGTTATAGAAAAACAAATCATAAAATAATGAAAATTTTAGTTGAGTGCTGCCAATAATTTGGTTTCACCTAAATAAATGCTGAGTTAGGTGATTTTTTCTTTTTAGATTAATACTTAAATAGTAATAATTAATAAAAAGGAACATTAATAAAGCAAAAGAGAACAACATTTAACTCTATATGTAAATATCATTCTCGTAACAATCTACACTAATAATAGTATCATATCTTATATTTACTACTACAAAATCACTAATTAGTTTTTTTCGTTTTTTTTAAAATCTTTGTTGGCTCATTATAAATATTTAGTTTATGTTGAACTCTAGTACAAACTACGTAATATAAATTTTTTTCATCGTCATTATAATTATCATCCAAACTATTACAAGCTATAATACCTTCAATTTCTAAATTTTATATTTTTTATTGTTTTTAATATTTCTTTAACTTTATTTTTATATTCAAGATTATCCTTATTCATCAAGTAAAAATGACAATATCCATTTATTAAACACCATTTTAAAGCGAAAGGATCATAAGTTTCATATTGGCTATATCCATCTAGAAAAGACATAATATCTTCATAGCTATCCAAAAACCTTCCATTTGGTCTTAAAATTAATGCCCATGCAATATCTTGTTCCTTAAATCCATTTCCACTGTATTCAAAATCCAAAACCCCCGATACTTCTTGATTAAGCCATAAAATATTAGCATAATGAAAATCACCATGAATAAAACAATTATTAACTATTTCTATTTTATTTTCCTTTAAATAATCAAGATATTTTCTTATAAATGGATCAAAATCATGATATATATCACCCGATGGGATATCATTAATAGTCCGCTTTAAAGAGATATTAAACTCGTTCTTAGGAATCTGATGAATTTTTCCTAATTCCATTCCATATTTTCTTAAGTAATCCTTTTTCATATCAGGCGTTAACAAAATCTCTGATAATCTTTTTCCTCTAACCTTTGTTAAAACTAAATATTTATGATTTTGATAAACACCATATTCAATAACTTGCGCTGTCTTATTATAATAATTATTAGTATTTAACTTTGTTATAGTATTAAATTCTACTGTAAAATCAGAAACTTTACTTCTTTCAACTTTGATAATTACTTTATGTTTTCTTCCTTGATAATCACAAATACCTTCCATCACATCGTTACCTGCTGGAAAATAATTAACTATTTCGAACAATTTAATATTCTTAAAAGGAATATCAAAAGGATTAACAATTAATTCACGCCATTTAGGATATTTCATACTTACCTCCTATTCATTAGCTTTCAAACTACTAACCACATCAATAGTATCTACTCTTTTGGCTAATCGTCTAGACACAATATAGGAAACTAAATAAGTACCAATTGAAGCAATAACATAAGTTAAAAATTCAATATGAACTCCAAAATCATAATTTTCATCTAGACAAACCTTAAATAGATATGATGTTAAAGTATAACCTAAAACTAGACCAATAGCAATAGAAATAACACATATAATACTATTTTGCAATGTAAATATTTTTTTAATCTTTTCACTTTCAAATCCTAAAACTTTTAATGTTGCAAATTGATATTCCTTCTCACTATAAGATAAAATACCCATATTATAAATTATAATTACCCCAAATAATATAGCAAAAGCAATAATGATAATACTTATCTTTCTCATCATAGAAAGCATACTATTAATAGTGTTTTTTAATTCTTCGATATTTTGAACAATATCAACATTCTTAATCGTTTTAACATGACTTAAATTCTTATTAGTATAAATAGAATCTGGTTTATAATTTATATTCAAACTTTCTAAATATTCTTTAGTAGCACTTAATCCTTGGACTTGAGGATCCCGGTAAAAACCAACCACCTTTGACTCATAATACTTTTTATCACCATAAATATGCCACTTAACAGTATTACCAATTTTTAAATTATATTTATCTCTAAACTTATAAGTAACATAAGCACCATCATTTCTTGTTAATTTAATTGATAACTTTGCTCATGAAGAAATATATCATCGCCACCAAGACTTCGATTATCAAAAAATGGAAGATATCGTTCTTGACACTATTTGTGATATCTTAAAAAAATAGCTCTATTTTTCTTTGCTATTTTCTTCTTATATATTATAATTTTATTAAAGGTAGGAGATTCTTATGGATAAAAAGAAAAAAATAATTATCAGTAGTTTAATCATTTTAGCAGTTATTTTATTAACGTTTGGCATTATCACTTTTAAAGTAGAAAATAATAAAAAAATCATCCTAAATTCCCTTAACACTTTAAAAACTTCCCTTAAAAAAGATTTCACTTTAAATCCAAGTGACAAAATATCAAAAAGAACTGGAAGTGGCATGACTACTTTCTATTTAAATCCCAACTTTTTTAATGATAGTGATCTAACCTCTATCATTAATAATATTAATAATTTAAGGTTAAGTTATAATTATATTCTTGATAATGATAGCAAAAAAATTTATGTAAATAATGATTTTCTATTGCAGAATGATAAAATCCTTAATTTTAATTATTTTCAAAATAATAATACTGGCTATTTATTTTTAACTGATATTTTTGATAAATATCTAAAAATTGCTAATCTTAATGAACTTTTTACAAACAACAATAGTAAATATTTTCTAGAAGCTTTAGGAAAGTCTTTAAATAACAATATTACTAAAGATGATATTAAAACCTCTTCCACTACTATTAATAATAAAAAAGTAAAAGTTTTAAAATTAACTCTAACCCCAACGAAAAGTACTACTATTTTAAAAGATGCTCTTAAAACTTTAAAAACATCTTCAAAAACCAAAGAAGCTTTTAAGGATGTTAATCTAAGTGATGACCTTACTACTAATTTAAAAACTATTGACTATGAACTTTCTCTTTCTCAAAAAAACATTATTAAATATAGTCTTTCCTATAAAGAAGATGGTAACCTCATTACTCTTGAATACAACGATTTAGAAAAAAGTTTAACCATAAAAAATAATAATACCCCTCCTCTTAAAAGTATTATTAGTAATGATAAAGAAAATATCACGATTGAAATCAGTTATGACAATAAAAGTATTGGTAGATTAATCATAAATAACAATAGTACTATTCTTGATTTAAATATAAATAGAGATAGTAACAGTAAATTAAATATCACCTTCTCTAAAGTTAAAAGTAATAATTTAATTAACACCTCATTCAATATTAATTTAACTAGTAATCAAGAAAAACTTAATCTTTTAGAAATCAATAATCAAGAAACTTTTGAAAACAAGGCTAACTTTTCTAAAGTAGATACTACCAATAATATTAATATTAATGATTTAAGTGATACTGATAAAACATTAATTACTGACAAATTACTTAGTATATTATCTAACTTCACCCAAAAAGGAACTACCGAGTAGCTCCTTTATTTTTTATGGTGTTCACGATGGGAGTCGAACCCATGACCTCTTCCTTCGGAGGGAAGCACTCTATCCTACTGAGCTACGTGAACATAACTTAATTCTATCATGAATTTTTGATTATGTAAAATAATATCAATATAGTTTGCTAAATATCAAAATTGTGTTATAGTTTAACTAAAGAAAAGACTTATTCAGGGAGTGAAGTTATGAAAACAATATACGAATATAAAAAAGCAATTATGAGCTTTATGGAAGAAAACAAAGCATGTGGCTTTAAAAGTCTACATGATAGTGTTAAAGTTACTAACTACGAAGAACGTGGTAACTTTTTAGAAGCCCTATCACTTTTAGAAATCGAAGGAAAAATTTATAACCCCAAAAAATCACTTTATAAATTATTTCCCACTGATACCCACAAAATTGATCAAATAATTAAGACTGATGATGGATATCAATTAAAAAACGCCAAAATCAAAGTTCAAAAAGAAATGAGTAAAGAACAAATCTTAGATAAAGACATTGTTATTATTACTAAAGATAGTGCTAGTGATAATATTATTATTAAAAAAATCATTAAACGTGATATCACATCTTTTAAAGACTACTTAGTAAAAACTTTAACCAAAAAGAGTTTAAACTATAAGCAAATTAAACGTCTTGCCGTTGCTAAAAGTAAAGAAGACATCTTAGAAATTATTAATTTGTTAAAAAGACTTGAAAAAGAAGGAAAAATTTATAAAGCTAACAATACTTATCAAAGTTTTCCTAAAAATTTAGTCTTAACTAAAATTGAACTTGATAATAAAGGAAGAGCCTACTACACCGTTGATGGTAGAATTATTTATCCAGAAGGTGATGAATTAAAAGGAGCTCTACCTCAAGATATTATTGCTGTTACTAAAAAAGGAAAACATATTGAAAAGATTGTAACAAGACAAATGTCTCATTTAGTTCTTGAAGTAGTAGAAGTTGATGGCATTAAACAACTAGAACCCGTTTTATTACCATCTAATGAAAAAATAAAGGTCCGTATCTCTTCTATTGATATGAAAAAATTAGCTGTTGGTGATAGAATCTTAGCTGATGTTTCCCTTGCTAAAAGCGATGACTATTATGAAGCAGACTTTCTTGATAAAATTGGTCGAATTGATGATGCTGATATCGATATCATCTCCATCGCTCTAAAATACGGCTTCAATCTAAAATTTAGTGATGATGCTATCACTGAAGCTGAAAACTTAAATCAAGAAGTTTTAGCTGATGAAATGATAAATAGATACGATTTTACCAAAAGATTTTTAACCTTTACAATTGACTGTGATAATACTAAAGATATGGATGATGCTGTTAGTATTCTTAAAACTAGTGATAACCACTATATTCTTGGCGTTCATATTGCCGATGTCGCCCATTATGTTAAAAGAGGTAGTAATCTTGACCTAGAAGCTTATGAGAGAGGTCTATCAGCCTATCCTGCTAACAAAGTTATTCCTATGCTTCCTCATCTTTTATCAAATGGTATCTGTTCTTTAAATCCCAATACTAAAAGACTTACTAAAAGTATTATTATGGAATTAAATGAAAATGGAGAACTACTAGAATATAAACTAGTTAATTCCGTTATTGAATCAAAAAAGAAAATGAGTTATAGTGCCGTTAATAAAATATTAGAAACAGGTAATATTGATGAAGATTATCTTCCTTTTTATGACAGTCTAAAATTAATGGATGAACTATCAACGAAAATAACTAAAATTAGAGAACAAGAAGGCATGCTTAATTTTAAAGATGATGAGACAAGTGTCATTGAAGATAGTCATGGTAATGTTATTAATCTAGAAGAAAAAGATAATGGCCTAGCCGGAAAAATTATTGAAAACTTCATGATTATGGCTAATTACTGTGCCGATTTATATTTAAACTTCACCATTGGTTCCACTATTCATAGAGTTCATCCTTCTCCTGATATTAGAAAACTAAGTGAAGCCGAAGAAAAACTTACTAACTTAGGCTTTGACCTTCCTAAAAAAGAAACCATGGATAATGCTACTTATTTACAAGTAATTTTAGATAAATACAAAAATACACCCGCTTATCAAATTGTTTCTGATACACTTCTTCAAGCTTTACCTCGGGCTAGATACTCTCCATACCCTCTTGGCCACTACGGCTTAGGCTTAAACTACTATTCACATTTTACATCTCCGATTAGAAGATATCCTGATTTAAAAGTTCAACAAATAATTGATTCTTACCTTACCAACAACTTAAAAGATATTGAAACTGAAGACCAATTAGAATCCATCTGTGATCACGCCTCATTTAAAGAACGACAAGCCGACTTATTAGAAAAAGAAGTTTTAAAAGTAAAAATGATGGATTATGTTGATCGTCATAAAGATAAACTATACTATGCTACCGTAACTAACATTGATAAAAATAGGGCCTACTTAAAAACATTAACTAATATCCCCGGCTATTTTGAATATCAACCTTCCGATGATATTCATTACATTAAATCTCGTAACTACATCAAAAATAGTGATGATCAAGTTATTTTAAAAGTAGGCGACTTTATCCAAGTTGAAGGAATTGAAGCTAATAGACGTGAACTAAAAGCCCATTTTGCTTTCTTAAAAAATATCACCTTAGAACAGCAAAATAAAAAAGGCGCCCATCTTTTAAGTGAAAATAATCAAAAGAAATTGACAAAAAAATAAGTTAATAATAAACTATACTGTATAGTCACATAATAAGGAGGAACAAAATAAATGTGTGGAATAATTGGAATCAATTCTAAAAATAAACATATCTTACCACAAATAATCGAAGGCCTTAAAGCCTTAGAATATCGCGGTTACGATTCAGCAGGAATTGCCTATTTTAAAAATAAAGAAATCAAAATCATTAAAGAAAAAGGAGCTATTAGTGAACTTGAAAAGAAAGTAGATATTAACGATGATGCAAGTGTTGCTATTGCCCACACTCGTTGGGCAACTCATGGTATTGCTAGTGCTACTAATGCTCATCCTCATAAAGTTAATCATACTACTATTGTTCATAACGGTATTATTGAAAACTTTATTAGTCTAAAAGAAATGCTTCTAGCAAAAGGTTATACCTTTAAAACCGAAACCGATACCGAAGTAGCTTGTGCCCTACTTGACTTTTATTATCAAGAATATAAAGATATTGATAAAACTATTAAAGAATTCATAAAAAATGTTATAGGTAGTTATGCCATCTTAATGATGCTTGATAATGATGATAAAACTATCTATGCTATTAAAAAAGATAGTCCCTTAATCATTGGCATTAATAAACAAGAAGAAAGTACTTATCTTGCTAGTGATTTAGATGCTATCTTAAAATATACCAAAGACTACTACATCGTTGATGATTTAGAGTACGCTAAAGTTACTAATACTAGTGTTACATTCTACAATCAAAAAGGTAAAATTGAAAAAGAATTAAAAACTTATCAAGGCGATGTTACCACATCATTAAAAGGTAAATATGAACATTTCATGATGATGGAAATTATGGAACAAAAAACAACCATCTCAAAAACAATTGAACAATACATCAAAAACGGATTAGAATCTCTAAAAACATTACCTGATTTAACTAAATATAATGAAATTGCTATTGTTGCTTGTGGTACTGCCTATCATGCTGGTCTTGTTGCTAAATATTTATTTAGAGAATATACAAATACTAAATGTGAAGCTTATCTTGCTAGTGAATATCGCTATCAAAATAACTTCTTTAGTAAAGATACCTTAACTATTTTTATCTCCCAATCAGGAGAAACTGCTGATACTTTAGCATCTCTTAAAATGGTTAAAGAACATAATCTTCCAAACTTAAGTATTATCAATGTTAAAGAAAGTTCTATTGCTCGCTATAGTGATATAACCTTATATACAGAAGCCGGTAAAGAAATAGCCGTTGCATCGACTAAAGCTTACACCGCGCAAGTAGCCCTTTTATCCGTTTTAGCTTTAAGTCATGCTATGCGTAAAAAGACCATGAGTACTGATGAAATATTACAAATAATTCATGAATATCAAAATATTGATACCTATATTAATCCCATCTTAGAAAATACCAAAAAGTATCAAACTATTGCTAAACAAATCTATAAAACAAATGATATTTTCTATATTGGTAGAGGCCTTGACTATGCCCTTAGTATGGAAGGATCCCTAAAACTAAAAGAAATATCATATATTCATAGTGAAGCCTATGCTGCTGGAGAATTAAAACATGGAACTATTTCCCTAATTAGTAAAGATACTCCAGTATTCAGTAGTTGTAACGATGATAAATTAAACTTAAAAACTATCAGTAACTTAAAAGAAGTAATTGCAAGGGGAGCTAATGTTTATCTAATTACTTCCGATCAAGAATTTAAAGATGATAACTTTAAAACTATCATAATTCCTGATACTAGTATCTTTATAAGAGCCATTACTACTATCATTATTTATCAATTTATTGCTTATTATACTGCTTATTATAAAGGAACTAATATTGATAAACCTAAAAACTTAGCTAAAAGTGTTACTGTTGAATAAATTTTAAAAAACTATTGAAATAAGTAAGCAAATATGTTATTATTATATTGCTTACTTCAAATGGCGAGATAGCTCAGTTGGCTAGAGCGCTCGGTTCATACCCGAAAGGTCGAGGGTTCGAATCCCCCTCTCGCTACCAAATTGCTGAAAAACTACTTAATTACTAAGTAGTTTTTTGTTGCCATGAATAATTTTCACAAATTAAATTAGAACTATCATGTTTATATTTTAAATATTCCTGATAAGTTTTAATTGTCCAAATAAATAATGGTTTGTTACTTTTCATTTTTGAATAACTAACTAACGACTTAGGAACTGCTAAAAAATTACAATATGAAGTTTTACCAATAATATTATAAATATAAAACTTATACCAAAAATCCTTAACTCCTTTATAAGAATTAGTTATTAAAATTGCCCGTTTATATCTTTTTAACGAAGAAAAAGCAATTAATTTTAATATTAATGGATCAAAAGTTTCAAGTATTACTTCCCCATTATAATCAGTTAAAAGTCTATTCAATTCATGAATTAAATAACGTCTATTTTTTGTTTTCTTAATTTCAATTAATAATGGTACCTCACCTTTTACAAGTTCTAATACCTCTTTAACAGTAGGTACCATATCATTATCATCATTAAAACTAAAAGTCTTTAATTCATCATATGTAATATTTTCTATTTTTTTATTAACCTTTAAAAGTCCTTTTAAATTATCATCATGATAAACAACCAACTTCTTATCTTTAGTAAGTCTAATATCAAATTCTATTCCTATTTTATTATAAATACTAGCCTTAAAAGCTTTAATAGTATTTTCAAAAACTTGAACATTATCAAAAATACCTCGATGACAAAATATATTTGGCATAATATCACCCCTTCTTTAATATATTATACCTTAAAAGTAGAAAAGTGAAAGATAAAGTTTAACAAGTAAATATTGATATATTGGTCTACTAATAATAAATTTAGAGTGCTTTTTTTCCAATTCCTTTACAACCTCTTTAACAAGAAGATTATAATCTTTACTAGATATTGCCTTAAACCCTATTTTTTGCCACTTATCCATTGTCTTTGCCTTATCATCAAACAAATACTTATCCTTAGCCTTATTATCAATCATAACCTCATTAAAACCAGTATAATAAGCTCCCGGCATAATAAGAGAAATAGTAACATCAAGATGTTGATACCAAACCTCTAATCTTAATGTCTTTGCTAACTGATATAAATAAACCTTACTACAAGTATAACTACCAAGATAAGGGAGTGGTAAAAAAGAAGCTAATGACGAAGTTAAAAAAATCTTTCCCCGCTTCTTACTCTTATAAAGATACCTTAAATAATCCTGTAATAACTTAAAATTACCCAAAACATTAACATCAATATTCTTTTTAACTCGCAATTTATCAATTTCTAAAATACTTCCTCCCTCACCACATGAAGCCTGTAAAACAAGAATATCCAAATCAAAATCAGAAATATCTTTAGTATTATTTTCCAAATCAAGAACCAAAGGAAACATAATTAATTTCTCTTCTTTAAGTTTAATATTTAAAGTCTCTAATTCCTTTTTAGTTCTAACAGCCGGATACACAATATGTCCCCTTTTAGCTAATAGCCTGCAAATACTATACCCAATATTACTCCTTGCCCCTGTTACTAATACTTTCATATAATCACCCCTATTAGTATGAAACAAAACAAAATAAATATAATAAAAAGGCCTCTATTTAGAAGCCTTTTTACTTATAATGAAGGACACGCCCTTCTTCTCGTTTTTAACTTTAATATCATAGTTCATTAATAATAACGTTTTTTTGACTATTGAAAGTCCTAATCCAAATTCACCCTTAATACCCTTCCGGAACGGAGTAAAGATTCCATCAAGTAAAGTAGCTTCAATATTAGGACCATCGTTATATAAAATTAATTTATTATTTTTAGCAGTAACTTTAATCGTTGAATCCGCATAGCGCATAAAATTAGTAAGCAAATTATCAATAACCGTTTCAAAGTAATCATAAGCTCCATAAAACTTACTAGTCTTATCAAAACTTACAATAAATTTAACATCTTTTCGTCTAAACTTAAATTCTTTAATAGCCGTATCAACAATTTTCTCAATATCCACTAAACTATATTCAACATTTTTATTTTCTTTTAAATAATCTAATTTATTTAGATAAAGAAGCGAATGAACTTTTAATTCTAATTTATCAGTCTGCTCACTAATGACATCAATAACCGTATTAGCATCTTCTATTTTGTCATTATAAGCTTCAATATATGATTTTATGACGGTAAGAGGTGTTTTAAAATCATGTGAAATATTTTGATACATCTGATTGCGATATTCTTCTTGATCCTTCAAAGAAATGCGCATATCTTCAATAGCCATCTCAAGAGATCTCATCTCATCATCAAGTTGAAACGTCAAACTATGATTATATTCTAAATTATCTATATTATCAATCTTATCTTTAAGCTTTTCAATCTTTCTAACAATAATACTACAGAAGAAAATCAAAATGAAAGCAATAATAAGAAAGGCCATTATAACAACCGGTAGGACTGCATTTAAAATATCACGTTTAGTCTTTTCAATATAGGTATCATTGGTAAGAGCAATTTTTGTAACATTATCATTATGGAGTGTGTAATAATAATATATTTTATTTTTATAAGTAAATTTACCATAATTATTAGTAAAATACTTTCTAATATCATTAACATTTTTAAATTTAACAATATCATGAATATTATTGGAGTAAGCAACTGTATTACCTATTTCATATAAATAAGCAATTTCCGTTGTAACTAAGTTTTTATCAATATCAGAACCAACAAATTCTAGGGGTTCCCGTAAATAATTATAAATATTTTGTTCTGCTGAAGGAACAATTACCTGTGGAAGGACAAGATCAAGAAATAATACAAAGACTATAAATACCCCGACGATTAAAATTAATAGTTGATGGGATAGTTTATTGAAAAAATTCATCACGATAATCTATAGCCATACCCATATATAGAATTAACATTCAATAAAGGCATCTTCTTTCTTAAACGTCTTACTAAATCATCAACAGCCCTATCACTTCCAAAATAATCAATTCCCCATATTTTAGATAGTATCTCATCCCTAGAAAAACTCTTATTAAGATTTTTAACAAAAAGAACTAACAAATCAAACTCTAAGGTCGTAAGTTTAATATCTTTATCTTTAGTCTTATCTTTAACACTACGCTTATCAAGATTAATAACATAATCAAGGTACTCTAAACTATTATCTTCACTAACCTGATATACCCTTTTAATAATATTATTAACCCTCAAGACAAGCTCTTTACTAGAATAAGGCTTCGTAATATAATCATCACTTCCCAGTTCAAGCCCTAATATTCTATCTAAGTCCTGATCACGTGCAGATGTAAATAAAACCGGAACCAGAGGATATTTTTCCCTAATTGCTTTAATTACATCATAACCAGATATTTCATCTCCAAGCATAATATCCAAAATCCAGACATCAACTTTATTACCAATATAATTAATAGCATCATTTCCTTTTGTAAAAGTAATAACATCATATCCCGCTTTTTCTAAATACATCTTAACAACTGAAGCTAAATCAGTTTCATCTTCGACTAAACATATTTTATACATACAAAACACCCACCTTTAGTATAACATTATTTTTAATATTACACTATACTTTCTTAAACTATCACGCTCCCTTCTTGAATATTTATAAGAACCTTAGTTGTTAACTATATCTTACAACTTTCACCTTATAACACATCACTTCCTTTCATTTACAAAATAATCATACCAACAAAAAGTGGTAAAAAAACTTAATAATTATGGGAAATTATGGGAATAAAAAAGATACATATCTTTCAATATGTATCTAAAACTAAACATAAGTAACTGCTGAAACACCACATCTTGTAAACATATCAGTAGTAGTACAACCAGAACCAATTACCCACTTACTACCAACTTTAATACTTTGTATTTTTGAACAGCCACAAAACATCCAACTCATATCAGTTACATTTGATGTATCAAAATTACTCAAGTTTAAGTTTGTTAAACTACTACAACCATTAAACATGGAATCCATATCTGTTACTTTTGATGTATTAAAATTACTCAAATCTAAACTCGTTAAACTACTACAACCATTAAACATCCAACGCATAGTAGTTACCTTTGATGTATTAAAACTTGTTAAATTCAAAGTTGTTAAATTAGTACAGTGATAAAACAAGGAATCCATATCTGTTACTTTTGATGTATCAAAATTGCTTAAATCTAAACTTGTCAAACTACTACAGTACATAAACATATTACCCATATCTGTAACCTTAGAAGTATTAAAATTACTTACGTCAATACTAGTTAAACTACTACAACTACCAAACATATTACCCATATCTGTAACCTTAGAAGTATTAAAATTACTTACGTCAATACTAGTTAAACTACTACAATCTGCAAACATAGCCCCCATATCTGTTACTCTTGACGTATTAAAACTACTTATATTTAAACTTGTTAACTTTCGACATAGATAGAACATCTCAAGCATATCCGTTACATACGATGTATCTAAATATGTTAAATCAATACTTGTAACATTAACTAAATAACCAAATTTTATATAATCACCAGCCACAATATTACCATTTGCAGCAAGGGTCAGAGTATTAGAACTATCAACATAAGCCATAATACTTCCATCGCCTGCTTCTGATAAATCCTCACTATATGTTGCATTACTAGGAGCTGCCAATGTATTTTGTGTTACAACCTTAACAACATTTTTATAATTAGTATTTTCTCCAAAATGATAGGCTTTCATTCTACTAGGATTTTGTGAAGGAGAAGCTACAACTCTAATTTTTCCTTTGAATGTTTTTCCTGATGCTTGTTCTCTTGTTGTATTATACTCTATCCAAAGTCTTAAAACATAATTCTTTTTTCCATTTTTACTTAAAGTCCCGGTAGTTACAACCCGTTCAGGATTACTGCCCATACTTTGTAAATCTTTTGGACTTCCTTTAACACCATCAACATCTAAACTATATCGAATATAAGCATCAGGCATTCTTGTCTCACCATTTGATAGTTCGACATCATCAAGATAAACCGTATAATCAGTAACAGCTGATCCTTTATTTTCTACGCTAAACTCAAATCCATCTAAAGCAAGTCCTTCTTCATCTTCTATTGGAATAATTTTTTCAAATGTCAAATCATTAGGTTCCGTTAACACAAGATTTAAACTTCCTGCTCTTACAATGTATTCCTTATTACCATTTAAAGTCTTAGTTAAATATGCAAAAGTAGTACCAAGTAAAACTAATAATAAAACTAAAGTGCCAATAAGAATTACTTTTTTATTATTTCTAATAGCTTCTTTTATCTCTTTCATTATATTCTCCTCACAACCTTATTATCTACTATTAAAAGGATAACATATATTACACCATTTTTCAATAAGTATAATTTAAAGATGTGTCTAATTCTTTAAAATATTTTAAATTTATTATATAATTAATTAGGTGTTAATTATGAAAACAATAACTAAAAAAGAAATATTTAAACTAACTATTAAAAATTCTAAATTTATTGGCATTATTATTCCATTTGATGATATAACTAAATTAAAAGACAACCTTTCAGAAATAAAAGATGAATACAAAAATGCTACTCACTACTGTTATGCTTATCGTTTAATAAACAATTTTGGCTATAGCGATGATTTAGAGCCAAATAAAACAGCTGGCCTCCCTATTTATAATGTTTTAGAACAAAATGATTTAGTAAATGTTTTATTAGTTGTAATTAGATATTTTGGTGGCATTAAATTAGGCACTGGAGGCTTAATTAGAGCCTATTCTGAAATATCTCATGAAACAGTTAATAAAGCCTGTAAAGTAAATTTAATCGATGGTTATTTAACTACTATTACTTTTACCTACTCTTTAGAAAAAAGAATTGACTATTTGCTAAAAAATAGTCAAATAATTAAAAAAGAGTATGCTAATGATTGTACCTATCAAGTTCTTACTACAAAAGACACTTTACAAGAACTTAAAAATTTAAATATTGTTACTTCTATAATAGAAAAAAAGATTCCTAAAACTTTTCCTTAGGAATCTTTTTTAAAACCATGAAAGAATAGTATCTATATCATGATAACCAATTTCTTTTCTAACAAGTTGCCCATCTTTATAAATTTCTAAGGTAGGAACACTCATAACACCATGACTTCTTGTTAATTCTTCAAATAAATCAATGTCAACTTTAACAATTTTAATATCAGTATTTTTGACACAAACTTCATCAAGTACTGGACTTAACATCTTACAAGGTCCACACCATGTTGCAAAAAAATCTACTATAACATTTCCCTCTTTAATTAACTTTTCAAAATCTTCTGTTTTCTCTAAAATATTCATCAACTCACACCTTTCTAATATTTATTTAAAACACTATCTAAATTCTCAATAGTATCAAGTTTCCCTTTCTCTTTCAAATTCAAAATATAATCTTTGCTTACTATTTTATCCTTTAACATAATATCAATAACTTTCAAATCATTAATATTCTTTTCTTCACTTGGATTCAAACTTAAAATATCCGTAATAGCCACATTCATATTTCCAAAAGTATCCTTTAATATTGGCATATCATTTGCAATATAACTTCTAACTTTTGACTCCATAAATAACTGACTACCACTTAACGGAATAGAAACGATATTAAGAATTACAAACATCAAAATAATTCCTTCTAAAATTCCAACCACAAATCCTAAAAGTTGATTAGGAAGTGCTAAAATGATAGTGGCATTAATTATTTTATTTAAAAATCCTGTTATATTAAGTATTATTTGTAAAATACATCTTAAAAGAATTACAATCAACAAAAAAGCTAATAATTGATAAAAAATAATATTTAAACTAATCAAATTACCAAGCGGAATTCTAAAATTCCAAAACGGTAATATACTTGATAAAAAACTAGCAAACGAATCTTTTAAGAAAAAGGCAATTACAAATACTAAAATAGTTCCTACTGTTAAAACTAACTGTTTTAATATTCCTCTTTTAGCCCCCACAACTCCCATCATCAAAATTAAAAGAATAATCACTATACTAAAAATATTTAAACTCATAACTTCATCCTCCAATTTTATTATAACCCAAAAGAAAATTTTATGCTATACTAAATTTATGGAGGAAATTATGAATGTAGTTATAAAAGTTGATGATGAAACTAAAGAGAAGATGATTAAATATTATCAAGATAAAAAAAGAGATAAAAAAATTCCTTATGTTATTTTTCAAGCACAAGATGAAGATACTGTTATTACTTTATATGAATCTGGAAAAGCTATGTTTCAAGGAACATCCGCTGATGTTGATGCTGCTATGTGGGGAAGCATTTTAAAAGATTCTAAAGAAAGCAAGAAAAAAGAACAAGAAATTGATAAAAAGTATTACTATACTAACGCTATTGGTAGTGATGAAGTAGGAACTGGTGATTACTTTGGTCCAATCGTTGTAACTGCAAGTTATGTTAGTAAAGAAAATATTGAATTTTTAGAAAACTTAGGCATTAAAGATTCTAAAAAAGTTACCGATGATTTTATTTTAAAAGTAACACCTCAAATAATTAAAAAAATTCCATATCGTTCCATCATCTTAAAAAATGAAGAATATAATGAAAAATATGGTAAAGATTTAAATATGAATAAAATTAAAGCCATAATGCACAATAAAGTATTATATCAATTAAAAACTGAATTAAATCCCCCACTTGACTATATTATTGTTGATCAATTTGCTAAAGAAGCTAAATATTATGAATATATAAAAGATGTTAAAAATATTCAAAAAGATATAACTTTTATTGAAAAAGCTGAAGACAAAAACTTAGCCGTTGCCGCCTCATCTATTATAAGTCGCTATATTTTCTTAAAAGAATTTGACAAATTACAAGATGAAGTTAAAACTCCCCTTGTAAAAGGCGCCGGAAGTAATGTTGATAAAGTTGGTGAAGAATTAGTCGAGAAATACGGAGAAGATATTTTAAAGAAAGTCAGTAAATATAATTTTAAAAATACTCAAAGAATATTAAAGACACTTATCTTTTAGATAGTGCCTTTTCTTTTTGCCTATTAATTTCATCTTGTAATAACTGCAAGTTACTAGAAATAGAAGTTTTTCTATTTTCTAATAACGCTATTTTCTCTTCTATTTCTAAATTTCTCTCATGCTTATTTCGATTATAATAAACCTCATCACTGCTATAAATACTAGTCTCAATTATTTTTCCATCATCTTCAAGTTTTTTTAAAGTTGGAAGTAAAGTATTTAAATAATCTATTTGTTCAATACTAAGTGCTTCAGGAAGATAAAACAAATAACCACATCGTAAATTTAATATTGAAATATAATTATCACTTGCTAAGGAAAGCGCTGCTTTATGTTCTGTTACATCATCAATAGTAAGATCATTAATCAAAGCAAACTCTTTAATGCTTTCTAAATGTCTTAAATTATTAGCAAAATTTCTTTCAAAAACAACTTCCCCTTTATCATCAATAATTGTAATCAAATTATTTATCATAAATCACCTAATTATTACTTTCTGTAAATTTATTAAATTTATCTATCTCAGCTGTATTTAAATTAGTCTCTATTAAAGCTTGGAATAATTTCTTTTGATCTCTTGATAATTTCTTAGGCATCATTACTTTAAAGACCACATACATATCCCCAACTCTTCTTGTTGAACCATTCTTAATTCCTTTTCCTCGTAATCTTTGTTTATCTAAATTATCTGTTCCTTGAGGAATTGTTAAATTAACATTACCATAAATAGTTGGAATTTCTTTCTTACACCCTAAAACTGCTTCTGTAATAGATATTGGTACTTCCAAATAAATATCATCACCATCACGTTTAAAATATTTATGTTCCCTAACATGAAACTCTAAATATAAGTCCCCGGCTTCGCCACCATTACTAGAAGCATTTCCTTTGCCCGGTACTCTTAATCTTTCTAAATTATTAATACCAGAAGGGATACTAACGGTAATTGTTTTTCTACTTTTATATCTCCCTTCGCCATGACATTTAGAACAAACTTCCTTATAGGTTTTTCCTTTTCCGTTACACACAGGACAAGTTGTCTTAGTCATAAATGATCCTAAAATAGTTCTTTGTTCGCTAGTAATTGTCCCACTACCATGACATTTAGAACAAGTAACTTCATGAAAGCCACCTTTACCATCACAAGCATCACAACTACTAACAACATCAAGATCAAAATCTTTTTCCGTTCCAAATACTGCTTCTTCAAAAGTAAGATCAACTCTCATCAAAAGATCGCTACCTTTACTTGGTCTATTCCGTCTTGATCCTGAAAATCCACCGAAACCGCCACCAAATAAATCTTCAAAAATATCACCTAAGTCACTAGCATCAAAACCAAAGCCACCAGTAGCACCACCATATGGATTACCACCCATTCCACCTTGGAAGGCTGCATGACCAAATTGATCATATTGTTTTCTTTTATTATCATCACTTAAGACTGAATAAGCTTCTTGTACTTCTTTAAATTTCTCTTCAGCATCATCCTCTTTACATAAATCCGGATGATACTTCTTAGCAAGCCGTCTAAAAGCACTTTTAATCTCATCTTTAGATGCACTCTTACTAACACCTAACACTTCATAATAATCTCTTTTATTAGCCATATTTACACCTCTACTTCCTCTATTTTATTAATTCATAAAACTTATCAACTGTATCTTCAAAAACACTCATTGCATCCGTAAATACTTTGGTACCATTTAAATCTACATCAATTATCTTTAATACTTCTAAAGGATAATCTCGTCCACCTGACTTTAAAAATTCAATATATTTATCTTTAAATCCTTCTTTTTCTTCCAAAATATTTTTAGCAATATATGATGCAATAGAAAGTCCTGTTGCATACTGATAAACATAAAATGAACGATAAAAATGCGGTATTTCTAACCATTCATAACGAATAACATCATCAACCACCACATTATCCCCAAAATACTTTTTATTTAATTGATAATAGTAATTAGACAAATTATCAGCTGTTAATATTTCATTATTATAAGTCATTTCATGAATATGTTTTTCAAACTCAGCAAACATTGTTTGTCTAAAAATAGTTCCTTTAAATAAATCTAATCTTTCATTTAAAATTGCTAATTTTTCTTCTTTGGTTGAAACTTTATTCTCCATATAATAAGACAATAAAAGTTCATTAACCGTTGACGCAATCTCTGCTAAAAATAAAGGATAAGAGTGATTTTCATAATCATTATAGTGAATAGAAAAATAACTATGCATAGAGTGTCCTAATTCATGGGCAAGTGTTGAAACATCATCATAATTATTTGTATAGTTTAAAAGAACAAATGGTTTCGTATCATAGCATCCTGATGAATAAGCTCCTCCCGTTTTCCCTCTATTAGGATATTTATCAATCCAACCATCCGTAAAAGCCTTATTTAAGACCTTACTATATTCATCTCCTAAGACACTCAAAGCAAGAAGAACAAGCTCCTTACCTTCTTCAAACGAATATTTCTTAGAAAAATCTTTAACACAGCTAACATAACCATCATATAAATGAAATTCATCTAAACCTAATATTTCTTTTTTAATATCGTAATAGCGATATAACACCGGTAAATTATCATGAACTACTTTTATTAAATTATCATATAAAACTAAGGGAATATTATCACTATATAAACTCATTGCAAGAGAACTATCAAAATTAGTTAATCTCGCATGCACTGTATCATAATTAACATTACTAGCAAGCGTAGCATTCAACGTGTTTTTAAAACTTCCATACACTTCATGCATTCTTAAAAAAGCTTGGCGTCTAACATCTCTATTTTTATCTCGTAAATAAATTCCATAATTACTATCAGTTAATTCTACCACATCACCATTTGGTAATGTAATATTACCAAACCGTATATCAGCATCCATCAAAAATGATGCGACTTCACTACCAGAAGCTAAAGTTTTAGAAAAAGCTGCTAAGACTTTATCTTGCTCCGCACTTAAATGATGCTTTTTATATCGTAAAATATCCATAATTCCATGTTTAAATGGTAAAAGTTCTTTTTCCTTATCAAGATAACCTTCTATTATTCCATCACTAGCCTTTAACATCATTGGTACTACAAATGAAGTCTTCTCTTGATAATCCTGATAAATTAAAGCCGCTTTCCCCTTTAACTCCTGATAAGTAGCATTAGCCATATCTTCATTACTTTTTAAACTAGTATACAAATACACTTTATCAAGTAGTCTTGATAATGAACTATCAAGTAAAATAAACTCTTTAAAATCTTTAGAACTATTTAAAAATGTATCTTTCTTACTAGAAAGAATTTCAATTAATTCTTGACACTTAGAAGCATCTTTTTCCCATTCTAAAATATTTTCATAAACACTCAAAACATCCCACTTATCTTCACTTCTTACATCACTTCTATCCAATAATTTTTCCATTTAAAATTAGCAACAAGAAGTAGTGATATTGCTAACACTACTTCTTATTTTTCCTTTCCTTTTATTTTTCTTCAAAATCAGCATCTTTTACATTACTATCAGTATTATTAGTATCAGTTGCTTCACTACTTTGTTTTGCTTTACTAGCTTCTTCATAAACTCTAGTTGCAAGAGCCATAGCTTTTTCTTGTAAAGCTTCTTTCTTCTTCTTGATATCTTCAATATCATTCTTCTCAAGAGCATCTTTTAAGTCCTTAATTAAACTTTCAATTTCCTCTTTTTCTTTAGTTTCTACTTTATCTCCTAAATCTTTAAGTGATTTTTCAGTTTGGAATACTAATTGTTCAGCTTCATTCTTAAGATCTGCTTCTTCTTTACGTTTTTTATCAGCCTCTTTATTTTCTTCAGCTTCTTTACGCATCTTTTCAATTTCTTCATCACTTAAGTTAGTACTTGAAGTAATAGTAATTGATTGCTCTTTATTAGTACCTAAATCTTTAGCAGTTACATTAACAATACCATTAGCATCAATATCAAATTTAACTTCAATTTGTGGTACACCACGTGGTGCAGCAGGAATATTAGTTAATTGGAAACGTCCAAGCGTCTTATTATCATTAGCCATTGGTCTTTCCCCTTGTAAAACATGAACATCAACAGCTGGTTGATTATCAGCAGCAGTTGAGAATACTTCACTTTTTGAAGTTGGAATTGTTGTATTACGTGGAATTAATACCGTCATAACGCCACCTAAAGTTTCAATACCAAGTGAAAGTGGTGTTACATCAAGTAAAACGATATCATTAACATCACCCGTTAATACACCACCTTGAATAGCAGCACCCATACTAACAACTTCATCTGGGTTAACTTCTTTTGAAGGTTCCATACCAAGTTCTTTCTTAACTGTTTCATATACAAGTGGAATTCTAGTAGATCCACCAACAAAAATAACTTTATCTAAATCTTTAGTCGTAATATCAGCATCTTTCATAGCCTTTCTAACAGGATCAAGTGTAGACACAACAAGATCACCAATTAAATCCTCAAATTTAGCTCTTGTTAAAGTCATATCCAAATGAAGTGGTCCATCCGCTCCTTGTGAAATAAATGGAGCAGATACTTGTGTTGATGTCACTCCTGATAAGTCTTTCTTAGCCTTCTCAGCAATTTCTTTAAGTCTTTGCATAGCCATCTTATCTTTAGTAAGATCAACACCATTTTCTTTTTTGAATGTCTCAACAAGATAATCAATTATCTTCTTATCAAAATCATCTCCACCTAAATGGTTATTACCACTAGTTGACTTAACTTCAACAACTCCATCTCCAAGTTCAAGAATAGATACATCGAAAGTACCACCACCAAGGTCATAAACAAGAATAGTTTGATTCTTATCTTGTTTATCAAGACCATAAGCAAGAGCCGCAGCCGTTGGTTCATTAATAATTCTTTCAACATCAAGACCAGCTATTTTACCAGCATTCTTAGTAGCTTGACGTTGAGCATCATTAAAGTAAGCAGGAACTGTAATAACAGCCTTTGTAACCTTCTCACCCAAATAACTTTCAGCATAATCTTTCATATAACCTAAGATCATAGCAGAAATCTCTTCAGGCGTATACTTCTTACCTTCTGCTTCAACCTTCTCATCAGTACCCATTAATCTTTTAATAGATGAAATAGTATTAGGATTAGTAATTGCTTGTCTTTTAGCAGCATCACCAACAATTCTCTCACCATTTTTAAATGCAACAACAGATGGAGTAGTTCTTCCTCCTTCAGGATTAGGGATTACTTTAGGCTCCCCAGCCTCTAATACAGATACACAACTATTAGTTGTACCTAAATCAATACCAATTATTTTACTCATTATTATCCTCTCCTTTATCATTTTCTTCTAATTTATTTACTCTAACAGAAGCAGGTCTTATAACCCGTCCTTTTAGTTTATAACCTTTTAACAATACTTCAAGCACCTCATCATCCTCATAATCAGGATCACTATCTGTCATTAATGCTTCCATCGTATTAGCATCATACATCTTATGATAAGCTGGAATCTCTTCAAGCCCATGCTTTTTTAACAGCTCATCAAAACTAGCATACATCATCTTAAACCCCTTCAAGAATTTAGATAACTCATCATTCAAATTATTATCATCAAGCCTAATTGCTCTTTCAAAATTATCTAGTATGATGATTAATTCACTTATTAATTCTTGATTAGCAAACTTTAATCTATTACTAACCTCTTCCTCTTTTCTCTTACGGTAATTAATAAGTTCCGCTTGACTATACTTAACTTTATCTTCAAGCTCCATAATTTTTTTATTTTTCTCTTCAAGTTCTTTTTTTAACTTATCAATCTTCCCTTGATTTTTATCTTTTTTCTTATCATGACACTCACATTCATGTGAACCATCACAACAACACTTATCTTTCTTTTCTTTTTCCTTAACTTCTTCCACTAAAACCATCCTTTCTAAGATATTTATAATTAAAGGTCAAGCCCTTCAATATTTTCTTTCATGTATTTAAGTAAACTTGTTACTCTACTATATTCCATACGTTTTGGCCCAATAATTGCTAATGTTCCTTCATCACTATTAGTCTTAAAGTTAGTCTTAATAACTGCTACATCATCATCAAGTTTATTCTCACTACCAATATAAACTTCAATATTGTTAGAATCATCTTTCTTTATTTCTTGTAAAAGAAATTCATCATCAAGTTTTTTAAACAAATCTTTTATTTTGTCAATATTATCAAATTCTGGTTGTTCAAGAAACTTTGCCCGTCCTACTACATTTATATCTGGATTAGTGATATCAGTAAATACATTATAAATAGCATTATAAAGTTGTTCATGCTGCTTTACATACTTACCGATAATTGGCTTAATTTCAAACTCAAGCTTACTACTAACTTCATCTATTGGTGTTCCAATTATTAAATTATTAATAAGATCAATCGTCTTCTTAATATCATCCATACTAACATCAGATAAAGTAATCGTCTTATGTTCAAGTTTTCCTTTATCAGTTACCACAATTACAATTAATTGATTACTAGAAAGAGGAACTGCTCTTACTTCTTTTAATAAATTATCATGACTAGTTTTCCCTAAAACAACAGCTGTATAAGAAGTCATATCACTAATTACTTGTAAACTTTTCGTAATACAATCATTCATTTCTAATGACTGATTATGAAAGATTATTTGTAACTTTAACATATCTTCTCCATTCATCTTTTTAGGTTCCATTAAATTATCTACATAATAACGATACCCATCTTCACTAGGAATACGTCCACTTGAAGTATGTGTTTTCTCCAAATATCCTTCCTCTTCCAAAGAAGCCATTTCACTTCTAATAGTAGCACTAGAACACTTAAGTTTTTTACATAACTGATTACTACTAACCGGTTTTGCCTGTCTTATATAAGATTCTACTATTAACTTCAATAATTTTTTCTTACGATCACTAAGCATATCAACCTCCTAGCACTACTATTTCCCAAGTGCTAATACTAGTGTATGATAAAAGCTAGCACTTGTCAACTCTTTTTGCTAACTTTTTTAATTTATTCATAAACTTTACCAACGAAGATTATATCGGTAATAGAAATTTCATACGAAGAGGACGCATCAACTTCAAATTCTAAATAATAACTACCATCAACATCACTTATATCATATGCAATTTCACTATTTTTATTAAGAGAAAGATTATTTTCCATAGTCTTTGTCTCTAAACTATTTAACCAAACCCCTTTATTTCTACTAATTCCACTATAAATCACAAGTGGATCACCACTAGCACTATTATCTTTTATTTTCACTATCTTAACAATCACTTTATCATAATCCGTTAAATCATAAAAAGTATCACTTTCTATTTGAAACTTACTACTTTTACCAGCCGTTTCTACAATTTTATAATTAAATGTTGTATTATCAAAGGTAAAAGTAGGCCTACTTCCTATGCTGTTAGCCTTCTTAAAATAATCTCCAAAGTCTACTCCAGTTTTTAGTATAATTGCATCATCTTTCTGATACTTCGCTTCAATAATAACATTATCATCTACCATTGTAAACTTAGTCGTATCCTTATCTAAAGAAATTAATTCATCATCCGTAGTTCCACTTCTAATAACCGCTCCTATATATTTATAGCCCGGTAATGCCTGAGGCATAAAACTAACTTCTTCCCCACTTTTAGCACATGAATTAGTACTTGTTAAATCTCCTCCTACTTGATTTTTAATACTAACCCGATAAGTATCATTAAGACAGATATTATATTTAGAAACAAGTGATATTTTAAGAGCCTTAACCGGCAAATTAGGATCCATGCTACCAGCACTCTCCCCTTGATTACTAACATCATGCCAAGTATCCGTATAAACACTATAATTTATTGTATATTTACTAGCAATATTACCAGTAAGTTTAAACCGAACCGCCAAAATATTTTGATTATCTTTTCCCAATTCTGTTCTAAGTTTTGCATAAGAACTCCAACCATTCTGTTCCGTATAAATCTGATAATTAATTGTACTACCACCATCTAAACCATAATTACTAAGTCTAACTACAATCTTATTAATAGCTCCTAAAGATGTATCACCAGCTACAGTTCCATCAGTAACATAATTATCCATCCATGCCCCATTTTGATAAACTCTATATCTAATAGTAGCCGGACTATTATAAAGTGTATATTCATTTAAATCATTTTTTATAGTTTTTGCAAGATCCATAGTATTTTTTCTCTCAAAACTATAACTACTAAGTAACATAGTTAACACAAGTATCGAAATAAGTAATAAACTATACAAAATAGTAGTAATAGCAAACCCCTTATTATTTAACATTCTATTCTCCTTCTTCAACTACTTTAATAACAGCATGAAAATGACTATTCTTATCAATAATAAAATCACTATTAACTTCCCAAATTCTAATGGAATAATTTAAAGAAGTATGAGGACTTAAAGAATCTTCATATAAAACATTATCCTGATATTCACTAAGTAAAAGAGCCTTTGGCGCTAAACTATCTTTTCTAAAACTAAGTTTCATAAGCTCTTTAGGAATCTGTCTAGACGCACAATTATCCATATTTATCTTATCATTATTAGTCTCTAAAATAATTTTATAACGAACCGTCATTTCACTATCATTTTTAACCGTAAAATCATAACTAGGACTACTTAACCCCACTGAATCAGTAACTGGATTAAATTTTAAAATATCAATATTATTTCCATTTTTACTATGATAAACAACTTCCATTTTTCCAGTATCAACATCCTGATTTCTTTGATTAGAAAATTTATCATAAATAAAATACGTTGAAATCATTGCAAACGCTATTAAAAAAGAAATTATCGTTATACTTTTAATTCTTTGTCTTCTGTAATATTCTTTATACATTATAAATGCACCACCTATTAATATTGTAAGGCTATTTAGACTAATTCGTCAACTTAAAGAAAAACTTTTGTAAAAAAAACTGTAAATTTAAAAAAGTACTTGCAAAAGAAGCTAACATGTTATATATTAATATTGTTCTTATTTATGTCCGCGTAGCTCAGCTGGATAGAGCAATCGCCTTCTAAGCGATCGGTCACGTGTTCGAATCACGTCGTGGACACCATTGACGAATCTGTTCGAACTATTCGAACTTTTATATATGAATCAATCAGAAATGATTGATTTTTTCGTTTTTTTGAAAAAATCATAGAAAGGATTTGTCTATGGTAAATATTATTAAAGAAGAAATTGAAATTGAAGAATCTTTAGAATCGAGGTTAAGAGTAATATGTGATTTTTGTAATACTATTCCAATAATAATAAATGGAAGTATTAGAAGAATTGATAAAACTAATTTAACTTATATTGAGCCACATAGAATATATATTAAAAACAATTTATATCTAGCATTTAATTATTCAAGTGATATATATGTTAATAATTTAGGTAAAAAGATTAAATTATCTGAATTAGAAGATTATATAAAATGTTTATAAAATACCTTGATTTTTAGAATTAATAGTATATAATAAATAACCAATAAATGAGGAAGGTATCTTCTAGAAATGGAGGTACATCAATGATAAGACAGAATATACATTTATTAAAAATATATATTATTGAATTAACTAGAGAGCGAGAGGTATTAGCTTGGACTTAATATCTTTTGCTCTCTTTTTTCGTATTAAAAGGAGGAATATGTTATGAATGAAGAAAAGAAAATAGCAGGTCTTTATATACGTGTATTAACGGAAGATCAGGCACGAGAAGGGTTTAGTTTACCAGAACAAGAAAAGCGTTTAAGGACTATGATGAGTTAAAAAAGAATTATAATAAACAAAGACAAACAACAAATAAACTTAATAATCAGACAAAGGACTTAAATACAAAATCAGAAGAAATAAAAGATATTATTAATAATTTAAAAAATGAGAATTCTATATTAAAAGAAAAGAATAAAACTCTTCAAAATGAACTAAATAATCTAAAAGAATTATTTGAAAAAATTAAAAATAAATTTAACAATCTATATCACTTCTTTGCAGACAAAATGTGGGGTAATAAAGAAAAACGTGATAAATATTATCCAGTTGCTTATGAATTATATGGTAAGATATTTTAGATGAAGAACAAATAAGAGGTATATTAGGAACTAAAAATAGATTTGCAGAAATAGATAGGGATTCTAAATCAAAAGACGATGATTTTGAATTATAAAAAAGAGGAATAATATCCTCATAGTTAAATATAAGATTATTCCTTAACATATCCAATGTTACTAGGTTTGCTTGGATCAAATGTTAAGTTGCAAATACTAGCAACAAGACCATAAATTCCAAAAGTAACAATTGTAAGGAAAAAATATGCTGCAGTTCTACTTCTATATCCTTCAGGTTTTAAATTAGTATGATTAATAATTATACTACCAATCCATCCTAAAAAGAATGTTAACAAAAATCTTACTACATTATTATTGTCTTTTTCCATATTACACTTACTCCTCTCAATTGTAATTATACAATAAATTTTTATAAAAGTCTTTAATTAATGACAATTTTATGATAATATTTATATAGATTGATTCATATGAATCGTTATTGCCGAAAAAAAAGTTGTAGACCTCTACGGCAACGGCACCATATTGATATTTATTTGAACTACTTAATATAGTTCAATTTTTTATAAAAATGCACAATAATCTAAAAATGTTGTACATTTCAGACTGCTGACAAATAAATTTTGTTATAGGATTGCTATTTAAAAAAATATTATACAATAAAATTGTAAGATTTCTGTATGTTTCAAAATTTAAACTTACAACCTCAGTATTGATATAAAGTAATACTACCAGACAATTATTTGACAATAAATGAAAAGACGATAAAATAAAAGGAGGAGTAGATAAAACAAGGAAAATGGGTTTAAAAATGAATGGCTTTATGATAAAAATCCTGAACGTGGGGAATCTCTTACTGAAATGTATAAAAACGAGGGATATAAATCTTTACATGAATTAAGAACGTATAATTTTGTTGATAGAGTGATTAGTGATTTTGGTAATGATATGGGAATATCGCCTGAAACTATGATAGATTTGAATTTTGATTTTTGTAAATCTAAAAATGAAAAATTAGAATTATATAGAATGCTAGATTTAACAGAAGTACTAAATAGAGCATTACAAATGAATGAAGACGAGAAACTAGCATTTCATAAAGAACTTGGTCAAAAATTTTTGGAAAACAAATCACCAGAAGATATAGTAAATATGATAGAAAATCACGAAAAATATATTGAACTAACATACGAAAAAAAGAAAAAGAATTACGAGGAATGTTAAAAGATAAAAAAAATAAAAAGATATAAAATATGTTGTTCTAAAGTATAAACAACTCGCAAGGATATAGAGGAGATGAGTTGTTTTTTGTGCTTTTTTGCTAATATTTTATAAAAAATTGTTGACATTTAAAATTATTATGAAATGCCACAACATAATAATATTATAGCAATAGACTAATTTTGAAATAAGTTTCTTGTCAACATTCTAAAAGAATTAAGAATAAACAATACCCTTAATTCTTTCTTTAATTTTCTCATCACCAATAATGTCCAAATTGCCACTATCACCACTACTAAGTAAATGATTCTCCTCAAGAAGAAATTGTACTCTTCTAGAAATACCCTCTCCTC
>CAKPIT010000004.1 GCA_934162445.1 uncultured Bacilli bacterium
CCATCTCGTTCGACTTGCATGTCTTAGGCATGCCGCCAGCGTTCATCCTGAGCCAGGATCAAACTCTCAATAAAAATATATTTTCGTTTTTTTTGTTTTGTTTAATCCCGACAACTCATTGATTGACGTTTTGCTTAGTTTTCAAAGAACATTTGCTTCTTTCTCAAGTCGCGTTATTAATATATCAAATTAAGTAAGCTTTGTCAACACCTTTTTGGAGTTTTTTTCAAAACTTTTTTTAACTTGACGCGTTTTTCAACATAAGTTGTTAACGCCATTCCAATATATCAATTCTAGATGTGATTGTCAACACTTTTTTCAAACTTTTTTTGACAAATTTTTGTTGACGTTTTCCAAAATTAACTGGAACGTTTTCTAATTTATCAGACTATAATTACTTTGTCAACACTTTTTTCAAACTTTTTTGCTTTTTTGTTATATTTCTTGGTTTTGAACTTCTTTTTTTATTTTTAAGTATTTATTTACCCATTTTTCTAATGCTTGGTTATCAAAGTATTCATCTTTGTTTTTTACTTTTTCTATTAAATTATTTAATTGTTTTTGTAAAATTAAATCTAGGTTTTCACCATAATTATATTTTTCTTTGTGATAATTATATTCATTTTTATCTAAAACTTTGAAACTACCATTTGGAAATACTTTTACATCTAGATCATAATCTATATATTTTACAGTATGATCTTCGATGATGATGGGGCTAGCTATATTACAATAATAGTAGATTCCTCTTTTTTTATATTGTCCTATTATGTTATACCATTTATTCGTAAAGAAAAAGAGAATGGCAGGTTCTTTGGTTTGCCAGTGATGACCATCTTTTTCCGTTACAATTGTGCTATTGTTACCAAAGATGATTATTCCTTCTTGAAAATTAAAATGAAGAAGAACAGCCTCATCCCATGATTTATATAATTCACCATTATGTTTGTAACTATGGATTTGATAATTTTTGCCTATTTCTAACTTTTCCATAATCTTCCCTCCTTTGATTTAAATATTAATTAAAAATAAGTAAGTTGTTGTAACTTACTTATATAATACGTTTTTTATTAATTTGTTTCAAGTTATTCAGTTAAATAAACTATTACTTTAGTCTTTTTTTTCTACTTCTTTAACTACTTTGGCATCTTTTGCCTTTTTAGGTTTAGCTTTATTTGTGCTTATTTCAACACTTACAGTATCACTTTTCTTTAAAATAATAGTATTTATTAAATCAGAAACACCATAAATCATCATAAATAACCCAATGGCTTTAGTAACAACAACGGCACTTTTAAAAGGATTAAATAGTAATACTACTCCACAGACTAAACATAAAACTGAGGTAATCATGGAAGCAAGAAAATAATTACTTCCGATATTTTTTAAAACCATTGATTGTTGTATCTTCATGGAACTGCTAATAATAACAGCAACACCTACAATGATAGGAATAGCACTACCTATTATTTCAGGAGCTGTAATTAAAAATATTCCGGCTATTATGCTAATAACGCCATAGGCTATGTTTAATTGATTGAATACATCGGTTGTAGAATTTTTTAAAAAACCGATTAAAGCAATAACCCCAATAGCAATTAGTAAAGCACCTACAAAGTAAGAAATAGCAATAAGGGTTTCACCAGATTTTAAAAATAATAATAATCCTAATAAAAATAAAAATATAGAACTTACAATTGATGGCCAAATGACTCTTTTAACTTCAACTTTCATTTTTTCTTCCTCCTTATTTTTTATTTTAACATAATTTTAGATCCTTGACTAGATTCTATTATAGAAGATTTAAGACTTCATCAAGTAAGATTTCATTATTAAAATAGGCAACGATAGCATCAAGAATATCGTCAGTTTTATTTTCATTTATAAGTCTTTTGTGAAGGGATGATGCGGTTAATATGCCTTCAACAGTATTTTTTTCTTTATATTCATTAGCTTGTTCTTTATTTTGATATAAATAAGTTCCATATAAATAATTACGACTATTTTTGCTATTACAAGTTAGGAAAATGTCCCCAAGGGCACCATAACAAAAAGCAGTGTTAGTAGTTTCTGTTAATTTGGTTACAAGGGTATTAGCATAGTTATACAGGGCTGTTAAATAATATGCTTTGGTAGTGTCACTTTGATACTTACAATTGATACTTCCCATTAAAATAGCTAATATATTTTTGATAGCACCATATAATTCAAGGGCAAGATAGTTATTTGTTATTTCTATTTTTATAGTAGTTGGTTTAAATATTTCTTTTACCAAGCTGATAGTCTTAGAAGAATTACTGGCAAGAGTTAAGGCCGTTTTAGCATCCTTAAATAAATCTTTAGCAAAACTTGGTCCTGCTAGGTAGGAAACAGTTCCTTTTAAGTTAAGTTCTATAAAAATTTCACTCATTGTTTTAGCCGTTTTTTCTTCTAAACCTTTAGAAATCAAAATAACTTGACTATCATCATTTAGATAGCTAGCAATCATGGTAAGTACACTTCTTACGGCATTGCAAGGAACGGCTACAATAATTATATCTTTATTAGTAAGTGCTTCATTAAGGTCCATAGTAATATCAAGATCTTGGTCTAATTTTATATCGCCTAAAGCTTTAACATTAGTTCTTTTTTTAGTTATTTCATCATATTCATCATTAAAAGTGGTAAAGAATGTGACGTTAAGATTACTTTTATTTTTTAGAATGTGACCTAAGGCTAAACCATAGGCCCCGGTTCCTAAAATAACAATATTTGGATTGTTTTTCAAATGTGATTCCTTCTTTCTATAATATCCAAATATAATATTACTAATAAATAAGCACTTTGACAAGAAAAAAATCTTACCGAAGTAAGACTATATTATTTCTGTTCCTCCAAAGATAGAGATACAATTAATAGTTAACGTTTTTTTGCCTTTTACTGATTTATCAGATTCTTTTCTTAGTTTGTTATCTACCCCACCAATAAAGGATATGGTATTAATATCTAGTTTGTAATCATCACTCACGGCAAGAGTTGTGCCACCAAAGATAGAATAGACTGTAAGGGTGCTATTTTTCTTAAGCACTAACTCTTTTAAATTAAGTTTTACGCTACCAAAGATGGAATAAATGTTGACGTTATTAAATTTAAATGAAGTAATACTTTCACTAGTTTCGCCAAAAACACCATAATAATCTTGTGTTTTACCTTCTTTTTTTTGCACTATTTTTTTAGTTTTAGAACTACCAAAAATGATGTATAGACCAATGATGATTAAAATGATAGGGAAAAAAGCTTTGGTATAAGGAGCTTTGATAAAGTTAATATTTACTAGGAAAAACCAAATACCAAGATAAAGAATAATGGTGTTCGCTAATTCTAGTTTCCTATCTTTAATAATGTAATATGTGGAAATTACAATTAAGGCAAGGGGCCAAACATAAGAAAAGTTAAGCGCTAAACTTGGATTTAGAGCTGTTAATAAACAGTAGATTCCAACTATTAATATAATTATTCCAACAAACATATTATCACCTATATTTAGTATAAATAATAATTGTTAATAGTGCAAGGGTATATTTTTCTGTTTTTTTCAAAAACTAATTACTGGTTATACCACCAGTAGTCAAGCAACTAGGAGATTGTTAAAATTGAATTGAGGGCGATATGATGAAAACAGATGATATTGTAAAGGTACGAGTTGGTGATAGTGCCTATTACTTTAAACTTGGCAAAGTTTTAAAAGATAAGAATATTAGTAAAAATAAGCTTAGTGTTGTTACTAATACTGATTATAAAGTAATAGATCGATTAATGAATGGTAATTTAGCCAAAATCGATTTAGATGTTTTGGAAAGATTATGTCAATATCTTAATTGTGAAGCTAACGATATCATCGAACTCAAACGTGGCATCTATACTAATAATGACTAGTAATTAACTAGTCTTTTTTATTTTTGTTTATCTTTAAGAAAAGTTATGATACAATACAGAGGAAAGAAAAGGTGGTGTTTTTTATGAAATTACCAGTTGTAGCCATTGTCGGAAGACCTAATGTTGGAAAGAGCACTTTATTTAACAAGATTGTGGGAAAACGAATTGCGATCATTGAAGATGTTCCGGGAGTTACAAGGGATAGATTATATCAGGAAGCAAGTTATCAAAATAAACCATTTTATTTAATTGATACAGGTGGTATTGATTTAGAGAATGCTAGTTTCAATGATGAGATAAAAGTTCAAGCCGAAATTGCAATTGAAGAAGCTGATGTGGTTATTTTTCTTGTTGATGGAAAAGAAGGAATTACTAGTAATGATTTAATTGTTCGGGATATTTTAAGAAAAAGTGGAAAAAAGGTAGTTGTAGCTATTAATAAAATTGATAATAAAGAAAGTTATGATAACCTTTATGATTTTTATGAACTTGGATTTGATAATTATCTTCCAATTAGTGCTATTCACAATACGGGATATGTGGAATTAATGGATGAAGTTACACTTGACTTTAAGAAAAAAGAAAATATTTTGGATAATGATGATAGATGCAAGATTGCAATTATTGGTCGTCCTAATGTTGGAAAAAGTAGTCTTACTAATGCCCTTTTAAATGAAGAAAGAGTGGTTGTTAGTGATATTGCTGGAACAACAAGGGATTCCATTGATTCAGGTTTTAAATATCATAATGAAGATTATGTCTTAATTGATACAGCAGGAATGAGAAAAAAGGGAAAAGTATATGAAAATATTGAAAAGTACAGTTTACTTAGATCTTTGAATGCCATTGATCGAAGTGATATTTGTCTTTTAGTTATTAATGCTTTTGAAGGAATAAAGGAACATGATAAACATATCGCAGGATATGCAATTGAAAGAGGAAAAGGACTTATTATTGTCGTTAATAAATGTGATTTAGTTAAGGATTTAGATATTAATGATTTTAAAAAGTTAGTCAAAAGTGAATTTCAATTTGCAAGCTATGCTCCTATTGTCTTTTTATCAGCCTTAACGAAAAAAAGAATTCATACATTGATGCCTGAAGTTGTTAAAGTTAAAGAAAATATTAAACGAGAAATTAAAACAAGTATTTTGAATGATGTTATTATTGATGCTTATAGATTGAATCCAGCGCCTAGTTATAAGGCTAAAAGACTTAAAATATATTTTACAAGTCAAAGTGGAATTAAACCACCTAAGTTTACTTTTAGGGTTAATAATAAGGGCCTTGTTCATTTTTCTTATTATCGATATTTAGAAAATAAATTACGCGAGAATTTTGAACTTGAGGGAACACCTATTATTTTACAATTTAAGAATAGAAAGGATGATGAATAATGTTTTTTAAGAAAGTGGATCCAAGAGCAGAACTTGAGGGACTTGATAAAGCGATTGAAGTATTAAATGATAGTTATCAGAAAAAATTAATTTCTTTAGAAGAATTTAATAAAAAAGCCATTGTCTTTGGAAAAAGAAAAGAAAAATGTTTGAAAAAAATAGCAAAGCTTGAAAATAAGGAACAATAAGATAGGAAACCTCATACTATAAAAGTAGGAGGTTTCTTATGTTTGGAGATAACTTTTTTAAGAAAGTAGAACAAAAGACTAATGTTAGTAAAGATACAATTCTATCAATTGCGGATAAATTACAGCAAAATAATATGAAGGATGAAAAAGTGTTAAGAGATGTGGTTGATGAAATTAGTAATATAACCGGTAAAAAGATAACGGATGAGAAGAAGGAAAAAATTGTTAAAACAATCCTTAAAGATGAAGTACCAAATAATGTTGATAAAATGTTTTAGAGAATAAATATTCTCTTTTTAAATGCTATTTTTTAAGATGGTTATAATTAAAACTTTAAGAGTTTTATAAAGATAACTTTTTTCTTTTTTGTCAAATTTATTTAAAGTTTTTAACATAATAGGAAGTTTATAGTACCATGATTTAGCAATTTCATCTAAAGTAGTAAGATTGGTAGATTTTAATATTTTAAAGAGACTTTCAATGAAATTTAAACGTTCTTCTTTAGTTAGAGTATTAATAAAATCATTTATAATTTTATTGGTATAGGTAGTACCATCATCTAATTTTTTTAAGGTATAAAAGTGATCATCAACCACTAACCATGAATTTGGATCATGTTCTAAGAGTCCTTTATTGCTACTTTTAATAATTTTATAATGTTCATTAGCATATAAAAGCATTCCGATGATGGATGATGAGGGAACTGTTTTTTCTAACTTAGGAGTTATTTTTAAGTAGTTTGAGGAAGTTAAAAAGTCTTTTAAGAAGCCGGGGCCATCATGAGAATAAACTTTTATAAGATTAGTAGTATCTTGTAACATACTGGCTGTATAGACTGAGAGATTACCACCTTTGGAATGTCCTCCTAAATAGAACTTGCGAGGAATAATAGAAATTATTTTATTAGTATATTTTAAGGCTTCTTCTTGAGATGGAACAGGAAGCATGAATGCCATATTAAAATCTTCTTCCCAACCAATCAAAGTAGCATCAGTACCTCTAAAGGCAATATACATTTCATTATTTGGTAAAAGAAAGGTGGTAGCTGCAAATTGTTTATCTTCTTTTTCACTTGTATCTTCATGAGAAAAAATTATTTCTACTTCATTAAAGCGTTTACTTTTGATAACTTCTTTTAATAGGGATATTCCTCGTTTGTTTTTTTGAATGATTAAATCTAAGGTTGGATTTAAATTTTTTATTTTAGTTTTGAAGGTTAAATGGGTAAAATGAAAATATGAAAGACATGAAAAAATTAAACTATCCACTTCGGTTAAGGGCTTTTCTTTAAAACTTTGTTGATTTGTTTTTACATAATCAAGATAATTAGCCATTTTTACCTCCTTTCGTTCATATTTCTTTTTTGCTTGGAATACTATTAATTAGATTTAAAGGAAAAGGTGTTGATTATGGAAAAAACGGAAATTATTAAAAATATTGCGTTACGAAGTGGTGGTGATATTTATTTAGGAGTAGTTGGGGCAGTTAGAACTGGGAAAAGTACTTTTATTAAACGAATGGTTGAATCGTTAGTAGTACCATATATTGAGGATGAGTATGAGAAAAAACGAACACTTGATGAGATTCCTCAAAGTGCTGCCGGTAAAACTATTATGACTACTGAACCAAAGTTTGTTCCTAATCAAGCAGCTAAAGTTAAGATTGATGACTTTAGTTGTAATATTAGGTTAATTGATTGTGTGGGTTATATTATGAATAATGCGAAAGGGGCTACTGATGAAGAAGGTAATCCACGAATGGTGAAAACGCCTTGGTATGATGAAGAAATTCCTTTTGTAGAAGCTGCAGAGATTGGGACAGAAAAAGTAATTAAAGATCACTCTACGATTGGAATTGTTGTTACTACTGATGGTTCAATTGGAGAATTTAATCGGAGTGATTATCAAGAGGCTGAAGAAAGAGTTATTTTAGAGCTTAAAGAAATTGGTAAACCGTTTATTGTGGTTTTAAACACTACTCATCCAACCTTACCAGAGACAGAGCGATTAGCAGAAACAATTAGAGATACTTATGACGTTCCGGTTTTACCAATAAATATTGAAGCAATGAATGAAAGAGAAATGACAAATATTTTAAGAGAAGCTCTTTATGAATTCCCAGTTTTAGAAGTTAAGGTTAATATGCCGGAATGGATTGCTATTTTAAATAGTACTAATGATATTAAGAAAAAATATATTGAAGCTATTAGAGAATGTGTAATGGATGTTGATAAATTACGGGATATTGAAAAGATTACTAAACATTTTGTTAGTAATGATGTAATTGAAAAGGCTTATCTTGCTGATGTTAATCCAGCGACAGGAATTGTAACTATCAATCTTGAAGCACCTGCTAATCTTTATAGTGAGGTTTTAAAGGACATTATTAAAATTGATGTAACAAGTAAAGCCGATCTTTTAGCATTATTTCAAGATTATGAGGAAGCAAAGTGTGAATATGACCAAATTAAATATGCTCTTAAAATGGTTAAACAAACTGGTTATGGAGTAGCTACTCCTACTATTAAAGATATGAAATTAGATACACCAGAAATAATTAAACAAGGACCTAGATATGGGGTTAAACTTAAAGCCGTGGCTCCTTCTATTCATATGATTAGAGTAGACGTTAATTCAACTTTTGAACCTATTATTGGTAGTGAAGTACAAAGTAAAGAGTTGATTGATTATTTAATGCGTGATTATGAAAATGATCCGAGTGATATTTGGAAGAGTGAAATATTTGGTAGAAGTCTTGATAATATTGTTCAAGAAGGTATTCAATCAAAAATTAATACTATGCCTGATAATATCAGATATAAATTACAACAAACTTTATCAAAAATAGTTAATAAAGGATCTAATAATATGATTGCTATAGTTCTCTAATTAGAGAACTTTTTAATTGTTATTTTACCATGTTCAAGTAATGTTAAAAATTCTTGATAAGTAATAGTGTCAAGATCTATTTTTCCTTGATAGTTTGGAAAGTCTAGTGCGTCTTCTAATTCTAAATAGGCTTTGATTGAATCTTTGATAATTACTTTTAAATCTATTTCTTCAGTGAAATTAAATTCATCTAGCTTTTCAACAGAGATAATAGTACCAATTAGATTATGATGATAAAGTATAGCTTCATATAATCCGGGCGTTAATATATTATATTTGTTATTGTATGTTAAAAATATATTTTTAACTTTAGAGATGGTTGCTACTTCATCTTTGGTTATAATATTAAATGGAATAATTAAATAAAAAAATTCTTTTGATTTACTAAGGACATACATAAACAACACCTATTATAAGGTATGTAAAAAGACTTAAATCGTGTCGACGATTAAGTCTTCAATGGTTTTATAAATTTTATCTTTACCTTCTTTGGTAATACTTGAAAAGATAACAAGGTCATCTCCTACAACAAGGTCTAAGGTGTCAGTAATTTGTTTTTTACATTTATCTCGTTTACTAGCACCAATTTTATCGGCTTTGGTTGCAACAATTGTTACTTTTATGTTGTAATATTTTAAAAAGTTATACATTAAAATATCATCTTCAGTAGGTTTATGACGAAAATCAATTAGCATAAATACACGTTTTAATTCTTTTCTTGTTTCTAAATATTCTTCAATCATCAAACCAAACTTAGCTTTGGTTTTTTTATTTACTTCAGCATATCCATAACCCGGAACATCAATTAAATAGAATTCTTTGTTAACAAGATAAAAATTCAGAGTTTGGGTTTTACCGGGATGAGATGAAGTTCTGGCTAAATTTTTACGATTTAAAAGAGTATTTATAAAACTGCTTTTACCAACATTACTACGGCCCACTAATAAAAATTCACTTAAATGATCTTCTGGATACTGACTTCTTCTTGTAGCAATGATTTTAAGTTCAGCATTATTTATTTTCATGGTTTTCTCTCCTTATATAATTTTCGGTTGTTAAATCTATATCATTAATTAAACTTTCAGCTTCAGCAAGGGATGATAATCTAGCACCACCAGCAAGGGCATGACCACCACCATTATATTTTTCAGCTACTTTGTTAATTACTGGTCCCCTACTCCTGATATTTACGCGGACATTATTATTTTTTAAGTCTTCAGTAACAATAATCCAAACTAGAATTTCATTAATGAAGTTGAAATTGTTTATCATGTTACCAGCAGATGCGGTGTCAGCATGAAATTTATTAATAATGTCATTAGTTAAAATGATGTAGGCTACCCCATGATCGGTTACTTTCATATTTAGGGATATATAGCCTTCTAAACGAACTTCTTTTAAAGGTCTTAAATATAAGTTATTGTAAATTTCTGATAATTTAAGATGATATTTATTTAAATAAATACTTACTAAGTTAAAAGTCTTAGCACTAGCATTATCAAAAAGAAACCGGTTAGAATCTGATACTAGTCCATAGTATAAAAGTTTAGCAATTTTCTCATTACATTTCATTTTAGTATTTAAAAGAAAGTCCATTAAAATTTCACAGGTACTACTAGCAGTATCATCTATGTATTCTATACCATTAAAACTTTCAATAAAGGGATGATGATCTATTTTGATGATTTGTTTAGCTTTATCATAGCCGCTATAGTCTATTCTTTTTTTATCAGGAGTATCTAAAACAATAAGAAGAAAATCTTGGTATGATTCTTGTTTATCTAACTTTCCCATGTAAGAGAATTTGCTAGAACCATTGCCAACAGCATAGACTTTCTTATTTTTAAATGTTAGATTAATAGCTTCTTTTAGGGCAAGAGAACTTGCTAAAGCATCTGGATCAACCCCAATATGTCTTGCAATAACAATACAATCATATTTTTTTATTTCTTTATAAATTTTTTTAAACATATAAACTCCAATCTAATGGATTAATTTTAAAGTATCCATAGCAATCATTAATTCTTCATCAGTTGGAACAACATATACTAAGCATTTAGAATCTGGACTACTAATTTTCTTTAATTCGCCTCTTGTTTCATTAGCTTGTTCATCTAATTTTATACCAAGACAGTTTAAGTTTTCAATAACTTGTTTTCTAAATGGAATACTATTTTCACCAAGACCAGCTGTAAAGCAGATAACATCAGCACCATTTAATAAAACATAATATTGGGCAATATAGTTAGTAACACAGCGGGCATATTTTTTGAAGGCAAGGAGAGCTTTTTTATCATCATTTTCCATAGCGGTGATGACATCACGCATATCACTACTAATTTCACTCATACCTAATAGGCCTGATTTTTTATTTAAAGCAGCAATTACTTCTTTAGCATTTAAACCTTCTTTTTCCATAACGTAAGTAATGATAGATGGATCAACATCACCAGAACGAGATCCCATCATGATACCAGCTAAAGGAGTGAAGCCCATAGAGGTATCAAGACATTTACCATCTTTAATAGCAGTAATAGAACCACCGTTACCAACATGACAACTAATGATTTTTAAATCATCACGGCCTAATTCTTCACTTATCTTTTTAGCAATATAGCGATGACTAGTACCATGGAAACCATATTTACGAACACCATAATTTTCATACCATGAGTATGGAACTGGATAAAGGAATGTTGCTTCATCCATAGTTTGATGGAAAGCGGTATCAAAAACGCCAACCATTGGTGTATTTGGTAATACTTCTTTAAAGGCTTCAATACCAAGGACATTGGCAGGATTATGTAATGGGGCAAAATCTTTAAAAGCGATTAAATCATTTACTACTTCATCAGTGATAAGACAAGAATCTTTATATTTATCTTTACCATGAACTAGACGATGACCGATACCATCAATTTCATCTAAAGAGTTAATAATATTTAAGCTTATTAATTTATCCAGTAAGATTTTAACAGCATCAGTATGATTAGTTAAAGGAGCTTTTTCTTTAAGAGTGGTACCATTATATTTGATAGTATAAGTACTATCATCAATACCAATTCGTTCAAAAAGACCTTTGGCAATTACACTTTTATCATCCATATTAAAAAGACTAAACTTTAACGAACTGCTTCCTGTATTTATTGAGATTATTTTCATAACTTATTCCTTCTTTCTATAAATCTAGTAGTATTATACTATAAATAAGGCGTTTTTCATAGATGTTTTTTGGGTGCTTTAAAAAAAGTCCTAGTAAATGGACTTCTTTATTTTGCTAGAGAATAAGTATCTTTAGCAATTACTAATTCTTCATCAGTTCCTAAAACATAAACTGGAATTGTAGACTTTTCAGTGGTAATGATTCCTTCATTTCCTTTTCTTACAACTGTTTTTTCATTTAATTCATCATCAAGGTCAAGACCAAGAGATGATAGTTTCTTTATTGTTTCTTTACGGATAATTGGATCGTTTTCACCACCACCGGCTGTGAAGATAATAGCATCAACGTGATTTAGTTTAATCATATATTTAGCAATGTATTCAGCAATTCTTTCGGTATACATATTTATAGCTAAAACAACTTGTTTATCATTAGCAAGATAGGCTTCATCAATATCACGTAAATCATTCATAGCCGCAATACCTTCCAAACCACTTTGTTTATTTAAAAGATTATCAACCTCACTATAAGTAAGATGAGCTTTTTCCATAATGTAGCCAATAATACTATAATCAATATCACCGCATCTTGTACCCATCATAATACCAGCATTTGGTGTAAAGCCCATTGAAGTATCAATACACCTACCAGATCTAACTGCTGAAATTGAGGCACCATTACCAATATGACAAATGATAAGGTTTTTATCATCTTTTAGGATGTCTTTCATTTTAAAAGTGATATATTGGTGAGATAGGCCATGGAAACCATATTTGCGAACACCATAGTCTTTATACCAAGAATATGGGACAGGATATAGGTATGTTGCTTCATCCATAGTTTGATGGAAAGCAGTATCAAAACAGGCAACCATAGTGGCATTAGGAATAGCTTTTTTAAAGCATTCTATTCCTTTAATAGCAGCGGGATTATGTAATGGGGCTAAATCCTTCATTGCATTAATGTCTTTTTCTACTTCATCAGTAATAATTACGGAATGAGAGTATTTAGAACCACCATGAACGACACGATGTCCGACAGCTTTAATATCATCTAAACTTGTAACTATTTGTTTATCCACAAGAGTTGTTAATAAAATATTAACAGCTTCTTCATGAGTTTTCATAAGTTTTTGTTCATAGATTTTATCACCATTATATTTAATAGTATAATCACTATCATTAGAACCAATACGTTCAAAACTTCCTTTCGCAATAATTTCTTCTTCTGGCATAGCATAAAGTCTAAATTTTAAAGTACTACTACCAGTATTTATTGATAATAATAACATAATATTCCTCCTTGTGCTTATTATAACGTAATAATTGAAAATTGTATAGAATTTTTGACAAAATAAAAATGTAGGACTTGCCTACATTTATTTTAACTATTTAGTTTAATGGTAAACGGATTTTCTTTAGTGCCAGTTCCACCAGTAATAACAACGTTTTCTTTTAAAGTCATTGCCGGTTTGATCCCTTTAGCTGAAGTGAGATTACCACGGCTAGAAGAACTGCCGCTACCACCAGAACCACCAGAACCACCAGAACCACCAGAACCACCAGAGCCACCACCGGATTGAGCTAATGGGACACTATTTGCGTTTAAAATTGAATAGACATAACTACTAGTGATTGGGGTTAGAAGCCAATATTCATTATTATTAGTATAAATATTATCTTGACCACTCATTAATTCACCTAAGCGTAAAAGGCCTACTTTAGCGGTTGTTTTACTACTCGTTAGAGTTGTGGAAGTAGCAGTTGCATACTTTCCTAATTTATAGCTTTCACCGTTGCTAACAGTTCCTAGATACCATGTAGTAGTATCTTCAATCATATTAGTATCAGAAGTATTTAAATAATCGGTTAGGTAACTACCATTTAGGAAAGTGCCAATCGTATTAGTGGTTGTATAACCAGCACTGCTACCGAAGGCTATAGTTTTATAACTACCACTATCTTTTAAAGGAACAGCACTTACAATCTTTGTTTTATTAGCGGTTTCATGGCTAACAATACGATATAAGTTATTTTCTCCTTTACCAAAACTTATATATTCCCCACTATATCTTGTGTTTAATTTGGTACCATTTAATAAGATATCATTATCTCCTCTTAAACGATAAGGATCAGTCTCGGTTCCGGTTCCACTTATAGTTTTAACATTTCCTTTTAAAACAACAACGGGTCTTATGCCGGCTCCACTAGTATTTGAAGTTTCCCCCGGTGTTCCTGTTTCACCAACAGATCTAATTCCTCTTACTCCAGCTTGTCTTTCTTCTGGGTATGTTATGTACCAAATTGTTCCATCATTTAAATAACTACTAGTTCCTATTTTGGTATATTCAGCATATGTTAATAGGCCACATGGACTGGTTAGACTTTCTGCTTTGTAATTTGCAGTTGGAACATTCCAAACACTTTCAGTATTTATATAGTTATTATAATCACGTAAATTACCTAAAAAACCATCAGATGTAGTGTCATTTAACCAAGTATAGGCCCATGATGATTTATAATCTTCATCTCTTCCATAATTGATAGTGGCTGCTGGCCACTTGGTTATAATCTTGATGCTATTATCATTATTATTAATAGCATAGGCTTGCCATAGTTTACCACTATACCAGATGTAGTTAGTAGGACTTGTTCCTGTTATATAGGTCCAATTACTATCTGATGTATCTAAATTATCACTTGATATGTTGTTTTTCATTTTGGTTGTTAGGCTCTCCCCTACTTCATTTACACCATTTACAACAATCTTGCCATGATAGTGTTTTCCTAAAACATCATTACTAGCATTTTCCTTAATCCATACATATAATTTATTGGTTACTGACTCGCCTTGGTTTAAAGTCCCTGTTGCTAAAAGGCGTTTTGATGTTGATAAAATTCTAGCACTTTCACTATTAAGTTTGTATTTTATGGAGTTTTTATCTAATTGTTTAGTACTACAACCATCTTGAGTTATCATATCAGTATCATCTTCTAGATAGATTTCATAGTCAGCAGGGAGGGTTCCTGTGTTAGTTATTGTGAAAGTGTATGGGGTTAAAGCTTCCCCTTCACTATCACTCATTGGATATTTTCCACTTAAGTCAATAACATTAGAACTATCACTACCAAAGTCAATATTTAAAGTTCCAGCTTTAACAACATTGTAATCGCTTGATTTGGAAACAGAAGTGAAAATAGCATAAGCACTTCCTAATGTGGCCACAGTTACTCCCAAAACTGATAATAAGGTCACATATAACTGCCGTTTAGCCATTTTGGTTAATCCTACTTCTTTAAAGTTGTAACTTTGAATTTTTTCTTTGGTTATTTTATGTCTGTTTTTAAATTTTTTCATAATAAAACACCTATCTTTACTATTATTAGTATAACAAATGTTTTAAAGAAAAAATAGTCCTTTTTTGTTTTATTTTAAAAAATAAAAGATAGGCTTTTTCAGCCTATCGCATAAGTTATTTTATTTATTTGTTTGAATAACTTCCACTAACTTGATTTAATCCATTTTGTACTAAACGTCTAGTGATTTCACCACCAACTGAACCGTTAGCACGTGATGTAGCATCTGGTCCTAAGTTAACACCGAATTCATTAGCTATTTCATATTTCATCTTATCAATAGCTTGTTTAGCACCAGGAACTCTCATTTTCATTGAACCTGTATTCATATTGTTGTTCATTTGTTTCACCTCCTACACTAGTAGAATGTGAATATTTTAATATTTTATTACTGGTAATTTTTGCCTAAAGAATATCACTATATTTTTCTTGATAATTTTTATCGATAGTTAAAGTGAATGTGTCATTAATAGTTTCTGTTAAAATATCGGCAAATTCAAATTTAGCTTCTTCTTTTAAAGTTTCATCAAGTGTTGGATTAATAACAGGATGTTTGGGAACAAAAACGGTACAACAATCTTCGTATGGTAAAATACTAGTCGTATAAGTATCGATTTTTTTGGCAAGAGCAATTATTTCTAATTTATCTAAACATACGACTGGTCTTATAACTGGCATGTTAGTTACATTATTAATAACATACATACTATTTAAAGTTTGACTTGCTACTTGGCCAATTGATTCACCATTAATAATAGCTTTCGCTTTATATTTTTCACTTAACTCACTCATAATACGATACATCATACGACGCATAATGGTAATTACATAATTTGGGGAAACATTTTTATAAATTGCTTCTTGTAGTTTTGTAAATGGAACAATATGTAATTTGATGGTTTTTTGATATTTTGCTAGTTTTTGGCAAAGAGTAATAACTTTTTCCCTTGCTTCTAGACTGGTGTGAGGGATAGCTTCAAAGTAGACTGCTTCAAGTTTTAAACCACGTTTTAATGATAAAAATCCGGCAACAGGTGAATCAATTCCCCCACTTAGCATTAATAAAGCTTTTTCACCAGTTCCAACTGGATAACCACCTAAACCTTTTAGGGCATTATAATAGATGTAACTTTTATCTTTCCTAATTTCAACATGAATTGTTACTTCAGGATTATTAACATCTACTTTTATGTTTTCTTTATTTTTTAAAACTATACTACCAAAAATAGGAGCTAATTCACTACTGGTTTTAGGAAATGATTTATCACTTCTTTTTACTTCAACCTTAAAAGTTTTAAATTGTTCTTTTTTGATAGTAGAAATTAAACATTCTTCTAAAGCTTGTAAATTGGTAGTGGTTACATAGGCTAAATGATAAGAATGAATACCAAATACTTCTTGAAGATCATTTAATATTTCAGTTTCATCAGATGGATCATAATGAATATACATTCTCGATAAATCTTTTTCTATCTCAATATGATATGTTTGTAATTTAGATTCAATATTTTTGGTTAGGGTTTTAACAAAAAAATTACGATTACCTTTTTTTGTTGTTAATTCTCCATATTTTATTAATATTACTTTTTCCATGTTAGTATCTCCTTTTTTAGTTATTTAATTCAGTTTTTAAAATTTTAATAAACTCTATAGCTTCTTCCATAGTATTATATTTGGCTAAGGAAAGTCGAAGTGAAGTTTTACTTAAATCTTTATTGTTAGTTAATTCATAAATAGTTTTAGAATAATCATCTTTTGAAGAACAGGCGGTTTTAGTAGATAAATAAACGTCTTTTGCTTCTAATTTATGAATCATGGTTTCGGGTTTAATTCCTTTGATACTAAAGTTTATAATATAAGGACTACAATCTTCTTTGGAGTTAATAGTAAGATTTGGAATAGTTATTAAATTTTCTTTTAAGTATTCATTGATAGCTTTTATTTTCGGATATACAATGCTTTCTTGTTCTTTGGCTAAACGCAAGGCTTTAGCAAATGAAGCTATTAAAGCGACTGATGGCGTACCGGCACGATATATGGTTTGTGAGGAACCACCGGTAATTTGGGGAGTTAGACCAATATTTTCTTTTTTGATTAAAATACCTACTCCTTTTAAACCATAAAATTTATGGGAAGTAGCACTATATAGATCAACATTTTTTAAAGAAAGGGGAATTTTACCAAGGCCTTGAGTACCATCAACATGAAAAATAGTATTAGAATTTTCTTTAATGATTTGACCAATCGTATCAATATCTTGAATAACTCCTAACTCACTATTAACATGATGAATAGATACTAAAAGTGGATTTAATTTTAATTTTTCTTTTAAATCTTCTAAATCAATATGATAGTTTTCATCTAATTTTAAGTTAATAATTTGCAAATTTTCTTGGTGGTCAAGAGTATTAGTAATAGAGGGATGTTCAAGAATGGTTGTTAAAATAATACGAGGTCTTTTTGGATAAAAATCTAAAGTGCCTTTGATGGCTAAATTATTAGATTCACTACTACCACTTGTAAAGATCACTTCATCTTCTTTTACTCCTAAAAGATTTGCTACTTGTAATGATGAAGCTTGCATTAGTTTTTTACTTTCAAACCCTAAATGATGAATAGAATTGGGATTACCAATAAAGTCTTCACTAACTTTGGTAAAGGTTTTTATTACTTCTTGATCTGGAATTGTTGTTGCTGAATTATCAAAATAAATCATAGTCATCGCTTCTTTCTTTTGTTATTGTATCATATTAAAAATAGGTTGCAAGCAAAAATTTATTATTAACAAAAAAAGCCTTATGAGATAAAGGCATTTTTGATAGTGACTGTTTTAGATTTGTAGTCTTTAATAACACCAATTAAACTAACAGGAGTGTTGGGGGTTAAAGTATTTATATTATCACTAATAACTTCAATATTAATTTTTAAATCATATTTACCACTTTCAGAATCTCTATAAGTCATGGTTACGGTTTTGGTTTTTTTGTTTATATTAGTAATTGTTCCTGTTAATCTAATGAACGTATCAACATAATTTTGTGGATTATTAATAAGATCATAGGCAAGAGATTCCACAGTATAGTCTTTAGGAGTTGTATTATATTTTAAAGAATAATTACCAATAACGGTATCTTTACGACCGACGGTTTGATTATACTTGATAACTTTATAACCAAAACCAAGATATTCTTTGGTTCCGCCATCATTATAGGTCTTAACTTTAAGAGCTAGAAAAGGACCAACACCTTTGGTAGTTAAAAAGGCATCTAGGACTGTTAGACTACCAAAAATAATAATTATAATCATAATGATGGTTGAAGTTTTTTTGATCTTTGTTTCTTCTTTTTGACTTATAATTTTTAATTCATGATTATTTTTCATTAATATCGCCCTCATTTATTTTATTAATAAATTCATCTTCCGGCCAAATAGGAATTTTTAAAGCTATAGCTTTCTCGTATTTGCTACCGGGATTATCACCTACTATTACAACATTTGTTTTTTTGGAAACGCTGTCAGTGACAGTACCACCATATTTTTCAATTAATTGTTTGGCTTCGTCCCTTGTAAGCTTAGTTAAAGCACCCGTTAAAACAAATTTTTTATTTTCAAATTCTTCTTTAAGAGTTATAGCCTCACCTAAATAAGTCATATTGACACCTTCTTGTTTGAACTCATTAATCATGGCTATATTTTGAGGATTAATAAAATAGGTAGTAATATTTTTAGCAATTATATCGCCAATATCTTTGATATTTACCAGTTCACTATAACTAGCTTTAATTAAGTTATCAATAGTTTGATATTTTTTAGCTAATATTTTGGCTTTTTCTTTACCAACATTTTTAATACCAAGGCCAAAGATAAAGCGTTCTAGGGAATTGTTTTTACTTTCTTCGATAGCATTTAATAAATTGTCAACTGACTTTTGACCATAGCCTTCTAAACGAATTAGGGATTCTTTTTTGGTTTTTAACCGATATATATCAGGCAGAGTGTTTATAAAGTGGAAATTATATAAATCTTCAACAATTCGTTCGCCTAAGCCATCAATATTCATGGCAGGTTTTGAGACAAAATGAATAAAGTTTTCAATTTGTCTTGCCGGACAACTTTTATTAAGACAATAGTAATCGACAATATCATCGCTTTTGGTTAATGGGGTATTACAAATTGGACAGTTTTTAATCATGGTAAATGGTATTTCTTCACCATTTCGGCGTTCTTTTTTAGCTTCAATTACTTCTGGAATAACATCACCAGCTTTTCTAATTGAAACGGTATCACCAATATGTAGGTCTTTACTTTTAACATAATCTTCATTGTGAAGGGTGGCTCTACTGATTGTGGAACCCATTAATTGAACAGGATCTAAAATAGCATTGGGAGTTATTTTGCCGGTTCTACCAACTGTAAAGATAATATCATTTAGTTTAGTTAAAACTTCTGTAGCAGGAAATTTATAGGCAATGGCCCATCTTGGGGTTCTTGAGGTGAACCCTAAACGTGCTTGGTCCTTAATGGAATCTACTTTAATAACAATACCATCAATTTCATAGGGAAGGGTGTCTCTAATTTGGGCTTTATCATGAATATAAGCCATTACTTCTTGAATGTTTTTTACTACTTTATTGTTGGGATTAGTTTTAAAGCCTAGTGATCTAAAGTATTCTAAAGCTTCATGATGAGTTTTTATACCATAATCTAATGGATTAGGTAAATGGTATAAAAAGGCATCTAAATTCCTTTTAGCGGCTACTTTAGAATCAAGTTGTCTTATTGATCCAGCAGCAGCATTCCGAGGATTTTGAAGCGGTTTTTCCCCATTTTTAAGACGTTCTTCGTTGATTTTTTTAAGAGTTTCTTTACTCATAAAAATTTCGCCACGCACTTCAATATCTATTTTTTCTTTTAAGGTTAAAGGAATACTTTTAATAGTCTTAACATTGTGCGTAATATCTTCTCCTACTAGCCCATTACCTCTAGTAGCAGCAGTAACAAGACGGCCTTGTTCATAACGAAGAGATACTGATAGACCATCTATTTTCAGTTCACAAACATAATTTGAATGGACTCCACTATTTTCAATTCTTTCTAAGAAGGAAACTATTTCATCTTCATTAAAAACATCACCAAGGGATAACATTGGAATTTTATGTTCTACTTTTTTAAAGGCACTGATGACTTCACCGCCTACTTTTTTGGTAGGAGAGTCATCTCTTACCCATTCAGGATGAAGTTTTTCAATAGTTTCTAATTCACGATAATAAGCATCATACTCTTGATCAGTGATGGTGGGATTATCTAAAACATAATATTTGTGACTAGCATCATTTATAATATCGATTAGATAATCCATACGGCTACGAGTCATATTATCCATAAAAGCCTCCTAGTTATTATCTTTCCATAATGGAGATTGATAGATTCCTTCTTCGGTTAAGTTTTTTAGAGCATTGCATACTTTTTCTTTATCATCTTTATAAGTAACACCATACCATGTGGCAGTTGTTTTAATAACATCAATAGTTTTTCTTTTTTCAGTAAGGCAGTCATTTAAAACATTAGGAATTAAAAATTCACAAGTTGATAAATCAGCTTTATTTTCCTCTAGGAAACTTGCTAATTTAGTTTCAAGAATAGTAAATAAGTCAGTTGTAAAAAGAAACATATTCATTGAGGCAATCGTGTCTTTACTTGTTGTAAATGGTATAGAACCATCAAGAGGAGAAACTTCAACCATATCACCTTTTAAAATAACACTACTTTCAACAATACTTGTTAATTCATTTTTAGAATTCACTTGGCAAACTCCACGTTTAGCAGCTCCATTTGGAGTTAGTGTATTTCCTAATAAGTAGGCAACAACTGCATAATGATTATCATCAATAGTATCTAGATATTCACTTGCTCTTATATAAGCATCTCTACCATAAAAGTCATCGGCATTAATGATGGCAAATGGTTCATGAATTTTATCTTTAGCACACAAAATAGCATGAGCAGTACCTAAAGGTTTAAGACGATTCTTAACAAGAGCATGATATGGAGCCTTAATGTTATCTATTGTTTGAAAAACATATTCAGTTTTAATATATGGCTCTACTCTTTTACCAACAGTTTCTTTAAATAGTTCATAATTTTCCTCTTTGATAATAAAAACAACTTTTGTAAAACCGGCTTTTTTAGCATCATAAATGGAATAATCAATTAAAAATTCTCGATTAGGACCCATTGGTTCAATTTGTTTAAGACCTCCAAAGCGGCTTCCCATTCCAGCGGCCATTATTAGTAAAGTTTTATTTTTTTGCATAAGTCTTTCCTCCTTCTTTTTGCTTTGCAAAACTTTGATTTAAATTAGTTAGAGCGTGATTTAGGTTACTACCTAATTGTTCACATTCTATATCATAGACTACTTCTTCTAAAAAAGGATCTTTATAAACTTTTTTGAGAAATTTAGCCTTATATACTTCAGCTTGTTGATTGTAACTTAAGACTAGAAACTTATCGTAAATTAAATGTTCTTGAACCTTGTCATAAGCATTTAGAATTGATAAGTCAGAATTAGTAGCTTCTTTAAAATCCATTAAGGTTTCTTGGCTTGTAAGATTATAACCACCTATTAGTTCATTGTTAAGTTGTCTACTAATAACTAGAGTATAACCATTTTTTAAATATTCTTCCATAAATTCTCCTTTATACTATTTTAGATAAACTTTTATGATTTTTCATCAATTTTTTAATACCATATGGATGTGGAAAGGCAACGGTTACTAGTGAGTTTGTAACTTCTATTACTTTTCCAGTACCAAAGTTTTCATGAACTACGTAATCACCAATTTCGTAATTAGTATCAGTATCTTTTAAAACACTTTCTTTAGTTATTGGTTTTGGTTCTTCTTTATAATTAGTTGTTATTAAGTCCTTATCAATTTCTTTTAAAAATCTACTAGGGGGATTAATACAATCTTTTCCAAAGAGAACGCGACGTCTTGCATTTAGAAGATATAAATTCTTTTTGGCTCTTGTAATAGCTACATAGCAAAGTCTTCTTTCTTCTTCAACATCACTATTACTCATTAAGGAGTTCATATGTGGAAATATTCCTTCTTCAAGGCCAACAACAAAAACAGTATCATATTCAAGACCCTTAACGGAGTGAATTGTCATAAGACTAATTTTGTTAGAGGAATCTTTATATTCGTCCTTGTCATTAACAAGACTAACTTCATATAAAAAGTCTTCTAAAGAGACAAGACCTTCTCTTTCTTCAAAGGCTTTAGTAATAGATTTAAATTCTTCTAGGTTTTCTAGTCTGATTTCACTTTCTAAACTCTTTTCAGATTGTAGTTCGTCTTTTAAACCGGTTTTAGTTAAAATTTCTTCAATTAATTCTGTTAAAGTTACAGTTTCTGATATTTCTTTTAACGAGAGAATTAATTCTTTAAATTTTAATTCTTTGGAACTGGTAATCGCTTCAAATAAACTTTGATTGGCACTATTGGCTTGAGCCGTTAAATTCTCAATAGTTTTAAGACCAATTCCTCTTTTGGGAGTGTTGATGGTTCTTAACAGGCTAATATCATCTTTAGGATTGTAAATCAATTTAAGATAAGCTAATAAGTCTTTTATTTCTTTACGATCATAGAAACTAAAACCACCCACTATTCTATATGGTATGTTTTCTTTTAGTAACTCTTCTTCAAGGATACGGGATTGGGCATTGGTACGATATAAAATGGCAATGGTATTAGCCGGTACATCTTTTGCTAATAGTTTTTTTATTTCATGACTAACATAGTGACTTTCGTCTTTTTCATCATAGGCACGATAATATGTTATTTTTTCACCAATACCTTTAGTAGACCATAAGTTTTTAGGCTTTCGTTCCATATTGTTTTTTATAACACAGTTAGCAGCATCTAAGATGGTTTTGGTAGAACGATAATTTTGTTCAAGATTGATACTTATAGCATTGGGATAATCTTTTTCGAAATTTAAAATATTGCGATAATTAGCCCCGCGAAAGCCATAGATTGCTTGATCAGCATCACCAACAACACAGATATTTTTATATTTAGCACTTATCATTTTTGATAAAATATATTGAGCTTCATTAGTATCTTGATACTCATCAATTAAAACGTATTTATAACGATTTTGATATTCTTCTAGTATAGCTGGATATTTTTTAAAAAGTGTAATAGGAAGAATTAGTAAATCATCAAAATCCACAGCATTATTTTGTTTTAATTTTTGAACATATTTATCATAGACTTTATTTACTACTTTCTCATATTCACTATTAGCATAATGTTCATAATCTTTTGGAGTTATTAATTCATTCTTACAATTACTAATTTTGTTTCTAATAGCTTTAGGATTATAAACTTTGGGATCATAATTTAAATCTTTTAAGATTTTTTTAACAATGGTTAGAGAATCCGTACTATCCATGATAACAAAGTTGTGTTCATAATCTAGATACTGATAATTTTCTCTTAATATTTTTAATCCAAAGGAGTGAAAAGTGGAAATTTGGATGTCTTTTGCCTTATTACCAATTATTTTAACAACTCTTTCTTTCATTTCTAAAGCAGCTTTATTGGTAAAAGTTATGGCTAGTATTTCCCAAGGAGATACTCCTAATTCACTAGTTAAATACGCAATTTTAGTAGTTAATACTTTGGTTTTACCACTTCCTGCTCCTGCTAATATTAAAAGAGGACCATCATTATAGAAAACGGCTTGACGTTGTTCATTATTAAGATCTTCTAAATTCATCTTGTATCAACTACCTTTCTTCTTTCATTATATCATTAATAATATGGAAAAGTATAGGATAGAAAAAGAAAAAAATGCATAATGCATTTATTATTGGTAATCTTTATTCAAAATGTAGAGAAAATAGTTAACGTTTCGATAAAAGTTATCTACAGTTAAGGGAGTTATAATGAAATAGACTTTACTTAAAAAGAGATCATTCAACATACTTTCCATAATAGCTTTTACTCTTACAATTAAATCAATACTTTTTTTACGAAGGTTTTGTTGATTTTCAGGAGTTAAGGAAAGGGTTTGATATTCTACAATTAGTTCTGGGTATTCATTATTGATTAGGTTAATTAAAGAGGTAATATAAGTACTGTCTTCGGGATTGATTAAACCTCTTAAGAAAAGCAGAATCTGATAAATCGTAATGTTATAAGTATATTCTTTTTCAATGGCTTGAATTGGATCTTTCTTCTCTTTTCGGTTAAGACGACTTAACTCATCTAAATAACTATTAGCATTTCTAATCATGAAACCATATAGGAGGGGATAAGAATAAGAAAAGAGATTATTACTTGTTAGTTTGTTTTTTACTTCGGTTGATAGACTGATAAACTTGGTAGTTAATTCTTCAGCTTGGGTATTTATTTTTTCAAGTTCTTTGACTTCTTCTTTGGTGTAATCTTGAAAGTCACTAGGAGTTTGGACTACTTCCGCTTCGGTTATATCAGTGGCAAGATCAACATTAAAAAGTTTTTCAGTTAATTCTTCAGACTTTAAGGTGTAGTCGGTGTAGTATATTTGATAAGTTTCCGCAAGAGAGGGGATCCTTCCTTTGGTTAATTTAACAAGAGCTCTGCCTATTTCTTGAAGGGATGAGGCAAGGGTTTCATATTCTTTTATATATGGAGTATCTTTGGAGAAAGATAATCTTGTATTAATACAATAATCCCTTAAAGAACGCAAATAATAAATAGCATTGCTTAAGGAATCAATAATAAATTCTTGATCTGTTAACATTTTATCACCACTATAGTATATGAAAAAAAGATTAATGATATTATCACTAATCTTCAATACTTTGATACAATCTATTTAGAGCTGTTAAAGAGGAGGTTACATCTGTGTTATCAAAAGAATTTGATTCAGTATTTTTAGAATCATTGTTTTCTTTTGGAGTTGATGTTAATTGTTCTTCTTCTTTTAACATTTTAGCCATAATTTTATATTCTTCAAGTGTAAATCTACCTTCTAAGTTTTGAGTTTCTTCATTTTTTGGCTTGGAGTTTTCTAAAGGTTTAACACTACTGCGATAAGCCTTTGGTAAATTTAAATCATTAATAATATTATAATTGGTAAATGTCTTTTCTTTAATGATTTTATGTTTATATTGATATTTTTTAATAAGATGGTAGGTAAATAGAATGATTATCCAAAAAACAAAGATTAACATACTTAATTCTAAAAGACTTCTTACTTGATTACTGCTATATAATTCAACAATGTTAAAAACATTTAATTTTAGATTGTTGATGATTGATAAAGCTAAAATAAAGAGATAGATAATTAACCCATAGGCAATAGAATTAATAACTTTTAATTTTCTATCACTATTTTCTTTAAATAATGTTTTCCATAAAATGATATTAGTTGTTAATAACATTAATAAATAGATAACAATATTAGGAAAATAATAAGTTATAAACACTTCATTAATAGCATAGTCAAGTAGACTTCTAGCACTGTTACCATATTGAACAATGATAAAGATGGCAACAGCTAAATATAGTAAGATATATGCTCTTTTACTTTCCTTTTTATTAGAACCATTGGTAGTTATAAAAATTAAAGTTAAGAAAGCAATTATAGCTAGAATCATCAAATATAAATTTTTCGATGTAATTAAATCAATTACTGTTTGTAATTTTGTCATTAATGATATTGGACTCATCAATAACACCCCCTTTTATTTAACAGTATCTAATTCTCCAATATAGATTGTTTGTGTGGAATTATCGTCTTTAGTACAAGTTACTAAGGTAATAGTTGTTTTATCATAGTTTCTTTTAATGGCAATAGTTCCAGTATTCTTTTCTTTATAAATATTTGTTATTTTGTATTGATATCTTTTTCCGCCATAAGTAACGATTAACAGGTCATTTACTTCTAGTTTGTAAAGATCTTTGAAAAAGGCTTTAGGACCAGTTCCAGAGTGACCAGCAATTATTAGGTTACCATTACTTATATTAGGATAAGAACTTTTTTTATTAACTTCAATATTAGCTTCAACGTTATTAAGGCTGGAGTTAATATCATAAAAACCCCTTTTAAAATTTATTCTTGGTATTTCTAAGTATCCGATGTATTGTTCAATATCTTTATACTTATTATTTATCTCATCAGTTTTTTGGGCTTCTTTAGTTGTAATATCATAAACTTCAGTTTCATCTTTAGAAATCTTTTCATTCATGGCATCAAAAGCCTGCATTCTTTTCTCACTGATGAAATTATAGAAAAGAAAGAACCCTCCAAATGTTATGATGATTGCTCCTATTAGAGCAACAGTATTAGGAGAGATTCTTCTTTTAGATGTTCTTTTTGTCACTATGGTATACGAATCCTACTCCGGATAATAGAAGTATGACACCAAAGATTGTACTTATTAGGGATTTATTGCTACCAGTATATGGAACATCTACTTCTTCGTAGTTACCGAAGATAACAGCAGCACTTGGAGTTTTATCACTGATAACAAATTTAACGATTTCATCACTTTTCTTATAACCAGCTGGGGCTTTTGTTTCTTCAACAGTATATTCACCATCAGCAAGGTCATAAATAACATGAGCTTCAGTAGTAGTTACAAATTCTTCAACAATGTTACCATTCATATCTCTTACTACTAAGGTTGCTCCTGCTAGTGGTTTATTGGTATTACCATCTACTTTTAAGATGTGAGCTAATTTTTTAATAGCTTTATTTTCGATAGTAATACTAGCACTACGATTATTATCATCAATAGTAAATTTATATACCTTGTCAGTTTTAGCATATCCTTTTGGAGCTTCAACTTCTTCAACAGTATATTCACCATCAGCAATATCTTTAAGAGTATAAGCTTCTTCAGTTGTTGTGAATCTGGCAATTTCTTTACCCTTTTTATCTTTAACAACTAAGGTTGCTCCTGCTAGTGGTTTTTTAGTAGTAGCATCTATTTTTAAAATAGTGGCACTTTTTTCAAGAGCAGTATTTTTGAAGTTAATAGTGATATTACGATTAGTATCGGTAATTGTAAATTTAACTTCTTTATCATTTAGAATATAACCGGCTGGTGCTTTTGTTTCTTTTAAAGTATAAGTACCATTTGGTAAGTTTTTAATAACATGAGCATTGGTTGTAGAAGTCCAAGTAGTAATTACTTGTCCTTTTTCATCTTTTAATTCAAAGGTTGCACCTTGTAATGGAGCATTGGTTTTAGAATCTATTTTTACGATTGTTACTTTACTAGTACTTAGGTTTAAGGTTGTTTTATCAGTTACAGTTGATGTATCTTCATATAAAACAGAACCAATAACACTTTGTGCTGATGGATCAGCTGATTTATACATGTAAGCTTTATTAATAGCTCCTTTGGTAGTAGCGGTTACAGTAATATTTAAATTACCTTCTGCTACTTTATCACTAGGTATTCTTATTTTGAAACTTTCAGTTGGTGCAATAGAATTTGTAGTAGCTCCGGTTGTTGTATTAATAATGGTTGTTCCTTCTGGAGCATTTTCTAATGATACTGTGTAATTACCATTTGTATATAAAGTTTTAGCACTAATATCATTTGATTCATAATAGGCTTTATCACTTGTTAAATGTAGTGTAGCATCATTATTTACTAGTTTAATAGCTGGTGTAGCATATGAGGTAACTTTACTAGCAGCATTTTTTAAAGCAACAATTTGTGCTTTTAAAGCTGGAGCATCAGTACTGTTTTTAAAGCCAGCACTTAAGTTGTTACCATTCATGTGTTCATCCATATACCACCAAATAGCGGTTTGAGTAATATAGTAATCTTGATCAGAGTTACCAGTAATACTTTTTCTTGGATAACCATTTGATAAGATGTAAGCAATTCCTGCTGGTGCTTCACTTTCCATAGTCATTGGAACACCGTATGGAACTTTTTTGTGAAAATCACGGCAATATACATATCCACCACTTGTGTTAGTTAATTTGGAAAAGTACATGCCATTGATGTATGCTGGTAAAACTTTTTCACTACCAGCGGTGAATGACTTTGGAGCATTACTTACAGCTTTAGTTGTAAGAGTATTTACTCCAAATAAGCCAAGTGCCACAACTAAGATAGTTAAGACAACGGCTTTAATTTTATGGTCTTTTAATTTCTTCATATAAACTCCCCCCAATTTGATTTAGTGCCCATATTATAACACACATTTAAAGAAAATGCAAGTTCAAACTAAAAAAGGACTTATTTTAGTAGTCCTTTTGATGATTTATTTCTTTTTTGGTTCAGCAGTTTCAAGTTTTTCTAAGACATCAGTTACAACATCAATAGCTTTTAAACGTAATTCATCAGCAGCTTGTTCTAAAACTGGAGTTCCTTTAGTAACTGCTAAATCAACTAATTCTTGACATTTCTTTTTAATGTCTTCCCCTTTTTTCTTAGCAATTTTTAAAGCTTTTTCTTTATCTAAATCAGTTAATTCATCTTTGATTTCTTCAACCTTTTTTTCAAAAGTATTTTTAACATCTTCTTTATCAATATCTTTTATTTTAGCAATAACATCATCAAGCTTTACTTTTAAATCTTTTCTTGTATCGCTTCCTTTTTTAGGAGCAAATAAAAGTCCTAAACCAGCTCCAAGGGCTGCTCCTGCTATAAACTTACCTACACCATTTTTCTTACTCATCAATATCTTCCTCCTTTTTTCTTTTAAATATTTTTTTGGCTACACTTAGTATACTACTAATAGCAGTATCAGTAATAAGGGTTAATTTATTATTAACGGTATCAAGAAAATTAAAGGCTGTATCTAGACTATCTAATTTTCTTTTAGTACTATCTAAAATACTATCTACTTTCGCTAAGGTATCTAGTAGTTTAATACCAATAATAATTGCTACTATTACTAATACTATTAATAGACTATCCAAAATGATACTCAACAATTCCATTTTTATTCTCCTTTCTTTTCATCATACATTGAATCTATTAAATCAAAAAGGTTGTCTTCTAAGGCAGTGTTATCTACATTTTGATAGTCTTCATCTTTTTTCATATCACTACGACGGCCAGTTGCTTTCTCATGAGAAATATCTTTATAATCAACATTATACTCAAGACCTAAATCTTGAAAATATTCTTCAGCATCACCCATAGTTACTTTTTCAACAGATGGAGTGTTGTTAGCACTGATATCTAAAAGGCTATCTTCTTCAGTGATAGATGTGGTTTCTTCAACTACTTCTTCTTTGGAATCTTTTTCTTTTTTATTAGAGGTTAATTCTTCATCAAAAATATCATCACTATTTCCATAAGCTTTTTTACGGACACTATCAACATCTAAATCATGTGGTTTATAACTACTTGTGATTCTTATTTCTTTTTTAGCTACTACATCTTCTTTGCTATAGTTCTGATCTAAAACACCATAGATTGGCGAAATAATAGGAGAAGGTTTGAATTCTTTCTTTTCTTTAGGTTTTTCATAAAGGCCACTATGTTCTTTGGCTTTGAAGGGATTATCTTCAATATTGTAAGCACCTTTGTATAAATCTTTCTCCTTCTTTTTCTTATCAGGATATAAAGGCTCTTTTTTTATTTCTTCTTTGAATTCTTCTCTTGTTGGTTCCTTTTTCTTGGGTTTTTCTTTGTGTTTATCTTCTAAATCAATAAAATCATCTTCTAAAATAGCCTTAAATTTAAAATCCTTATTAGGAGATTCCTCTTTTTCCTTTGGAGTTTCTTCAACAATTACATCTTCTTTTTTGACTTCTTTTTTAGGTTTAGAGTTTTCTAAAACGATTTTTTTAGCAATGGGCTTTTCTTTCTTTTTTTCTTTTTTCTCTTCTACTTCAACATATTCTTCTTCGAAAAGAGCATTTTTTAATTTGTCTAATAATTTCATAAACAACACCTTTCCTAATCTTTATCTATTTCAATTTTATCTTCATCTTTCTTTTTGTTACTATAACCTTCATAAACACCATATTTTTCTTCATAATTTAGATATGTATCTTTGGTTGCCTTACTTCCTTTTGGTTTCATAACGTTATAAGTATCTTCCTTATAATTTAATGTTTTATTACCAATCGTAGTTGCTAGAATATTGTGGTTAAATTTTAATGATGATAAAACATTACTCATATTTATAATAGCACTTTTTAAATCATTTTCTTTAATAAATGCTTCAATTTTACCATAATTGTACATATATTCCACAAAATAATAATCACTATTTTCAGCTTTAGTTATTTCAACATATCCTTCTTTATCATGATAGTTTAATTGTTTAGAATAATAACTACTAGAATTAGTCGTGTAATTTAGTTTTGTCTTATTATAGTAACTAACAACATCAATATAAAAATAATAATTATTTTGGTTTTCATCTTTTAAAAGGGCATTATATTCATCTTTACTAATTAGTTTTAATCCTTTAGGAATATAATATTTATAACCTTGGAAAACATTATTAGAAAGATTCATGTCTTTAGTTAAGAAGGTACTGATAACATTATCAAGATTTTGATTAGTTATGTTAGTACAACCACTTAGAGTAAGAAGGCATATCATGATAATTAATAATTTCTTCTTCATAAGGGACATCACCTACTTTATTTATTATAACAAACTTTTACTTTATTTGTCACTATTTTGTGCAAAAAGATGATAGACATTTTTCCCCATTCTTTGAAAACGCTCTTCATATTCACTCATGATAATGTTTTCGTGGGTTTTATGATAGTTAAAACTGATATCGCTTAAATGATAATTAAAAGAACTTAAGGTTTCTAGGGAGTAGATAAATAAATCTTCATTATCGGTTTTCATTTCAATACGATTAACATCTTTAAATATTTTTTGGTATTTAGCTAAAAAGATAGGACTAGTCAAACGACGATGATACCATCTTTTCTTAGGCCATGGATCAGAAAAATTTAAATAGATCAAATCTATTTCGTTGTTAAATACAGTATCAATATCTAAAGCATTCATTCTAATTATTCTTAGGTTAGGAATATCTTCAGGAATCTTTTTAATAGCCATAGCAATAACACTATCAAATTTTTCAATTCCTATATAGTTTATATTTTTATTTTTTAAGGCATTTTCTTTTAGAAATTTACCTTTTCCCATGCCTATTTCTAGATAAATTGGATTATCATTACCAAATACTTGATGCCATTTACCACAATAGGTTTTAGGATCAGTTATTAAAAAAGGACAATTAGCCATTATTTCTTCTTTGTTTTTGACATTTCTAAGTCGCATTTAAATTTCTCCTTTCATTTATATTTTAGCATATTTTTAACTACGAAAGAATAATAATAAATAGAAAGTGAGGAATTTTATGAATAATCCAAATATGATGCCAATGTGGCCTAATCCGAATGGAAATATGAATTATCAAATGTTCCCTAATGGAAATAGTAATTCATATAATAATAGTAACTATTTATGGGAAAGACTTAACAATTTAGAAAATCAAATTAACAGGTTGGAAAGACAAGTGAGAAGAATGGATGCGAGAATTAATAAACTTGAGGGAATGTTAACATCAAGTGCTATGCCAAAATCTTTTGATAGTCAAACAACTGGTTATGGGAACAGTAATGATAAATATATGATTTAATATTTAATCTTATAGTATATGAAATTTCATATACTTTTTTTATTAATTTTTTTCTTCTTTTTTGGTAATACTAAAATTGACAAGTAAAAACTTATAATTTATACTTTTAGTAGTTAAGGATGTGAATTAAGTGGAGTTAGTAGAATTAGAAAAGAAACAGTATGAAGGCTTTGTTAAAGATAATAAATACAAAAGTCATTTTTTACAGTCATATGCATGGGGAGAACTTTGTAAAGAAAAAAGAGGATTGACACCATACTATTTAGGACTTATGGATAAAAAAAAGATTGTGGCGGCAACTTTGTTATTACAAAAGAAATTACCACTCGGATTATGTTATTTATATGCTCCAAGAGGATATGTACTTGATTTTAATGATTTTAAAATCTTAGATAAATTTACAGAGGAAATTGTAAAATTTGCCAAAAAGAAAAAAGCAATTTACGTTAAGATTGATCCGGATATTATTTGGAAAAAAGAAAGTTATGATGGTAGTGTTACTTTAATGGAGGCAAAGGATAAAAAAATCTTTAATGAATTAAAAAGACTTAATTATAAACATTTAGGATTTACCAAAAACTTTGAAACAATGCAACCAAGATATACTTTTAGAATTGATCTTAATCAAAGTATGGAGGAAATTGAAAGCCATTTTTCTAAAACAACAAAGCAAAGAATTCAAAAATCTTTAAATCTTGAAACAGAAGTTGTAATTGGAACAGAAAAGGATTTACCTACTTTTTATCATTTGATGGTGTTAACAGAATCTAGAAAAAATTTTGTATCATATAAAATGGATTATTATGCGACTCTTTATAGATTGTTTAATGAAAGTGATAAGGCTACATTATTTTTAGGAAAAATTAATTTAGAGAGGGCACTTAAAATTTTGAAAGATGAACTTTCAAAAGTTAATAATAAAATAAAGGAAATGCCTAGTGACAATTTATCAAAGAGTGCTAAAAATAAATTAAAAGAATTGACAAGACAAAAAGAAAAATGTGAAAAAGAAATTCTAAAATATAAAGAATATAAAAAAGAATATGGAAATATTTTAACTTTATCAGCACATATGATTTTGGAATATGGAGATAAGGCATGGGTGTTATATGCTGGTAATCATAATATTTTGACAGAAACTTATGTTAATTATCATACATATTATGAGCACTTAAAATTTTGTAAAGAACGCGGATTAAAGATTTATGATCAATTTGGAACAATTGGTGATTTATCAAAAGATAATCCAAGATTGGGACTTCATGAATTTAAAAGGAAGTTTGGGGGAGATTATATTGAGTTTATGGGAGAATTTGATTATGTAATCAGTCCTGTTTACTATTTTATGTTTACTAAATTAGTACCAATATATCGTAATATGATTAAAAAAAGAAAGAAGAAGGAATTACAAAATGAAATTGAAGGAAATTAGTTTTGAAAGATTTGAGAAGTTTTTATTAACAAGTAGCGAAGCGACTTTTCATCAAACGAAGGGCTGGGCTAAATTAAAGGCTTATAATGGCTGGAAACATTATGTGGTAGGACTTATTGATGATGATGATAAAGTTAGAGCCGGAGCCCTTTTACTTGCTAAAGAAATTCCTATTATAAAAAAGAAAATGTTTTATTCTCCGCGCGGTTTTATTATTAATTATCATGATAAAAAATTATTAAAACTTTTTACCGAAGAAGTTACAAAATTTATTAAAAAAAGAGGCGGTATTTTTGTTAAAATTGATCCTTATGTAATTTATAATGAACGAGATATTAATGGAGATATTGTTAAAGGCGGAATTGATAATAGTGATGTTATTGATAATTTAAAAGAACTTAAGTATAAACATTATGGCTTTAATTTAATGCAAGAAGAATTACAACCAAGATGGATGCATACTATTACTTTAAAGAATAGAAGTATGGATGATGTAATGGCAGATATGGACTCTAAAACAAGACAGATTTTACGAAAAAATGAAAGACTTGGAGTAAGAGTGCGAGAAATAAAAAGAGAAGAAATTCCTGTTTTTAAAGAAATTATGCAACATACTGGTGAACGACGTGACTTCATTGATAGACCCCTTTCATATTATGAAGAAATGTGGGATAGTCTTCATGATGATAATATTTTGAAAATTATGGTTGCTGAAGTTGATTTTGATGAAGAAATTAAGAATCTTAAAAAAGAAATTACAAACTTAGAAAAAGAAATTACAGATAGAAAAAAACAATTTGAAAGTAAAAAGAAACCAATGAATGAAAAAAAATATTTGGCTAAGCAGGAATTTGATAAGAAAGAAATTATAAGACTTAATAAGAATATTGATAATATTAAAGAAATGAAGAAAAAATATGGAAAGAAACCTGTTTTAGGAGGAATTTTATTTCTTATTTATGGAAATGAAGTATTATCTCTTTTTGGAGGTAGTAAGGAAGAATTAATGAGTTTTCAATCGGCTTATACCCTTCATTTTGCAGGAGTTAAGTATGCTTTAGAAAATGGATATGACATTTATAATTTTTACGGTATTACCGGAGACTTTAGTGATAAGAATCCCCTTTTAGGTCTTTATCTTTTTAAGAAGAGCTTTGGAGGCCAAGTAGTAGAACTTATCGGAGAATTTGATCTTGTTATTAATAAGTTTTGGTACGCATCATATAAATTAAGTTATGCTATTTATCATAAACTTAAAAATATAAAAAATAAAATCTAGTTGCAAAAAGCAATTAGATTTTTTTAGTTTGTCAATTTGTTTTATATAATAAAGTCATTATTATGGGCTTTTATTATCATATCTTTTGCTAAGATATCAATATCTACAGAAAATTCCTCTTTTAATTCACGTTTGACATTTTCTTCTAAGGGTTTGCCTTCTTTTATTCCACCACCGGGTATTACATAGTATTCTTTTGTACTTCCATCTTCATTAATTCTTTTTCTAAACATAACATATACTTTGTTATCATCTATTATAATACCACGGGTGCTTACTCTTTTTTTCACCGTCTATCCCCTTTAAAACTTTGTCTTAAATTATTTTTTTAATTTGTGAATTAATTTGATTAAGTAATATTCTTTAGAAAGTGGTTTTGCATATTCACCAATTAATTGTTCTACATAACCATTAAATCTGGTTTTAAATTCATAGATTCCATAGTCTTTATCATTTTTATCAAAAGTAGATGGAATACCATAGAAGTTATAGCGTTTATAGTCATGCTCCATAGCATATTTGATCATTTCCCATTGAATTAAGTACTGTGAATTATAATGCATAAATTCTTCATAATTACCACCTGCTAAATATATTACTTCCGGATCAGTCATAATGAACATTGAGCCAGATAGGGTAATGATATTACCATATTTTTTTTGTTCTTCTTTAGCAATATTAATTCTTTTATCTAAACCGGCGATGGTAGTTAGAAGACTATTTTTTTTGTTTTCATTATTTTTTGTTTTTAATTTTTCTAAATCATTTAAATGTTTAGCTTTATCTTCTTCGAGGGTTTTAATATACTTTGAAAGATCTAATTTAGTTACTAAATATTTAATACCTTCGATTGGTTTAAATAAATCATACATGTTTTCATAATAGTTAAAAGATCTTATGGCAAAATCTTTACGCTTTCCGGTTTCTTCCATAATCTTATAAAATTCTTGTAAATCTTTTTTGCCTAATTCTATTATTTCAATATTGTTTTTGATAGCTTTTCTTATGGTGGTTCTAGTACTTGCTTTAAAAGTTTTTAACATTTCATCTTCATCTTTAGTATTTATATCTAATAAATACATCCATGATACTTGTTCTTCATCTTTTGAAGGGACCTTTTTGTAATTTAAGCTTAAGATAGTATCAACAATGGGTTGGTTGTTATAACCGTTTTCTACTATCTTCCCTTCACTATTACGTTCTTTATAGGGAACATAGGGATCAATTCTTAGAATATAACCTTGATGGCTTTTGGCGAATTCTTCTAGAAGTTGTAAGAAAGTTAACAGAATTTTTTCAGATTCATAGTCTAATAGTGGTCCTCTTGGAGCATAAAATTCATATTTATTGAAATGTCTTTTTTTAGCAACAAGAAGGGCTACGCCTAAAAGTTTTTTATTATCATATAGTCCTAAATAATATGAGTGCCATCCATTTAAGGTTTTTAATTTGCCAATTTGTTCAGTTGATAAAAAACTACGATATTTACTACTATTAGCATATTTGTTGTAAACTTTTGTACTTATCTCTTTTAATTCCATATTAATTTCTCCTTAGTTTATTTTCAATTTTATTAATAAATGTTTTACCAAATACTTCTTCAAATAGGTTAAGACGTTTGGCAACTGGGAAATAGGTAAGAACACCTATTAGTGTATAAATAATTATTATTGGAATGTTTAGTAATCTTGTTGTTGAATATATAGGAATTATTAGTTTCATTAGAAGAAGGACTATAATCATGGCTAGATTGGCAAGAGCAATTTTCCATAGAATTTTAACTGTAGGCTTGTATTTAACTTCACAACGTTTTTTAAGGAAAAATAGACATAATATTATTCCTAACATATAACCAATAATAGTAGCTGTAATGGAACCATAAACAGGAATGAATCCTAAGTGGTGGAAAAGATTAATTAACGGAACATTTAATATTAACTTTAGAAAAGCTCCTACTACTAATGAAATTAAAACTTCTTTATAATATTTTAATACTTGAACGATGGATACTAAAGCAGTATAGCTTGAAATAATTAGAGCTACAAAAACAAAGTATTTTAAAATAGTAGCACCATACTCTGATTTAGCGCCATAGAAAACAGCCCAAACGGGATTAGATAATAAAGATAAGCCTATTGTCATTGGAACAGAAATAAATAATAGTATTTTTAAAGTTTGATTGATTTTTTGATGAATATCTCTTTTATCTCCTTTAACAGATGATGAGGTTAAGTTTGGAATTAAACTAACAATAATACCTGTTGAAATAGAGACAATAATCATATTAATTTTGTTACCCCATGTTGAAATGACACTCATAATATTTTCAGCTTGAGAAGTAGTGTAGCCAACATCATTGACCATGGTTTTAACAAGAGTCATCATATCTATGAAATCATAACATGATTTGAAAACATCAATCATAATGAATGGAAGGGCGTACCAAAATATTTTAACTAGAATTTTTTTGGTAGTAATTTTAGGAATGTTTTTGGTATCTTCTTTAGTACTAGCAGTGAATTCTTCTTTGTTCTTTTTGACTTTATTTAATAAATATAAATAAGCGATAAATGCTCCGGCCGTGGCCCCAAAAACGGCTACCCCTACTCCTGTTTGAAGGGATAGATGTAAAACTTTTATGGTAAAGAAACTACCAAAGACAATAATAATTACTCTAACTACTTGTTCAACAATTTGACTTAAGGAAGGGGGGGTTATAAATTTATGACCTTCTAAGTATCCTCTATAGATACTAAGGGTTGGAACAATTAAAATAGCAGTAGCAATTACTCTTACAACCATGGTGACATCACTTAAAGAGTTACCACCTTTTAAATCTCCTAAAATAGCCTTAGCAATATTAGGGGCAAAAATAAAGAGAATTAAGAAAATAGTTATTCCCATGATGATAGCTAGTTTACGGCCTATTTTAAAAGCTTTCTCTTTCGCTTCATTGTATCCAAGGGTTTGATATTCACTTATTATTTTACTAATAGCATTGGGAATACCAGCACAGGATAGGGATTGAAATAAATTATAGATAGTGTAAGCATAACCATATAAGGCACCACCTTTACCACCGATAATAGCATAGAAAGGAATTACATATACCATTCCTAGTATTTTGCTAACAACAATTCCAAAAGTAGCAATGAAGGCACCATTTAAAAAGGAATTTTGTTTTAAGGTCTTTTTTTTCGCTTTTGTCATATTCTATCTCCTTCGTTTATCTATTCTATAATAGCATATTATTGAAAACTTTGAAAGAAGGTTGTATAATTTAAGAAGATGAGGAGAGGTTTTATGGAACTGGTTACTTTAAGTAAAAAAGAATTTGATGCGGTTGCCCTTAAAGGAGAAATCACTAATTTTCAACAATCTAGTAATTGGGGAAGATTTATGGATGGAGATATTTTTCATGCTTATTATGTTGGAGGGAAAGTAAAAGGAAAAATTGTGGCCGTTACGTTGTTATTAGCTAAAGAAATAAAATTTTTTAAAGAACGTATTTTTTATGCTCCCCGAGGATTTATTATTGATTATAAAAATAAAGAGTTACTTAATGAGTTTACAAATCAGATAAAAAAGTTTGTTAAAGAAAAAAAAGGAATTATGCTTAAAATTGATCCTTATGTGCCATTAAATATTAGAGATGAAAATAAGATGATTATTAAAGGGGATATTTCTAATCAATATATTATTGATAATCTTTTAGAGTGTGGATATATAGAAGCTAATAAAAATATTCAACCGAAATTTATTAGTAGAATAAATTTAAAAGAAAATAATCTTGATGATGTTTTTAATAATTTTAGTTCTAAGGCTAGACAAATAATAAGAAGAAATGAAAAGTTGGGATTTAAGGTTAAGAAACTTGATTTTGAAGAAATTACAAAATTGATTGATTTAATTAACCAAAAAGAAGGATCTAAATACAAAGTTAAACCAACTATTGATTTCTATCGGGATCTACATCAAGCTTTTGGGGATAATTTAAAATTGATGGGTTGTTATTTTAATAAAAAAATGGTAACTAATAATATTTCAAAAATGATTGATGAAATACAAAAGGGAAAAGAAGATAGAATAGGTAATTATCAAAATTCGAAGATGACTGCTGATTATTTTATCGCTAAAGAAGAAGATTATGATAAAGATATTCTAAGATTAAATAGTTTACTTGACTATTTTAATAATTGTAATGATGAAGAAATTTTAATGAGTATTGGTCTTTATATTATAGTTGGAAATGAAGTCTTATTAAAAGATAGTGGTAGTTATTTCGAATATAAGAAATTTGATGCGTCATATACTCTTAATTATGAAATGATTAAATATGCTTCTATAAATGGATATACTTATTATAATTTATATAATGTGGGTAATATTTTAAGCGCTAATAATAATTTGGAAAAAGCTTATCTTTATAAGAAAAATTTTGAGAAAAATGTTACTCAATTAATTGGGGAATTTGATCTTGTAATTGATAAGAATAAGCATTTCTTGGCTAAGCTTTGTTTTCCACAGTATTTGGGGATAAATAGTTATTAATAATAAATAATCATGGCAGAAAAACAGTATATTTGTTCTTCACCTTGAGCAAAGGAACTCACTTGGTATTTTATTTCAACAACTTCTCCTTCTAAATCGGCTAAATAGTTATTTATAGCTTTTTCAAGATCACTTTCATCTTCATAATCAAATATTTTTACTTTCATTTTCAACACCCAGTTTAATTATAAAAAATGTTTTCCACAATAATTGTCGAAAAAAAACTAGCATTTTACATGCTAATTTTTTATTTTACGACAATATTTATTATTTTACCTTTGACAATAATAGTTTTGACAATTTCTTTACCGTCAATATATTTTTTTACATTTTCTAGACTCATGGCTTGTTCTTTTATTTTTTCGTCATTATCATCAATGTTAATAGTGATAGTAGCACGAAGTTTACCATTTACTTGAACAGCAATTTCTTTGGTAGTTTCTACTAATTTCGTTTCATCACAAATTGGCCAATGGCTATTATATAATGGTTGATATCCTAAGCGTTCATTTAATTCTTCAGTAATATGTGGAGCGACAGGATTTAAAAGTGTAAGTAATAAATGATAATCTTCTTTAGTAATTGAATTTAATTCATCATAAGCATTAGTTAAAATCATTAAAGAAGAAATATATGTATTATAACCCATGTTACTTAGATCTTTATCAATGGCTTTAATGGTCTTATTTTGAATTACTTCTAGCTCTTTGGAATAACCTTTTTCTTCATTTACTTTATTTATTAAACGTTCTACTTTATCAAGATATCTTTTGCAGCCTTTTAAAGAATTGGTATTCCATGGCGCATCTTGAGTATAGTCTCCCATAAACATTTCATAAACACGTAAAGTATCGGCTCCATATTCTTTAACAATATCATCAGGATTAATAACATTACCTTTACTTTTACTCATTTTTTGATTATCTGGACCTAATACCATACCATGGGATACTCTAGTCCAAATCATTTCTTTAGATGGAACTTTACCTATATTGTATAGGAATTGAACCCAGAATCTAGCATATAATAAATGTCTAGCGGTGTGTTCCATTCCACCATTATACCAGTCGACACGATGCCAATATTTCATAGCATCCATAGAAGCGAACTCATGGGTATTATGAGGATCCATAAAGCGTAAGAAGTACCAAGATGAACCAGCCCAGTTTGGCATAGTATCTGTTTCACGACGAGCAGTGGATCCACATTTTGGACAGGTGGTATTAACCCAATCAGTAATTTTGGCAAGTGGTGACTCCCCAGTATCAGTTGGTTCATATTCAGCCACATCTGGTAATAATAGCGGTAGATCTTTTTCATCTAAAGGAACCCAACCACAGTGATTACAATGAACCATTGGGATTGGTTCACCCCAGAATCTTTGTCTAGAGAAAACCCAGTCTTGAAGACGATAATTAACTTTCTTACGACCAAGATTATGTTCTTCTAGGTATGATAACATTTTAGAAATGGCAGTTTCTTTATCTTGGCAATCATTTAAGAAGCCGGAGTTAATCATTTTACCATCACCGGTATAGGCTTTGGTAGTTAAATCGCCACCTTCAATTACTTGAATAATTGGAACATTAAATTTCTTAGCAAATTCATAATCTCTTTCATCATGGGCAGGAACAGCCATAATAGCCCCGGTTCCATAGTTCATCATAACATAATCAGAAATGAAGACGGATACTTCTGTTCCCGTGACAGGATTTTTGACAGTAATTCCTTCTAGTTTGACACCAGTTTTGTCTTTATTCATTTCGGTACGTTCAAAGGCACTCTTGGTCTTAGCATAATCTTGATATTTTTTTACTTCATCCATATTAGTAATTATATCTTTTAGTTTTTCTATAATTGGATGTTCAGGAGCAATAACCATGAAAGTAACACCAAATAAAGTATCACATCTTGTAGTGAAGACAGTTAATTTATCTTGCGTCTCTTCGATAGTAAAATCAATTTCAGCCCCAGTACTTTTACCTATCCAGTTAATTTGACCAGTTTTTACACGTGGGGCAAAATTAGTATCATTTAAACCTGTTATTAAGTCTTCCGCATATTCAGACATTTTAAGCATCCATTGCTCTTGTTCTTTTTGAACTACTTTGGTACCACATCTTTCACAAACACCACCAGCAGCATCTTCATTTGATAAGACACATTTACAATTTGGACACCAGTTAACAGGCTTTTTAGCTTTGTAAGCCATGCCATGTTTATAAAATTCTAGAAATTGCCATTGGGTCCATTTATAATACTCTGGATCAACGGTTGATATTTCTCTTGACCAATCAAAAGAGAATCCCATATTCATCATTTGACCTTTGAAGGTTTTAATATTTTCTTTAACCGCATCTTTAGGATGAATATGATTTTTAATAGCATATTGTTCAGCCGGAGAACCAAAAGCATCCCACCCCATTGGGAAAAGGACATTATAACCTTTCATTCTTTTAGTTCTTGCTAAAATATCTTGAGCAGTATAGCCTCTAACATGACCAACATGTAGACCACTACCTGATGGGTATGGAAATTCAACCAAAATATAATATGGTTTTCTTTTTGTATCCCCGGTTTTCGCTTCAAAGGCTTTCGCATCTTCCCATTTTTTTTGCCATTTTTTTTCTATTTCTTTAAAATTATCCATTGTTACAACATCCTTTCTTGTTATATATTTTTCCTACTATATCATAACTCACAACTATAAGGGCCATTATTAAAACAAAACCAACGGCAAGTTGCAGATAAAAATCTTTTAAAAGTGAGATGATACTAACAGCAAGAGAAATATCTAAAGCACTTATGATACTTATCGTGTTTAATAGTTTTTTGTAATTAACTTTATTGATATCCAGTTTATATTTATTGATTAAGTATGTAACTTCGACTGGTTTTTTACGTCTTTTGTCTTTTTTACATTTTTTTATTAAAAAAGCTTCATAGATTATAAATACAAAAAGAAAAGTTAAAATAAAGACTAGTATTTGATCAAGCATTGTTACCTCCTTTTTAAAATCTAGTTTTATTATACGAGAGTTTTAAGCCTTTTTCAAGTCTTTAAGGATCATAAAAAAGAAGAATATTTCTATTCTTCTACTAAACGGATGATAGCTTGTAATGCTCCATCGCCACGACGTTCATCTAATTTAAGTATTCTTGTGTAACCACCATTACGTTTTGCATAACGAGGGGCTAATTCATTAAATACTTTATTAACAACTTCTTTGTCATTATGGACAAAAGCTAGGGCTCTACGACGACATCCAAGAGTACCCTTTTTACCATAAGTAATCATTTTATCAACAGCTTTACGAACTTCTTTAGCTCTTGTTTCAGTAGTTGTTATTTCACCATTCATAATTACTTGTTTTGTAAGAGTTGCTAACATACTTCTTCTATGTTTATTATCTACACCTAATTTTCTATATGCCATAATTTACCTCCTTTTAATCATCATCTCTTAGGTCAAGCCCTAATTCTTTAATTTTATCAAGTACTTCTTTTAATGATTTTTTACCTAAGTTTCTAATTTTCATCATATCATTTTCACTTTTGTTTACTAAGTCTTGTAATGTATGAATTCCAGCTCTTTTTAAACAATTATAAGCTCTTACTGAGAAATCTAAATCTTCAATTGATGTTTCTAAGGCTTTAGTTTTTGGATCTTCAGTTTTTTCAATCATCATTCCTGTATCTGATGCAATATCACTTAAATTTGTTACTAATTTAAAATGTTCAATTAAAATACGAGCTGCTAAAGCGATGGATTCTTCTGGTTTGATTGAACCATTAGTCCATACTTCTAAAACTAATTTATCATAGCTTTCATCTTGACCAACACGAGCACTTTCTACTTCATAAGATACTCTTTCAATTGGGGAATATATAGCATCCATAGCAATAAATCCGCTTTTTTTATCATCTTCAGAAAGTGATGAATCTTCACTTTTTACATAACCTCTACCATTAGTGATGATCATTTCCATTTTTAGACTACCACCTTTAGCAAGAGTAGCAATAACATGGTCTTTATTGATTATTTCAATATCAGCATCATGTTCAATATCACCAGCAGTAACTACACCTTCACTATCAGCAGTTAAAGTAATGATTTTTGGTTCTTGAGTATAATTTTTAACTACTACTCCTTTTAAATTTAAAATAATAGTTGTAACATCTTCAATAACTCCATCAATAGTTTGGAATTCATGTAAAACTCCATCAATTTTAACAGCACTAATAGCACTTCCCGGTAATGATGATAACATTACTCGTCTTAAAGCATTCCCAATTGTAGTTCCAAACCCTCTTTCTAGGGGTTCTAATTCAAATTTTCCATAGAAATTATTTTCTACGTAATCAGCAATTTTATAAATTGGTTTTTCAAATTCTATCAATTTCGTAACCTCCCTTTTATTAGCCACGTGGCCGTTTTGGTGGACGGCATCCATTATGTGGAATTGGTGTAACATCAGTTATTCCTGTTACTTCTAGTCCTGCAGTTTGAAGTGATCTAATAGCAGTCTCTCTTCCGGGACCTAATCCTTTTACAAATACTTCAACTTTACGCATTCCTAAATCATATGCAGCTTTACCAGCTTGTTCAGAAGCCATACCAGCAGCAAATGGAGTTGATTTTTTACTTCCTTTAAAACCTAAAGCACCACTTGAAGCCCAACTAATTGTATTTCCTTCTTTATCTGTAATAGTTACAATTGTGTTATTAAATGTTGCACCAATATGTACTACACCTTCAGGAACATTCTTTTTAACTTTTTTCTTTCTTGTTTTATATGCCATAATTAACTAACCTCCTAACTATACTTTCTTCTTGTTAGCTACAACTTTACCCTTACCTTTACGAGTACGAGCATTTCTATTTGTTCTTTGTCCTCTTACAGGAAGTCCTTTTTTATGACGAGTTCCTTGATAAGAGTTTATTTCCATTTTAGTTTTAATATTCATATTAACTTCACGACGTAAATCTCCTTCAGTTAAATGATTATTGATTTCATCTCTTAGAGCGATTAACTCTTCTTGAGTTAACTCTCCTGCTTTTTTAGTAGGTTCAACTTTTGCATTTTCGCAAATTGTTTTAGCTAAACTTCTACCAATTCCATAGATATAAGTTAGTGAAATACATATATGTTTATCATTTGGAATATCTACACCTTTAATACGTGCCATAACTTTTCCTCCTTATTAACCTTGTCTTTGTTTGTGTTTAGGATTTTCACAGATAACCATGATTTTTCCTTTTCTTTTAACGATTTTGCATTTTGGACAAATTTTTTTAACACTTGCCTTTACTTTCATATTTTATCTCTTCCTTTCATTTCCGATAGGTAATACGCCCACGTGTTAAGTCATATGGTGAAAGTTCAAGCATTACAGTATCCCCCGGTAAGATGCGAATGTAATTCATTCGTATTTTACCAGAAACGTGAGCTTCTACAATGTGATCGTTTGCAAGTTTTACTTTGAACTTTCCACCCGGTATTATTTCTAGAACTTTACCTTCAACTTCAATAACATCATCTTTGGCCATTTTTTCACTCTCCTGTTAATATTTCTACTCCATCAGCAGTAATTGCAATAGTATGTTCAAAATGTGCTGATAAACTTCCATCTTCAGTTACGATAGTCCAATCATTATCTTCAATGAAGATATCAGGACTACCTAAAGTTAGCATTGGTTCAATAGCAATAACTAAACCTTCTTTTATTTTAGGTCCAGTGTTTTTTCTGCCATAATTAGGAACATCTGGAGCTTCATGAACGGTTGTTCCTACTCCATGTCCTACTAATTCTTTAACTACTCCTAGATTATGAAGGGTAGCATATTCTTCTATAGCATGTGAAATATCACCAATTCTAGCACCAACTTTAGCTTGTTTTATTCCTTCATATAAAGCTTTCTCGGTATGTTCTAGGAGATATTCATTTTCTTTAGATATTTTGCCAACAGGATAAGTCCAAGCAGAATCACCATGATATCCTTTATAACAAGCACCAATATCTATTGAAATAATATCTCCTTCTTTAAGCTTTCGTTCACTTGGAAAGCCATGAACAACTTCATCATTAATGCTGATACATAAAGTATAAGGAAAGCCTTCATAGCCTTTAAATGAAGGAGTAGCATTATTCTTTCTTATGAAAGATTCTGCTAAATGTTCTAATTCAATTGTTTTTATTCCCGGTTTTATATAGGGTTTTAAGTATTGATGAGTCATATATACAATATGACCAGCTTGTTTTAATAATTCAATTTCTCTTTTTGATTTTAATACAATCATACTTATCCCTCTTTTATAATATTATCTATTTTTAAAGATATATTTTGAACAGTATCATTACCATCTATTACATGTAATAATCCTTTTTGTTGATAATAATCAAGGAGTGGTTTAGTTTTTTCAATATAAACTTTATACCGATTTTTAAATGATGCAACATTATCATCATTTCTTTGATATAATCTTCCATGACATTTATCACAAACAGATTCTTCTTTTGGACATTCGGTTTCTGAATTTATATTGTAAACAGCGTTACAATCTTGACATATTCTACGTCCTGTAATTCTTTTTTCTAATATATCTTCTTTTATTTCTAAATAGATAACGTAACCTAATTCTTGGTTTAAATCTTGAAGCATTTTATCATAACTTTCAGCTTGTTCAATATTGCGGGGATAACCATCTAAAATATAACCATTTTGATAGTTTTTCTCGCTGGCTTTGTTTAGTAATAACTGGTATGTAATTTCATCTTTGACAAGCCCGCCGTTTGACATTACTTCTGATATATAGCGCCCCATTTCACTGTCTTTAGTTGATTCTTCTCTTAAAAGATCACCAACAGAGATATGAGGTAAATTGTATTTTTTCTCTAAAATAGCACTTTGCGTTCCCTTTCCGGCAGCAGGAGGGGCAATAAATATTATATTTTTCATCTTCTCTTATAACCTCTTTTATAATTTCTTGAAAGGAGACTTCCTTCTAGTTGCTTATAGGTTTCAAGAGCGACTCCTACTACAATTAGTAAACTAGTTCCACCAATACTGACACTAGTTGGTAAACTAGTCATATTTGAAAAAATAATTGGTAGAGCAACAATTATTGCTAAGAATACTGATCCTAAGCAAGTAATTCTTGTTAATATTTTAGATAAATAATTTTTTGTTTCCTCACCGGGTCTAATTCCCGGAATGTAACCACCATTTTCTTGTAAATTTTTAGCAAATTCATCTGGTTTAAATGTCATATAAGTATAGACAAAACCAAATAGGAAAATGAAGATTACGTAAATTATAAAGCCTACAGGAGTACGATAATTTAAGTAATTTTGAACAAATAAAGTTACGCCTTCTTTGTTTACAAGTCCTGCTATAATAGTTGGAATAGCCATTAAACTTGAAGCAAAAATTACGGGAACAACTCCTGCTGTATTTACCTTGATTGGTACATAAGATGCAGCTTCTTTACCGAAAGTTGTTGACTTATTAGCATATTGAATAGGTACTTTACGTTCTGCTAATTGAACGAACACAACGCCAATTATAATAACAAAATAAATTAGGACAAATAAGATGAATTTAGTAATACCTAAAGCTGTAGCTTGTAAGGTACCATTTAGGGATACTAAATTTGTAAATGCATCTATGAACATTTGTGGTAAGGTAGCAATGATTCCAGCCATAATGATTAGACTTAAACCATTTCCTAAACCTTTTTGAGTTATTTGATCGCCTAGCCATAATAAGAAGGCAGTACCAGCGGTTAAAATAACTGATATATACAAATAATCACCAGCAGTAGCCGTTTTTCCTAAAAACATGAAGGAAAAGGCATAGCCTTGAATGAAACCAATTAAAATTCCCATATATCTCGAAATTGTATTGATTTTTTGTTGTCCTGTATGTCCTTGTTTTCTTAATTCTTGAAAGTAAGGAACGATTTCTCCTAATAGTTGCATAATAATGGTAGCCGTAATATAAGGCATGACTCCTAAAGCAAATATAGAGAAATTTTGTAGGGCACCACCGCCCATAGTATTAACTAATTCTAGGAATCCTAAATTATTAGTTATACTCTTAGTTCCCGGTACTTGAATAGTAGTACCGATTATAAATATTGCTAAAGCAAAAGCTGTAAATCCTAATCTTTTTAATAAGTCTTTATTAGTAGGCTTAAATAATTGCTTCATTAGAGGCATCTTAAATCACCTCAGCTTTACTTCCTGATTCTTTTATTTTTTCTAGGGCACTCTCAGAGAATTTATTTGCCTCGATAGTTAATTTCTTCTCTAAGGTTCCATTTCCTAATACTTTAACACCATCAAGTTGTTTTTTAATGATGCCTTTTTCTTTTAATAGTGCTGGAGTTACTACTGTACCATTTTCAAATACATTTAAATCTCCAACATTGATAGTTGCATATCTAACTTTGAATATATGATTACTAAATCCTCTTTTAGGTAAGCGTCTATATAATGGTAATTGTCCACCTTCAAATACGGGATTGATGCTTCCACCACTACGCGCTTTTTGTCCTTTTTGTCCACGACCAGATGTTTTACCTAAACCTGATCCACTACCACGTCCAACGATTTTTTTACGATGAGTGGCACCAACATTTTTTTCTAATTCATGTAACTTCATTATCCTAAAATCTCCTCTTTAGTTTTGCCACGAAGTTTTGCTACTTCATCTAGTGTTTTAATACTTTTAAGACCTTCAATAGTAGCATTAGCCATATTTAATTTAGTTCTAGCTCCTAGTGATTTTGAAACAACATCACGAACTCCTGCTAAATCTAAAACAGCTCTTACACTACCTCCAGCGATAACTCCAGTACCTTCTTTAGCTGGACGAAGCATTACTTTAGCAGCTCCTGCTACACCAGTAACTTCATGTGCAATAGTTCTTCCATCTATTAATTCTACAGTAATCATATTCTTATTAGCATCTTGAATTGCTTTTTTTATAGCATCTGGTACTTCGAAAGCTTTACCAGTACCAATACCAACATGTCCTTTACGATCTCCAACGACAACAACTGCTGAAAAACGACGTTGGCGTCCACCTTTAGTAACTTTAACGACACTTTTTAGTTGAACAACTAGTTCTTCAAATTGTTTTTCTTTGGAATCGGTTGTTTGTTTTTGCATTTTTACCCTCCTTAGAACTCTAGTCCATTTTCACGTGCAGCATCTGCAACTGCTTTAACACGTCCATGATAAAGATATCCACCTCTATCAAATACTACTTTTGTTATTCCAGCTTTCTTACATTTCTCAGCAATACTTGCTCCAACTTTGGTAGCCGCTTCAACATTAGATTTGTTTTCTAATTTTAAATCTTTATCAAGTGAAGAAGCAGATACTAAAGTAGTGTTAGATTCATCATCAATTACTTGAACATAAATTGCTGTATTTGATCTAAATACATTTAGTCTTGGAACAGCACTAGTTCCACTTAAATGGGTTCTAATTCTAGCATGACGAACTTCACGCATACTATTTCTTGATTTTTTATTAACCATAACTTTTCTCCTTCCTACTTATTAAGCAGCTTTCTTTCCTTCTTTACGTCTAATATGTTCATCTTTATAACGAATTCCTTTACCTTTATATGGTTCAGGACGACGTACTTTACGAACGTTAGCAGCAAATTCTCCTACTAACACTTTATCAATACCTTTAATTGTTATTTCAGTATTGCTTGGAGATTCTACACTAAGCCCTTCTGGGATAGTCATTTCAACAGGATGTGAATATCCAGCATTAATTACTAATGTGTTTCCTTTAAGTGTGAAACGATATCCAACACCAACGATTTCTAAGCCTTTCTCATATCCCTTTGTAACACCTTCAATCATATTATGAAGAAGTGCATTCATTGTTCCATGCATTGCTTTTACTGCATCGCTTTTTCTTGTTAAAGTAATTTCATTACCAACAATCTCCATACTAATACCATTTAACATTACTTGGCTCAAGCTTCCCTTTGGGCCAGTTACTGTTACTATATTATCTTGTTCAGTGACAGTTACTCCTTCGGGAACTTCAATTTTACGATTTCCAATACGGCTCATTCTCTACACCTCCTTGTTACCAAATGTAGGCTAAAACTTCGCCACCAATATTTTGTTTTCTTGCTTCTTTATCAGTCATAATTCCTTTAGAAGTAGAAATAATTGCAATACCTAAGCCATTTAATACTCTTGGTATTTCTGTATTCTTAGCATATACTCTAAGACCCGGTTTTGAAATTCTTTTTAGTCCTTGAATAACTCTTTCTTTATTTTCACCATATTTTAATGTTAGAACAATTGTACCTTGAGTATCATTTTTTTCTAACTTATAATCTTTGATAAATCCTTCTTCTTTTAAGATTCTAGCTATTTCTAACTTTAACTTAGATGAAGGTATTTCTACTCTTTCATAACGCATTGCATTAGCATTACGAATACGAGTTAACATATCTGCGATTGTATCTGTAACAACAGCCATTTTATTTTCCTCCTTTTCTACCAGCTTGACTTTTTAACGCCCGGTATTTGTCCTTTATAAGCCAATTCACGGAAGCATATACGGCAGATTCCAAATTTGCTCATAACAGCATGTGGTCTACCACAACGTGAACAACGTGTATATTCACGAACTTTAAACTTTGGCTTTCTACTTTGTTTTACTTTTATACTTTTTCTTGCCATCTTTACCCTCCATTACTTTCTAAAAGGAATTCCAAGACCTTTTAATAAATCGTATGCTTCTTCATTAGTTTTAGCAGTAGTAACGAATACAATATCCATACCACGTACTTTAACTATTTCATCATAGTTAATTTCACTAAAGATTAATTGTTCTTTAATACCTAATGTATAATTTCCACGACCATCAAAAGATTTAGGATTAACTCCTCTAAAATCACGAACTTGTGGAAGTGAGATAGAAATTAATTTGTCAACAAAGTTATACATATTACCAGCTCTTAGCGTTACCTTACATCCAATCTTTTGTCCTTCTCTGATTTTGAAGCCAGCGATTGATTTTTTAGCTTTAGTAACAACAGGTTTTTGTCCTGAAATTTTTTCAAGATCACTTAAAGCAGCATCTAGAAGTTTTGAATTACTAACGCCATCTCCTACTCCCATATTGATTACTACTTTGTCTAATTTTGGTACTTCCATAATAGATTTATAATTATATTTTTCCATTAACATTGGAACTACTTCATTTAGATATTTATCTTTTAAACGTAAGTTTTCTTTCATTACTTTTTACCTCCTTCCACTAGTCTAGTACTTCTTTTGATTTAGTACTGATTCTAACTTTTTTACCATTCTTGTCAGTTGTATGAGCAATTCTTGTACCTTTTTTAGTTTTAGGATCAACAATCATTACGTTAGAAGCATCAATTGGGGCTTCTATTTCCATAATACCGCCTGCATTGTTACCATTTGGTTTTTGATGTTTTTTTACAATATGTACACCTTCAACGATAACTTTATTTTCAGCTTTTAATGTCTTAATGATTTTTCCTTCTTTATTTTTATCAGAACCGGCTTTTACAACTACTTTATCTCCAACTTTTAACTTCATAATTCATCCTCCTTATAGTACTTCTTTCGCAAGAGATACTATTTTCATATAATCTTTATCACGAAGTTCACGTGCTACTGGTCCAAAGACACGAGTTCCAATTGGGCTCTTATCTTCTCTTATAATAACACAAGCATTGTCATCAAACTTAATATAACTACCATCTTCACGGCGAACGCCTTGTTTACTTCTAACGATAACAGCTTTTACTACTTTACCTTTAGGCATACTTGAATTTGGAATAGCATTTTTAACAGTTCCAACAACAACGTCTCCAATGTTTCCAGTTTTAACATGACTTCCACCTAGGACTCTAATTACTAATAATTCACGAGCACCTGTGTTGTCTGCAACTTTTAATCTACTTTCTTGTTGTAACATAGATTATCCTCCTTTACTTAAGAGTTATAGAATAACTGCTTCTTTTACGATTTCTTTTAAGTAGAAATGTTTAGTTTTAGAAATTGGTTTTGTTTCCACAATTCTTACTAAATCTCCTACTTTTGCTTTATTTGTTTCGTCATGAACACTATATTTTTTAGATGATTTTACTCTCTTATGATATAGTGGATGCATTTTGTGAGTTTCAACTAAAACGGTTATTGTTTTGTTGTTTTTAGCACTTACTACTTTACCAACTAATTCATGTGTATTTTTATTTTCCATAAATAACCTCCTAATCAACCTTCGCTTCATTTTCACGTTCTTTTAAAACGGTTTTAAATCTTGCAATGGTGTGTCTTAATTCTCTAATACGTGAAGGTTTTTCTAGGGTTCCTGTAGCTTGACTAAATTTAAGATTGAATAATTCTTCTTTTGATTCTTTTAATTTAGTATTTATCTCTTCATTAGATAATTCTCTTATTTCTTTAACCTTCATTCTTAACACCACCTTCTTCTTTTTTTACAAACTTACAAGTGATTGGTAATTTATGACTTGCTAGACGAAGAGCTTCTCTTGCAACTGCCTCAGATACACCGGCTACTTCAAACATGATTTTGCCTTCTTTTACAACTGCTACCCATTCTTCAACATTTCCTTTACCTTTACCTTGACGAGTTCCAATGGCTTTTTTAGTTAATGGCATGTGTGGGAAGATATTGATCCATACTTTTCCACCACGTTTCATATAACGAGTCATTGCAATACGAGCAGCTTCGATTTGATTGTTTGTTATCCAAGCTCCTTCTTTGGCTTGTAAGCCATATTCTCCAAAATGTAGTTCACGGTTACCTCTTGATTTGCCTTCGTAAGGTAATCTGTGTACACGACGATATTTTGTTCTTGATGGAATTAACATCTTAATTACCTCCTTTAGCCTTTTTAGATTTTAGAACTTCTCCTTTATAAATCCATACTTTAACACCAATTTTTCCGAATGTAGTATCGGCTTCACTTGTAGCATAATCAACATCTGCTCTTAAAGTATGTAGAGGGATTGTTCCTTCGGTATAACCTTCACTACGAGCCATATCAGCACCACCTAAACGGCCTGATACTTTTGTTTTAATTCCTTTAGCTCCTGCTTTCATTGCATTTCTAATAGCACGTTTTTGAGCCATTCTGAATGATGCTCTATTAGTTATTTGATTTGCAATGGAATCAGCAACAAGCTGTGCATTAAGATCAGCTTTTTTAATATCAACGATTGAAATTCCTATATTTTCACCAACAGCTTTTGAAAGACGTTCTCTTAATTTAGTAATTTCTTCACCACCGCGACCAATGATAACGCCCGGTTTTGAAGTGTGAATTGAGATTTCACATTTTTTAGGAGTTCTTTCAATTTCTACTTTGGCAATTCCAGCATTTTTTAAATTTTCAGCAATGTATTTTCTTATTTTAATGTCGTTTGTTAAAGTTTTAGAAAAACTTTCTTTTCCAGCATACCATTTTGCTTCCCAATCTTTATTAATGCCAAGTCTTAGCCCTGTTGGATTAACTTTTTGTCCCATTAATAGTTCCTCCTCATTATTTTGTAGCCACTGTTATTACAATGTGACTTGTTCTTTTATCTTTATGTCCAATGCGACCACGTGAATCGAATAATACTCTTTTCATAACTGGGCCTGCATCAACACGTGCTTCTTTTACATATAAATCTTCAGCCTTTTGATTATTGTTGTTAACTGCGTTTGCAATTGCAGAATTTAAGACTTTTCTTGTCATTACGGCTGCTTTTTTATTAGTGTTTCCTAAAATTGCTAGTGCTTCACTTACTTTTTTACCACGAATAGTAGAAACTACTAGACGAGCTTTAATAGGTGAAATTCTTTGCATTTTAGCAATTGCTTTTGCTTCCATATTTTATCCTCCTAGTCTCTTACTTTTTCTTATCAGAGCCATGTCCACCATTTTTACGAGTTAAGGCAAATTCACCTAATTTGTGGCCAACCATATCTTCAGTAACATAAACAGGGATAAATTCCTTGCCATTATGTACTGCAAATGTGTGTCCAACAAAGTCAGGGAAAATGGTAGAGCGACGTGACCAAGTTTTAATTACTTCTTTTTTACCTGATTTATTTAATTCTTGAACTTTTTTTAATAAACGATCAAAAACATAAGGTCCTTTTTTTAAACTTCTAGCCATATTATCCTCCTATTTACTATTACGACGACGAACAATGAACTTGTCAGTCTGTTTATTATTTCTTGTTTTATATCCAAGAGCAGGTTTACCCCAAGGAGTAAGTGGTGCTTTGCGTCCAACTGGAGCACGTCCTTCACCACCACCATGTGGATGGTCATTAGGGTTCATAACAGAACCACGAACAGTTGGGCGAATTCCCATATGACGTTTACGTCCTGCTTTTCCTAATTTAACTAGTGATGAATCTTCGTTACCAACAACACCAACTGTTGCCATACAAGTTCCTAACACTTTTCTTTGTTCTCCACTTGATAATCTAATCATTACATATTTTCCTTCACGGCCAAGAATTTGAGCACTACTTCCAGCACTTCTTGCTAAAGCTCCTCCTTTTCCCGGTCTTAGTTCAATATTGTGAATAACAGTACCAACTGGAATATTCATAATTGGTAGGGCATTACCTACTTTAATATCAGCATTTTCGCCTGATTCAATTTTATCACCAACTTTTAAGCCTTTAGGAGCGATAATATATCTTTTTTCTCCATCTACATAATTGATTAAGGCAATGTTAGCACTTCTATTTGGATCATATTCAATACTTGCTACTGTTCCAGGAATATCATGTTTATCTCTTTTGAAATCAATAATACGATATTTACGTTTTACACCGCCACCTTGATGACGAACGGTTATTTTACCTTGGTTATTACGTCCTGAATTTTTCTTAACAGTTTTAGTTAAACTTTTTTCAGGAGCTTGTTTAGTAATTGTTTCATTAACTAAGGTACTCATTCCTCTTCTTCCTGGTGTAGTAGGTTTATAATTTCTTATTGCCATATTTTTTTCCTCCTTCTAACCAAGATTTATTTGTTCACCATCTACTAAAGTTACAATAGCCTTTTTGGTTCTATTTGTAAGTCCAGCATAGCGACCAACTCTTCTTTTTTTAGGTTTTACATTTAATGTTCTTATTTCTTTAACATGTACTTTAAAGATTTTTTCAATAGCTTTTTTAATTTCTGTTTTATTAGCTTTAGAAGAAACTTTAAATACATATTGATTATTGTTAGCTAAAGCACTACTTTTTTCAGTAATAACTGGAGCTTTAATTATTTCTAAATATTTAGTATCCATTATTTAAGAGCCTCCTCTATATCATTTAAGGCACTATTTGTGAAAACAGCAACATCAGAATTAACTAGATCTAAAACATTAAGTTCATTACTAGCAATTAGAGCAACATTAGCTAAGTTTCTTGAAGCTAAAATTACATTTTCACTAAAGTCACTTACAACAAATAATACTTTTTTGCCTTCTGCTTTTATAGTTTTTAATAAAGCTGTCATTTCTTTAGTTTTAGGAGTGTTAAATTCTAATTCTTCTAAAACAATAATTTCTTTATCGTTAAACTTATGAGCTAAAGCACTTTTTAAAGCTAAACGTCTTTCTTTTTTGTTTTGCTTTTTATCATAACTTCTTGGTGTAGGGGTTCCATAACGACCTCCGCCTACCCATTGAACAGCTCTAATTGATCCTTGACGAGCATGTCCTGTTCCTTTTTGTCTCCAAGGTTTACGACCTCCACCACTTACTTCACTACGAGTTTTAGTAGAGTGAGTTCCTTGTCTTAATGATGCTCTTGCTAAAATGATTGCATCATATAATACTTTATCATTAGGGGTAATTCCAAAAATTTCTTCATTTAATTTTAATTCTTTAACAGATTCACCTTTAAGGTTTAAAAGTTCTACTTTTTTCATTTTCTTCCTCCTTTCATCACAGGTATTAATAGTTTAATTAATAGGTAGTGATGATTATTTTGCTTCATCAGTAGTTATTTCTTCTTTAACTTCTTCTTCAGTTGAAGCTTCAGTTTCTTGATAAGTAATTAAGTCAGCTGGTGTGTTTTTCTTATCTTGTTTTTTGATAGCTGTTTTGATTACTACTAAACCTTTTTTAGGTCCCGGTACATTACCCTTAATTAAAATTATGTTGTTTTCTAAATCAACAGCCACTATTTCAAGATTTTGAACAGTAGCAGCAGCATTACCCATTTGTCCCGGCATCTTCTTGCCTTTTAATACGTGCATTGGTCTCATTGTTCCAAGAGAACCTACTCCACGATGATATTGTGAACCATGTCCCATAGGACCACGGCTTTGATTGTGACGTTTAATTACACCTTGGAATCCTTTTCCTTTACTGATTCCACTAACATCAACTATTTCGCCAGCTGTAAATACGCTAGCATCTAATACTTGCCCTAGTGTGTAATTATTAACATCTACGCCTTTTATTTCTCTTAAGAAGCGCTTAGGTTCAGTATTAGCTTTTTTGGTATGACCCATTTTTGGTTTGTTACTTCTTTTTTCTTTGATAGTATCATATCCTAATTGGATTGCTTCATATCCATCTGTTTCATTCGTTTTGATTTGAGTGATAACATTTGGTTTTACTTCAACAACAGTTACAGGAATTAACTTACCAGTTGTCGTAAATACTTGAGTCATTCCAATTTTTTTACCTAAGATTCCTTTCATATTTTTCCTCCTAATTAAATTGTTTTGATTTTGATATCAACACCACTTGGTAAATCTAAACGTGCTAGTGCATCGATTGTATCCTTACTTGGGTTTTTAATATCAATAAGTCTTTTGTGTGTACGCATTTCAAATTGTTCACGACTATCTTTGTATTTGTGAACAGCTCTTAAAATTGTAAACTTTTCAACTTCAGTTGGTAGTGGTACTGGACCAATGATAGTTCCACCACTTCTTTTAACAGTTTCAACGATTTTAGTTACTGCTTTATCAAGTACGCGATGATCATATGCTTTCAATTTGATACGAATCTTTTGTGTTGACATTATGTTTTCCTCCCTTCGCCTATATCTAGTATAGACTTGCTCCGTGTGAATAACCCGATAACTGGTTAACAACTTAACCCGGTGTATCGACAACCTCCCACATCTAAGCAGTCACACACAGTACATTTTAGCATAGTAATTATGAAAAAACAAGACTTTTTTGACATTTTTATGACTTTTTCTTGACACTTTTTCCTTTTTTAGGTAAAGTAGGCGCAAGGAGTGAGAAAATGGATAATAATGATGCTCGCAATTTTATTAAATTAATGATGGAAGGTTATGGAAAAAGAAAGGCTTGTGGCAAGCTTTATTCAAAAGATGATTTTATCCCAGAAAATATTATTACAACTTACTATGAATTTGTAACAAAACCACAGTTTTCATTTTTTATTGATGAATATAAGAAAAAGTATGTATTTAATGAGGCCCGAGTAGAACCTAATATTAGTAAGGAAGAAGTAGCAGGTTTGGGAGTAATTTATGATTATATTCAAAATTTTGATTTTGAAAAAGATTATTTTAATATCTTTACAACTTCTTTGTTATTACATCAAAAATTATATTCAAAATGTCCTAATCCACATTTTGGGGGTACTTTACGAGATAATGATCCTATTCTTTACAATCTACCAATTGAAATTCCAACAGCTAAAGTAGCTAAGGAAAGATTTAATCAATATATAAGTACATCTGATGATATTTTTGAACCGCTAAAATATAATGATATTTTTGGATATATCAATAATTGTGTCAAACTTACAACGGATCTTATTTATTTACAGCCATTCAACGATGGAAATAAAAGAACGTTTAGATCATTACAAAATCTATTGTTTAAGAAGATAAACTTACCACCAATTTACATTGAAACGAACGAAAGAGATGAATATAAAAACGACTTAGTCAAAGCAATGAGTAAAAACGATTATTCTAATTTAACAAGATTTTACTATTATAAAATATGTGATGCTATTATGGAACTTGACATCAACAGATCAGTTATTGCTACTTCTAAGGATAAAACTTTGATAAAAAAGTAAGAATAACTTAACGTTATTCTTTTTTACTTGCTCTAATAACACTGTTTTTTCCAAATTTTCTAATTAAATCATCCATTACTTCTTCTACTTTGTCACTAGTTTTTACCTCATCATCAAAAAGGGACAATTGTTTATCGACACTCTTTTTTAAATCACTAAAGCGAATCCCTATGTTACGGATTGGATCTTCATGCCAACTATTATTAAATAAGTTAAGGATTTGTTTATATATTTCTTCAGTAACATTAGTAGCACTTAAAAGAGTTAATTGATGCGAATAATTTTTAAAAAGATAATTTCGATAGGTAATAGCAATTGTTTTCGTATACAGTTTTTGATTTCTTAATTCTCTTGCTAATTCATCAGTTAAAATAAAGAGGATCTTTTCTAAATCTTCTTTTTTGATGTAATCATATGGAAGAGTTCTTGAAATACTTAAGCATTTATTTTTAGGATTTTTGGGTTCAACTTTACTATCATCAAGACCCATGGCAGCATTTTTAAAGTAATAAGCTTGATTTTTAAAATGTCTTTTTAAAAGGGAAATATCTGTAAAGGCTAAATCTTTAATAGTGTTAATTCCTAGCTCATGAAGTTTTTTGGCAGAGCTTTTACCTAGCATAAATAAATCTTGGACAGGAAGAGGCCACATTTTCGTTTCTATTTCACTAGCATAAAGAGTATGAACTCTATTAGGTTTTTCAAAGTCACTAGCCATTTTAGCACAAAGTTTATTTTCGCCAATACCAATGTTGACAGTAAAGCCATAAAGATTTTTGATGTCATCTTTAATTTTATGAGCTAAGTTTACATAGTTATGGCCATATAGTAAAGTGGTCCCTGATAGATCAAGGAAACATTCATCAATAGAATACTGTTCAATATTAGGAGTGTACTGGGCAAGATAAGCATATAATTTTTTTGATTGTTCATGATAAAAGGAATAATTAGGAGGAAATATTTGGAGACTTGGACATTTTTTTCTAGCACTATATAAGGGCTCTGCTGTAACAATCCCATATTTTTTAGCAATAAGACTTTTAGCAAGAACAATTCCTTTACGAGCTTTTTCATCACCTGCTATAACCGATGGAATGTTACGAATATCTTTTTTGTAACCTTTTTGTAATAAATCAAGGGCTGTCCACGATAAGAAGGCATTATTAACATCAACATGAAAGATAATTCTCATAAGTTTTCCTCCTTTTCTTCATTATATAATACAAATGTTTTATAAACAATAAAAAGATAATCTTAGTGATTATCTTTTAGATAGTAATGGTTAAGCGGGGTTAAGGTATCATTTAATTCATAGCAAATAGGATTACCAGTTTCAAGTTCTAAATTAATAACTTCATCATCACTTAAGTTATCTAAGTATTTAATTAACGCTCTTAGACTATTACCATGGGCTACTATGATTACTTTTTTATGATTTAAAAGATCCTTTTTGATAGTATCATTATAATATTTAACTACTCTATTTATAGTATCTTGTAAACTCTCAGCTTGTGGTAGAACTTCTTTAGGAAGATTTTGATATTTGGGATCATTCCCCGGATATCTTTCATCAGTAACAGCTAGTTTAGGAGGTGTTACATTAACACTACGACGCCATAGTTTCACTTGCAAATCCCCATACTTTTTTCTTGTTTCATCTTTATTTAAACCTTGTAAGGCTCCATAGTGACGTTCATTTAAACACCAACTCTTATGAATTTCAATATTTTCTAAACCTAAAACTTCTAATATGTATTTTAAAGTATCATCCGCACGTTTTAATAGTGAGGTGTAAGCGACATCAAAAGTATAGCCTTTTTCTTTTAAAATAGCTCCCGCATCACGGGCTTCTTTGATACCAATTGGTGAAAGAGGAACATCAGTCCAGCCAGTAAATTTATTTTCTTTGTTCCAAATACTTTCACCATGTCTTACTAATATTAGTTTTATCATTTTAACACCTCTTTTAATATATTTGCTCATTTAAGCAGAAGATGGCATAAATAGGAAGATACCTAACACTTTTTTTGGTACTAAAATTATTTTCAGTGACACGGTAAGCTTCGGTTACAACATATTTTTTCATGAAAACAGATAAGCTTTTTACTTTTGATCCTTGCTTAGTGGCTAATTCAAGAGGAATTATTTTACCAAGGCGATTTTGAATAACAAAGTTAACTTCAGCCTTGCCATCTGATTGATAGTAATATAGGGAATAACCAGCTTCTACTAAAGTGTGGGCAATATGATTTTCATAAAGAGCTTCTTTAATACTCTCATCAATCATAAGTCGAGATTTTGTTAAACTGTAGCGGGTACTTAACAAGCCATCATCAGGTAGATAAAGTTTGAAACTATCAAGTTCACGACAACTTGATAATGGGGATTTGGCAACTTTGATTTTATATGAACGATAAACCATTTGATTAAGGGTTAAATAATTGATAGCACTTTCATATTCTTTGGCTCTTTTTCCTTGGCCTAGTAGACCATATTGAAATTTTTTATTTTCTTTGGCTAGTTGTCTTGGAATACTTTCAATTACTTCATCACTACGTTCAATATCAATTAGATTAGTGCATTTCAATAATTCGGATTTGTTGATATCAAAGATTCGTTCTTTGATACTATCAATGTATCCTGATTCTTTTTGATCAACATAAGCTTTAATAACTTCGGGAAAACCACCGGTAATTAAATAGTCATAGAATAAATCTAGAGCTTTGGCATGAACACTACAACTTTTATGGTTATGATAAGCATATTTTATTTTCTCACTAACCTCGCTATTACCGGTAGCCCATAAAAATTCTTCATAATCCATTTTAACCATGGCTTTATATTGAAATTCTTCACCTCTAAATTTTAATAGAGCATCACGATTGGATGTTATTCCTAGAATATGATAATCATTTTTGGCATAACCAAATAATTTGATACCTTTGATGATCTCTTCTTTAATAATATTATCAAAGATGATTAGAGTCTCATTTTTAACAATGGGAACTTCACAAATAATACTTAAGGCTTCAATTAAACGGGGAATTGATTTTTCTCTTTTAAAAAGATCAATTAAAAGATCATTATGATTGGTATTGAAATAGGCGATATATTTATAATGCTTTTTTCCAAAATCAAGAGCACTATAAGTCTTACCTATTTGTCTTGTTCCAACTAGTAAAAGGGGCTTTCTAATTAAATCATTTTTCCATTTTAATAGATATTTTGTTATTTTTCGTTCCATAAAGTGTGTTCACCTCCCACATCTTATAATATAAGTATATTTTTAAAAAAATAAAAAGTCAAGAATTAATTGCTAAAAAAAAGACTATTACTGCTTGTCTTATTGTCTTACTCCTTCTTTATGAAATTCTAAACGCAACTTATCGGCAACGGTTACAATAAATTCGGAGTTGGTGGGCTTGGCTTTATCTATATCAACACTGTGGCCAAAAATATCTTCCATCAGCTGCCAATTACCACGATTCCAACTGACCTCAATAGCATGGCGAATAGCCCGTTCTACTCTTGAGACAGTGGTATCAAATTTACTAGCAATATCAGGATATAATTCTTTAGTAATACCACCAATAACTTCCGGATGTTCATATAAAACGGTTATTCCTTCTCTTATATACTGGTAACCTTTAATATGTGATGGTACTCCTAATTCATGAAGAATCTTAGTAATTGATACTTGTAAATTATTATATTTCATATCAATTGTCTTCTTATCATAATCGTTTTTACTACTACACTCTAAAATGCGTTTTTCAAGTTCGGTTAACTCGAATGGTTTTAAGATATAATAACTAATACCAAGTTCACTGGCTTCTCTTATTACTTCACTTGTATTAAATGAAGTTAATACAATTACTTTTTTATCAATATTCTTCTTTTTCATATCTTTTAGGACACTGATACCATCTTTATTTGGCATAATTAAATCTAAAAGAATAAGATCATATTCACTTTCGTTTTCTTCAATCAGTTTGAAGCCGGAGATACCATCATTTGCTGTTAAACTTATTGTAATTTCTTTATTATCCTTAAAATATTCTTTAACCATGTTGACTAATTCAATATTATCATCAATCATTAATACGTTGGTTTTTTTCATCTTTTCTCCTTCCATATACTACCTACGCATTTTAATTATATAACAGATACTAAAAATATGGTAGAGAAAAAATTAGGATGTTTTGTCGAATATAAAAATACTAACTAATATTAGTTAGTATTTTTTGAAGTTCAGTGATATTTCTTGAACTATTGCCTAAAAGTAAACCATCAAGAGAAGGTATAGTTTTTAAAGAAGACACTGTTTGACTCGTGACACTTCCTCCATACAATACTTTGGTATTATATTCTTTTTTTAGATTAGTGATAATAAAATCAAGAAAAGAAGTGGGCGGAAGAGTGTTAGTTCCAATGGCACTAACAGGTTCATAAGCTATGTAATAGTTAGAAATATTTAAGTCTTTTAGAAGATAATTTAATTCATTTTTTAAGGTTTTTAATGTTTGCTCTTTATTGTTTGTAAATGGAAGATCCCCGATACAAATAATGGGAATAAGATCTTCCTTGATTGCTCTTGTTAATTTTTGTTTACTAATTTCTAAAGTTTCATTCATTTTAAGTAAGCGATCACTATGATTAATAAGAACATATTTAACATTTAATGATTTTAGCATCGAAGCAGGAAGTTCGCCGGTATAGTTTCCTAAATCCTTACAACTAACATCTTGGGAACCATAAAGAAAGTTTTTTGATTCTAAATAAGGAAGATAACAATTGCTAGGAATTAAGATAAGATTATGGCTATAGGTTTTTAGGGTTTCATATTCTTTTAAATAGGCAAGAAACTCTTCTTTTTTTAGATTACTTTTATGATTTAGAATTACGATCATTTAAATTACTCCTTTTTCGATTCTTTAGACTTGTTAATAGTTTGTTAACAATGTTTTGCCGTTTCAAATGATTAGCAATGGCAACATTATAGACTTCAAGAGCATTAGTACCAAATGTTTCAATGGAAAACTTTTTAATGGAAGGACAGGCTTTACTAGCTAGGGATTCTAGTTCTTTAGTATTTTCTGATAACTCATCTAGAATTTTTATACATTCTATTTCATCTTGGAAGATGCGACCATTAAAATTATCAATAACAGCACTTTTGAAGGCTAAATCATCAATACAAATGACAGGAAGAGATGATGCTAAAGCTTCAATTACAGTTAAACCTTGAGTTTCTGTTTTGGAAGCAGTGATAAAAGCATCAGCCATTTGATAATAACTAGGCATGCTATTCCATACAACTTTACCAGTAAATTTAATACGGTCTTCTAGATGGCGACTTTTAACTTCTTCTTTATATTTCTCTTCATCAGGACCATAACCTACAATTATTAACTTGATATTTTTATTTTTTGTTTGTTCAAGACAATCAAAGAGGAATGGAACATTTTTTTCTTGGGCAAGACGACCGACAAACACAATCGTAAAGTCTTTTCTTTTGATGTTATATTGCTTCTTTAATTTAGCTATTTCTTGTTTATTAGCATACTCTTTATAAAATCTTTTGGCATCGACTCCAGTTGGTACTACATATATATCTTTATCATAGTGATACTCATCACGGAATAACTGATAGGTTTTCATGGTTGGCACAATAAAAGCATCGGCAGTATTATCACAATAAAATTTACTTAAGTATTCAACGGCTTTTTTACATCCTAAATCAAAGTATTTATGATTTCTTGAAACGTAATAGGTGTAATCGCGATACATAGTATGATAAGTGTGTACTAAAGGAATATTATATTGTTTGGCAAATAGTCTGGCAAAAATTCCCATGCTTAATTCAGTATGAGAATGAATAACATCTAAATCCCAAGATTTTATTTTATTAATAACTTTCAAAGGATAAATAATAGTCATACGATAATCATAAATACCTAAAGGGATACCCGGTATTTGAAGTATTTTACTTTCTTCACTGTAATTATAATCTTTAGCAGTTTGGCCAACAGTTACAACATAAACGGTATGACCTTTACTAACAAGGATATCTCTTAGGGTTTCAACACTGGTACTAACACCATTAACAAATGGTGGATATGAATCTGTAAATAGACCTATTCTCATTTTATATCACCTTCTTTATGAAAACTAAATAAAATACCGCCAAGAATCATTCCTAAATAATAAGTTATAAAACGCCAAATAATCATGATGGCACTGATGGTGTTATATGGAAGAAAGTTGGCAAATACTTGCATAAAACCGTATTCAATTCCCCCTGTTGCTCCCGGAATAGGAACAAAGGAACCAATTAAGAGAACATAGGCACTAGCAACTACTGAGGTTATGACATTTAGTGAAGTATAATCATGAAGGCTATAAACTAGCATTAAAGGAATAGCATAATAGCATATTAAACCAATAAGATTTAAGATGATACCAAGAACAAAAAGACCTTTTTTTTCTTTAACTTCTTTAGTACATTTATGAAAATCTTCTAAACGTTCTTCCCATTTTGCTAAAGTTTGTTCTTTATTTTTGATAAAATGTAATTTATTACCAAGCTTCATGATTAGATTTAAAATAAATTTAGTAAATTTTTGACTTAAAGCAATAAATAACAAAAAGAAAGCAACAAGGGTATTAATTAGGAATCCTAAAATTATTAAATTAGTAAGAACCTTATTGTAAGTTAGAATATTATTTAAAAAGTTATAAACAACAGCAAATAATCCAAAAATAACAAGGGCTAATTGATAAACGATAAAGTTTTGCATAATGATATTAGTCGCTTTAGTATACCGAAAGCCATGGTTTTTTAACATATATATTTCCATGGGTTGACCGCCAGTAGAAAAAGGAGTAATTCCATTAAAAAATTGGGTTATTATCATATGATTTAAGGCTTCTTTAAAGGGTAATTTTTCTTTATCATTAACCCATAGATAATTAACAGCGGTATGAAAGATTAAATAACCAAAATATAATAAAAGGGCTATTAGAATATATTTTAAATCCATTGTTTGGATAATATTTATTACTTCTTTAAAATTATCTTTTAAAAGAAAATATAAAATTAGTAAAGTTATAAATAAAATGATAAAACTATTTCTTTTTATATTTTTCATAATAAAGATTCCTTTCTATTTGTCATCAATATTTTTCAAACCGGGCATTTCTTTTCCTTCTAAAAACTGTAAAGAAGCCCCACCACCGGTAGAAATGTGGTATAGTTTATCTTTATATTTGCTAGCAATAGCACCAGTATCTCCACCACCAATGATGGTTTTGATATTATTTTTAGTCAAATAATCTAATATGGCCAGAGTTCCTTGTTGATAATTTGAAAATTCACATACTCCTAAAGGACCATTCCAAAAAACGGTTTTGGCGTCTTTTAACTTTTGTTCAAAAAGGTTAATTGTATCTTTTCCAATATCTAAGCCCATATATTCATCTGATAATTCGGTAATGTGTTTTTCTATTGGTTTGGAATTAGTATAGTCACTTGATGCTAAAACATCAAGAGGAAGAATAATTTTTGATGGATATTCTTTTAAAAGATTAGCACAAAAAGAAAGATTACTTTCATCTATTAAAGATTTACCAGTGGGATAGTTGGTCGTTTTTAAAAAAGTAAATGCCATTCCGCCACCGATTAATAAATTATCACAATTAGGAAGAAGTTTAGCAATTAAATTAACTTTATCTGCCACTTTAGAGCCACCTAATATTATCATAAATGGCTTGTCAGGAGCAAATAAAGAAGATAAGATGGTTATTTCTTTTTCAACTAAAAAACCAATACCACTTGGTAAATATTTACTGATACCAAAATTAGAAGCATGAGCACGGTGAAGGGTGCCAAAGGCATCATTAATAAAAATATCTCCTAAACTGGCCCAGTACTTCGCTAAATCTAAATCACAACCACTTTCTTTATTACCATCTATATCTTCATATCTAGTATTTTGTAAAAGAACGATATCACCATCACGCATTTCTTTTATCTTTTGATCAACCAAAGGCCCTCTAGTCGCATTGATAAAGATAACTTTTTTAGCAAGTAACTGTTCAAGATGAGTTACTACTATTTTTAAATCGCCTTGATCTTTATCATTTATAGTCTTAATACGGCCAAGATGAGACAGAAGAATAATTTTTGCATGATTTTCAAGAGCATATTTTATAGTGGGAAGACTTTCTTTAATTCTTGTATCATCTATTATTTTATGGTTCATAATGGGGACATTAAAATCACATCTAATTATTACCCTTTTACCGTTTAATTCAAAATCTCTTATCGTCTTCTTCATAATATCATCCTTTTCTTAGTTTAAGTATAGCATTTTTTAGGGCAAAAAAAAAGTAATACTATATACCTTAAACAATTTTAACTGTAACAACCTTTGATTGGTGTTTTATAATGATAGATATTATTAATGCAAACAGATAAATGATTCCAAGAGTAAAACCAAAAGTGAGATAGGTGGGAATATTTTTTTTAACCTTCAGTTTATAATCAGTAATATTATTATCTTCAGAAGTTACTCTTACAGTAATAATACTTTGATCTTTTAATTGATTATTATCAATTATTTCATAAGTAGCATTTGGATCAGATAATTTTATATTAAAATCGACCTTTTTAGTAAAATATGGAATTTTTAAATTGTATTTGGTTTTATCTTTTTGACATTTGATTGTTGTTGTTCCATAAGTAATGCTATTTATTTTGCTATCATTTGAGAGGGCTTCTATTCTATTTGGAATCACTATAACTATTAGTGTAATTATTATTAAAATTATTTTTGTTAACTTCATTTTATCACTCCAGACGTATTTTTAATTATAGCACTCTTCTTATTTTGAACCAAGAAAAAAAAGGTGATTAGACACCTTTATTGACATTATAAATTTATAAAATACTCTGCTGTTCTAACCATTTGGGCTGTGTAACTCATTTCATTATCGTACCAAGCGACGACTTTTGCTAACTGTTCACTTTCACTATCTAAGATAGAAGTTAAGAGGCTATCTACAACTGCTCCATGATGATTTCCAATGATATCGCTAGAAACGATAGGATCATTTGTGTATCCGAGAGTATCATTTTGATGTTTTTCTAAAGCTTCGTTTATTTCTTCTTTAGTTACTTTATGTTTTAGTTTTAGCACTAAATCAATAACAGAACCGGTTATAACAGGAACACGCATGGCTGTTCCTTCTAGTTTGCCAGCAAGGGATGGGATTACTTTACCTATAGCACTTGCTGCTCCTGTACTTGTTGGAACGATATTAGCTGCACTAGCTCTACCCCGTCTTGAATAAATGCCTTTTTTGTGGGCAACATCTAAATTAGCTTGATCATTAGTGTAAGCGTGAACGGTTGTCATATATCCAGCTTCAATACCAAACTCTTTTTCTAGAACATTTAAAACAGGAGCTAGACAGTTAGTAGTACAACTAGCAGCAGAAATAATTTTATCATCTTTAGTTAAAATATGTTCATTAACATTATACACTACTGTTTTAATATCACCTTTAGCAGGAGCAGAGATAATTACTTTTTTAGCTCCAGCTTTTATATGTTGGCTTGCTTTTTCAACTGAGGTAAATAAACCAGTACATTCATATACTAGATCGATATCTAGTTCTTTCCATGGTAGTAATGATGGATCTTTCTCACTTAAAACTTTTATCTTTTTATCGCCTATAATAAGCATATCATCAAGAAAAGATATTTCATCTTTTCGATAGGGACGATGAGCAGTATCATATTTTAATAAGTATGCTAACTGTTCAGCATCAGTTAAATCATTGATAGCTACAACTTCCATATCAGGGCTTTCATCAAGAAGACGAAAAACTAATCTTCCTATTCTTCCAAAACCATTAATAGCTACTTTTTTCATTAATCATTCTCCTTTTCTTTTTGTTTTTTAGCTTCGACAGTAGGAGAAACAAAGATTGTTCCTTCTCTTTCAAAGGCTTTATCTTTGGAATCTTGTTCAACACCATTATTATGAGCAATAATCATAACAGCCATTAAAACGACAATAAAAATGCCCATAAAAATTAACATTACACTCATTCCAAAACCCTTATTATTAAGTTTACCCATAATATCACCTCTTATCAAATTACTTCAACAGCAGCGAATTTATTAATTATTTCTTGATATACTTGATACCAAGAATATACTCTGATGACATTTTTTCCAACGCAATCTAAATTGTATGGTGCATCAAACACCATTACTGGTATTATTTTTGATATTTCTTTAACATTACTTGCCTTATCTTCAATCATTAAATCAAGCTTTAAACTTAAGCATTTTTCCCTTTTATTATTACTATTAATAATTATCTCATCACATTCAATATTATATTTATTTAACCATTCTTTAACATAATGATCAATCATGCCTTCATAATGGTTTATTAAATATTGATTGTCACGAGCTGATAGTAAAATTATTTGATGGCCAGCTTTTCGCAAAAGATGAATTACTTCACTAGCATATGGTCTAGGAGGAATAGCAATTAATAAATCAAAAATGTATTGTCGCCAAAACTCTCTGTTTTCTTCGGCTGTTAAATAGAATTGTTCTTCCATATAATAGCCTTTAGGATTAAAACCTCTATTAATATTATTTTCAAGACAAAATTTCGATCCACATGCAAAATGCCATTCAGCTACATCATTCAAAACACCATCTAAATCTACGCCTATACGCATATTACCAATCCCTTCTTATTTTATTTTATCAAAGATCCTAAAAAAAGAAAATAGATTCGATTAATTTATACTTAAAAGAAATTAAGACGAAGTTTAAATTTCCATAGTGGCATATTATTAGTAATGTTTAAGCGAGGAATTTCATAAAGATTTTTTTCATGAGAAGCTCTACGATGTTCTTTATTGGGGCCAAAAGTAAAGGCTAAGTGATATTTTTCTTCTTTTAAGACTTCTTCACAATTTTTATCATGTAAGCCATAGGGATAGGCAAAATAGGAAGTTGATATTATCTTTTTCATGGTATTAAAATCCGTAATTAACGCTTCTTTAGAAAGATTAGTAACACCATTAACATGTAGATTATAACTGTGAGAAGCAACGGTAATATTAGGATATTCTTTTGGAATCTTTTTAATAGTTTCTAGATTCATATAACCTTCTTTACCCTCTTCTGCTAATTTCCCAACAATGAAAACGGTACCTTTCATATTATATTTTTTCAAAAGCGGGAAAGCTAAATCATAGTTAGACTGGTAACCATCATCAAACGTAATCATAACAGTTTTACGAGGAATTGATTTTTTCTTTGTTAATAATAAATATAATTCATCGGGAGTTATAGTATGGTAATGATGAGTTTTTAAATATTTTAATTGTTCTTCAAAGTGATCAATGGGCATAATGAATTCATTAGAACTTTTAGAATCAGTAAAGGAATGATAACCTAAAATAGCTATTTTGGGTTTTGTTATGATTGAAATACTAATACTAATAAGGATAACAATTAAACTTACAATAATTACTTTTTTCATAATTTCTCCTTTTTCTCATTATTATAACGCAAATATGGAATTTAATGAAAAAACCTCAAATTTTATTGAGGCTTATTTTATTCCATAAATTCATCTTCTAATTTCTCTAGTGGTTCTTCATCACTAAATTCATCTTCTAAGGTATAAGAAATGTCACGGTATTTCTTTAATCCAGTTCCAGCTGGGATTAATTTACCAATTAATACATTTTCTTTTAATCCTTCTAAGTGATCAACTTTTCCTCTTATTGAAGCATCAGTTAAGATTCTTGTTGTTTCTTGGAATGAGGCAGCTGATAAGAATGAATCAGTTTCTAGAGAAGCTTTGGTAATACCTAATAATACTGGACGACCAGTAGCTGGCTTTTTACCAGTAATAATAACTTCTTTATTACCGTTTGTAAATTCACGGAAATTAACAAGTGAGCCCGGTAAGAATTTAGTATCCCCACCATCAATGATTCTAATTTTAGAAATCATACGACGAGCTACTACTTCAATATGTTTATCAGAAATATCAACACCTTGAGAACGGTAAGTATTTTGAACTTCTTTTAAGATATATTCTTGAGTTGTAATTGGATCTGTTACATCTAATAATTCTTTTGGAGAGATAGCACCTTCGGTTAATCTATCACCACAACTTACTACATCACCTTTTTCTACACAAAGTTTAGCACCATAATTGGTAACGTGTTCTTTTGTTTCAATCTTGTTAGTAATACTGATTTTGAATTTACCATGATCTTCACTGATCTTTGTAACTTTACCATCAATTTCAGCGATTGTGGCTTTTCCTTTAGGGTTTCTAGCTTCAAATAATTCTTGAACACGTGGAAGACCTTGAGTGATATCCTCACCACCAGCAACACCACCAGTATGGAAGGTACGCATGGTAAGTTGGGTACCTGGTTCACCAATTGATTGAGCAGCCATAACACCAACAGCTTCACCAATTTCAACAATATTTCCAGTAGCTAAGTTTTTACCATAACATCTACGGCAAACACCTTTTTCTGTATTACAGGTAAGAATAGTTCTAATTTCAACTTCTTCAATACCGGCAGCTACTATTTTATCGGCAATACTTTCAGTAATATATTCATTTTTATCAATAATTGTTTCCTTTGTTTCTTTATTAATAACTTTTTTACTAGTATAACGACCAACAATACGATCTCTTAAGCTTTCAATAACACTACCATTTTTCTCATTAATGAAGGCTCTTGCTACAACACCGTTTTCACAACCACAGTCTTCTTCCTTAACAATAATATCTTGAGATACATCAACAAGACGACGAGTTAAGTATCCTGAATCGGCGGTTTTTAAAGCGGTATCAGCATCTCCTTTACGAGCTGAGTGGGTTGATAAGAAGAATTCTGAAACAGATAGTCCTTCTTTGAAGTTTGATACAACTGGGATTTCAATAGGATCTCCATTTGGTTTTTGCATCAAACCACGCATACCAGCAACTTGAGTAAATTGAGAGATACTACCACGAGCTTTAGAGTGCATCATCATGAAGATTGGGTTATCAATTTGTTCTTTAGAAATATTTTCTAATTCTTTTTGAACTTTATCTTTAACACCATACCAAGTTTCAATAACTTTTTCATGACGTTCTTCATTGGTAATTAAACCACGAGAATATTGTTTATTAATTTTATTTACTAATGCTTGACCTTCATCAATATATTCTTGTTTATGTTTACTAGTAGCAATATCACTCATTGATACAGTAATACCGGCAATTGTAGAGTAATAGAATCCTAGGTTTTTCATTTTATCCAACATATCTGATGTTTCAGTTGTTTTATAACGTTTAAAGACTTGAGCAATTATTTTCTCCAAAGTTCCTTTAGCAAATGGACTTACTAAAGGCATATCTTTGATAGCTTCTTTAATATTTGTTCCTTTAGCTACGAAATATTTGTTTGGAGTAATATTTTGAATATTATCATCAGTTGGTTCATTAATGTATGGGAATGAATCTGGTAAGATTTCATTAAATTTAATTTTACCAGCGGTAGTAATTAAGTACTTACCTTTTTGAGCTTCTGTAAATAATTTATATTTGAAAGAATCAACAGGAACAGCAATTCTAGTGTGGAAAGTTATTTCACGTCTTTCATAAGCCATTAAAGCTTCATTAGTATCTTTGAAAACACGTCCTTCGCCTTCTTCACCAGCTTTTTCCATAGTAATATAATAGTTACCCAAAACCATGTCTTGAGCGGGAGTAACGATTGGTTTTCCATCAGATGGTTTTAAGATGTTGTTAGAACCTAACATTAGCATTCTAGCTTCAGCTTGAGCTTCTTCTGATAATGGAATATGAACAGCCATTTGATCACCATCGAAGTCAGCATTAAAGGCTGGACATACTAATGGATGAAGTCTTATAGCTTTACCACCTACTAAAACTGGTTCAAAAGCTTGAATTCCTAAACGGTGTAATGTAGGAGCACGGTTTAGTAAAACAGGATGTTCTTTAATTACTTCTTCAACGATATCCCAAACAACAGGATCTCTATTTTCTATTAAACGTTTAGCAGCTTTAATATTATGAGCAATATCTTTTTCAACTAAACCATGGATAACATGAGGTTTAAATAATTCTAGAGCCATATCTTTAGGAATACCACATTGATACATCTTTAATGATGGTCCTACAACGATAACAGAACGACCAGAGTAATCAACACGTTTACCTAATAAGTTTTGACGGAAACGTCCTTGTTTACCCTTTAACATGCTAGAAAGTGATTTTAAAGCACGATTACCAGCACCTGTGACACTACGACCACGACGTCCATTATCAAATAAGGCATCGACTGCTTCTTGTAACATTCTTTTTTCATTTTGAATAATGATACTTGGAGCTCCTAAATCAATTAATTTCTTTAAACGGTTGTTACGGTTAATAACACGACGATATAAATCATTTAAATCACTAGTAGCAAAACGGCCACCATCTAATTGAATCATTGGACGAAGATCAGGTGGGATAACAGGAATACAATCCAAAATCATCCATTCTGGTCTTTGATTAGAACGATAGAAAGCATCTAAAACATCAAGACGTTTTAATAATCTAGTTCTCTTTTGACCTTGAGCAGTCTCTAATTCTTTATTAATTTCATCAATGTCATGTTTTAAATCAACTTTTTTAAGTAATTGTTTGATGGCTTCAGCACCCATACCTACTTTAAAACCATTGCCATATTTTTCATAGTAGGCACGATATTCTTTTTCAGATAAAGTTTGTTTGTTTTCTAAAGGAGCATTTCCTTTATCAATTACAACGTAACTAACAAAGTATAATACTTCTTCAAGGTCTCTTGGACTCATATCAAGAACAAGACCCATACGTGATGGTACACCTTTAAAGAACCAGATGTGAGAAACTGGACTAGCAAGTTCAATATGGCCCATTCTCTCACGTCTTACCTTAGCTTTAGTTACTTCAACACCACAACGGTCACAAACTATGTTTTTATAACGAACTCTTTTATATTTTCCACAAGCACATTCAAAATCTTTGCTTGGTCCAAATATTTTTTCACAGAATAAGCCATCACGTTCAGGGCGAAGAGTACGATAGTTAATTGTTTCTGGCTTTTTTACTTCACCATATGATAATTCACGAATTTTTTTAGGAGAGGCAATACCAATTCTAATAGCATCAAATTTGTTTACTTCTAGCATTATTCTTCATCTCCTTCTTCTAATTCTTCATCTAGTTTATCTTCAATAGGTATATCTTCATCATCGAAGTCAACTTCATCTTCATCATCTTCTATTTCTTCAGTATCTTTATCTTCAGAAATAGGAGTAATATTTATATCATCAGGAATGATAGAAGTTGTATCATCTTCAGTTTCTTCAATTTGTTTTAAGCCTAAGGCTTCGCCTTCCTCATTAATGATTGATATATCAAGACCTAGGGCTTGGAATTCTTTCATTAATACTCTGAAGGATTCTGGAACACCAGCTTCATTTATTTCTTCACCTTTGACGATTGATTCATATACTTTAACACGACCAACAACATCATCAGACTTAACGGTTATCATTTCTTGAAGAGTATAGGCAGCACCGTAAGCATATAAAGCCCAAACTTCCATTTCTCCAAATCTTTGACCACCAAATTGAGCTTTACCACCAAGAGGTTGTTGAGTTACTAAAGAATATGGTCCAGTACTTCTGGCATGTAGTTTATCATCAACCATGTGATGTAGTTTAATCATATACATAACACCAACAGAAATACGGTTATCAAAAGGTTCACCACTACGACCATCATATAGAACTGTCTTACCATCAGGAGCCATACCTGCTTCTTTCATAATTGCTTCAATATCATCAATGTGAGCCCCATCGAAAACTGGAGTAGCAATATGAACATTTAATTTTTTAGCAGCCATACCCATATGTAGTTCAAGAACTTGTCCTAAGTTCATACGAGATGGAACACCTTGTGGGTTAAGCATAATATCAACAGGACGACCATCTGGTAAATATGGCATGTCTTCTTGTGGTAAAATAAGGGAAATAACACCTTTATTACCATGACGACCAGACATTTTATCTCCTACTTGAATCTTACGTTTTTGAATGATATAAACTCTAATTACTTTAGAAACACCAGCAGGTAGTTCATCATTATCTTTTCGTGAATAGATTTTAATATCATGAACAATACCATCTCCACCATGTGGAACACGTAATGAAGTATCACGAACTTCGCGAGTCTTTTCACCAAAGATAGCATGTAATAATTTTTCTTCACTTGATAGTTCAGCCATTCCTTTTGGAGTTACTTTACCAACTAGAATGTCGCCTTCTTTTACTTCAGTACCAATCGTTACGATACCATATTCATCAAGGTTTTTCTTACTTTCTTCACTTACATTTGGAATATCACGAGTAATTTCTTCTGGTCCTAACTTAGTTTCACGACATTGCATTTCATAATCTTCTAAGTGTAGGGATGTATATTTATCATCTTTAACTAAATTTTCATTTAAAATTACAGCATCTTCATAATTGTAACCGTTATAAGTCATGAAGGCTACAACAACGTTTTTACCTAAGGCTAATTCACCTTTGTCACAACTGTTACCATCAGCGATAACATCGCCTTTTTTAATTTTGTCATTAACATTTACAATTGGACGTTGATGAGAGCAAATACTAGAGTTAGCTAGTTCAAAATTAGCTAAATAATATGTGTCTTTACCTTTGGCATTAGCAATAACAATTTTTTTAGCGTCAACATATTCAACAATACCATCAGCTTTTGCAATAATACATACACCAGAATCTTTAGCAGCGATATGTTCAACACCAGTTCCAATGTATGGAGCCTCGGTTTTTAATAATGGCATAGCTTGACGTTGCATGTTAGCACCCATTAAAGCACGGTGTGCATCATCATGCTCTAGGAATGGAATACAACTTGTTGTTACAGATACAACTTGTTGTGGAGATACATCAATAAAGTCTACTTGCTCAGGTTTAGCAAGAATATTTTCATCACGGAATCTTGCAGAAACTTGACTATCAGTAATAACGTTATTTTTATCAGTACCAACTGTTGATTGAGAAATAATATAATCTTGTTCTTCATCAGCAGTTAAATAAACAACTTCATCTGTTATTTTACAATCTACAACTTTACGATATGGAGTCATAATGAAACCATATTCATCAATTTTAGCATAACTAGCAAGAGAGGTAATTAATCCAATGTTTTGACCTTCAGGAGATTCAATTGGACAAATACGACCATAATGTGAAGCATTAACATCACGTACCTCAACACCGGCACGATCTCTTGTTAATCCACCCGGTCCTAAAGCTGATAAACGACGTTTATTAGTCAATTCGGCAATAGGGTTAGTTTGATCCATGAATTGAGATAGTTGTGATGATCCAAAGAATTCTTTCATGGCAGCAGTTACTGGTCTTATATTAATTAAAGTTTTAGGAGTTACTTCTTCCATTTCTTGAGTAGTCATTCTTTCACGAATAACTCTTTCCATTCTAGAAATACCAATTCTAAATTGATTTTGTAAAAGTTCTCCTACTTGGCGAATACGACGATTACCTAAGTGGTCAATTTCATCATAGTTACCAACACCATGTAATAAGTTTAAGTAATAAGAAGTAGCAGCAAAAACATCTGAAATAGTTAAACGTTTACAATCGATAGTTTGATCATTTCCAATTACAATAAGCTTTTTCTTTTTGTTAGTTGGATCATAAATTGTAACTTTTTGAATTTTATTATAAGTATCTAATTCTTCGTTTATTTTTACTTCTTTAACACCATAACCATTAGCAAAAATTTCTTTTAATTGTTCTAATACTTCCTTGGTTACTTTAGTATCTTTTGGAATTACAACTTCACCATCAACTTTAATATCTTCAGCAAGTACTTGATTTAATAGACGATCAGTAATATTTAATTTACGATTAAATTTATAACGACCTACTTTAGCTAAGTCATATCTAAATTCATCAAAGAATCTCGTGATGATATGATTTTTTGATGAATCTAAAGTAGCAGGTTCTCCCGGTCTTAATTTTTCATAGATTTCAATCAAAGCTTCATCTAAGTTTTTAGTTGAATCTTTTTGAATAGTATTTTTAAGATAATCATCTTCGCCAAACATTTTTAGAATATCATCATCGCTTGATAATCCAAAAGCACGTAATAGCGTTGTTAGAGTTACTTTTCTAGTACGATCAATTCTAACATATAAAACATCTCTAGCATCAGCTTCAAACTCTAACCAAGTTCCACGAGTTGGGATAATTTGAGAGGTAATTAATTCTCGTCCATTTTTATCTATCTCATGATTGTAGTATACACTTGGTGATCTAACAAGTTGAGAGACAATAACACGTTCAGCACCATTAATAATAAAGGTTCCACTTTCGGTCATGATTGGCATATCTCCAAGGAATATTTCTTGTTCTTTTACTTCACCAGTTTCATGATTAAAAAGACGCACTTCAACTTTTAAAGGAGCTGCAAAGGTAGTTTCTCTATCCTTACTAGCTTTAATTGAATAGCGTGGTTCATCAAAATGATAATCACCGAATTCTAATGATAAGGTTCCTGAAAAGTTTTCCACAGGAAATAAATCCTCAAACACTTCTTTGATTCCTGTTGTAATAAACCAATCATATGATTTTTTTTGAATTTCTAATAAGTCTTTTAGCTCGTATGTATTCCTTATTTTTGAATAATTTCTTCTTTCGCGATTTCTTCCATATTTTACAATTTTATATGACACTCAAATTCACCCCTATACCATATTTTTCGCTTTTTTTGTTATTAAAAATAACACATTGCCAATTTATATTATTACCATAGTTTTTTCAACAAGTCAATAGTTTTCCGCTTTTATTATGAAAAAACCTTTTGACTTAGTTATGACAGTTACATCATAATATTTTTGCAAGTCGGATATTACCGATTTAGCACCCTGTTCTTTTCTGATAACAAGGTATAAATTACCATTTTTTACTAGATGCTTTTTAGCATCTAAAAGAATTTCGTATACTATTTTTTTACCTGCCCTAATAGGAGGATTAGTAATGATGGTCTGATATGTTTTGGTAATGTTTTCATAACAGTTACTTTCAAAAACATCAATATTGACACAACCATTTTCTTTAATATTTCGTTTGGCTAAATGAATGGCTCGTTTATTAACATCAATCATATCAGTTTCTAACCCAGTTTTCTTATTAATTATTATGCCCAAAACACCATAACCACAGCCCACATCAAGAACAGGCCCTTTTAACTCACTATAAGGCAAGGATTCTAAAAGGAGTTTGCTTCCAAAATCGAGACCTTTTTTAGCAAAAACGCCATTATCTGTATAAAATGTATAACTTTTTCCGAAAAGATAAGTAACAGTTTTTTTTAAGTTGCTAGGTAGTGTTTGGTCATTTTCAAAGTAATGACTCATCTAAAACACCTCAAAAATAAAGAAAGAGACAACTATTTACATGAAGTATATAGTTGTCTCCTTTCGTAGTGATATGATACAACTTTTTTGGCGGTTCGTCAATCTTTTTTTGCAAACTTTTCTTTTTTATTTGCTTTTCTTAACAAAAAAAGAAGTTAATTACTTAACTTCTACAGTAGCTCCAGCTTCTTCAAGCTTAGCTTTGATTTCATTAGCTTCTTCAACAGAAATGTTTTCTTTAATTGGTGAACCAGCGTTATCAACTAAATCTTTTGATTCTTTTAATCCAAGACCAGTAATTTCACGAACTACTTTGATAACTGCAACTTTAGCAGCTCCTGCTTCTTTAATTGAAACAGTAACTGTAGATGGAGCAGCATCTTCAGCAGCAGCAGCTGGAGCAGCTACAGCTACAGCAGATGGATCTACACCAAATTCCTCCTTCATTGCGTCTACTAATTCTTTGATTTCTAAAAGATTCATTTCTTTTAATGAATTAATAAATTCATCTCTTGTTAATTTTGCCATTTTTCATTCCTCCTATAATTATTTTTCTTCTTCTTTTTGTTCGCTATATAAATTTAAGCAGATTGAAAGGTCGCGAACTAGTCCTATCATACCACCTGCAAGCATAGTAAGTAAGCCATCTCTTGATGGAATCTTTGCATATTCTGCTAATTTGCTTGAATCAGCAACTTCACCATCAACATAACCTATTTTTAAAACTAAATTTTCATGATCTTTAGCAAAATCTGATAAGACTTTGATTGGTGCGATTTGATCGGTACTGAATGCGAAAGCACTTGGACCTTCTAAAGCACTATCAACAGAAATTCCTAAGTCTTTGAATGCTCTTGCCATTAAAGTGTTTTTGTATACTTTGTAGTTAGCATCAGTTGCTCTTAATGCTCTTCTTAACTCTTTAATTTCAGCATCAGTTAGACCACGATAGTCAAATAGTACAAAACATGAACTATTATTGACATTTTCTTTAATTTCATCAATAACTTCTTGCTTTTTAGCTAAGATTTTTTGATTAGCCATACTTTTCCCTCCTATTATTTTTTTGATAATCAGTACAAAAGAAGTTCTTAGGATAAGTACCAAGAACTTCTTTATATTATATATAAGTAGTCCTCGGTAGGATTTATGTTTATACCTACTGTCTTTGGCACTGATTTCTTTTTTGCAGATTTATTATAATCTATATTTTACTATTTGTCAAAAGAATTTATTTGAATTTTAATTCCGGGACCCATAGTAGATGAAATAGATATATTTTTGATATAATCACCTTTTACAGTTGCAGGTTTGATTTTAATAATATTAGCAACAAAGGCATTTAAATTAGCTAGTAAATCTTCTTCAGTAAATGATGATTTACCAATTAAAGCATGAATATTACCAAAACTATCAGTACGATATTCAACACGTCCAGCTTTAGCTTCAGTTACAGCTTTTGCAACATCAACAGTAACAGTTCCTGTTTTAGGATTTGGCATTAAACCTTTTGGTCCTAAAATACGTCCTAATTTACCAAGTAATGGCATCATGTCTGGAGTTGCAATCATTGTATCAAATTCAAACCAGTTTTCTTTTTCGATTTTATCTAAATAATCTTGATCACCAACATAATCAGCTCCGGCTTTTTCAGCATCTTTAGCTTTGTCTCCTTTAGCAATTACTAAGACACGGTTTGTTTTTCCAGTTCCTTTTGGTAAAACAATAGCTCCTCTTAGTTGTTGATCAGCTTTTTTAGTATCAAGATTTAAATTCATAGCTACTTCTACTGATGAGTCGAATTTAGCTATTGAAGTTTCTTTAACTAATTTAACAGCTTCTTCTTTAGTATATGATTTATTTTTTTCTACTTTAGTAGCTGCTGCTTGATAATTTCTACTTCTTTTCTTCATTTTCTTTCCTCCTTATGTGGTTATTCGGGTAAGCATAAGTGTCTCCTCCCACATAGGTATAACCTATATGAATATTAGTTTTCTTCTATTTTTACACCCATATTTATGGCTGTACCAGTAATAATTTTTTTAGCTTCTTCAACAGTATAACAATTTAAATCTGGTAATTTAGTTTCAGCCATTTCTGTTAATTGGGCATCAGTTAAAGTTGCAACTGTTTCATTTGCTCCTTTAGTAGAGCCTTTTTGGATTTTAGCATATTTCTTTACTAAGAAACTTGCAGGTGGAGTCTTAATTACAAAGTCAAAACTTCTATCATCATAAACAGAAATTTCTACTGGTAAAATATCTCCCATCTTATCCCTAGTTGCATCATTATATTTTGTACAAAATTCTTGTAGATTAATTCCAGCAGGTCCTAAAACTGTACCAACTGGTGGAGCTGGTGTAGCTTTACCGGCAGGAATTTGTAATTTAATATTTCTAACAACTTCTTTTTTCTTTGCCACGAAAAACACATCCTTTCTTTCTCGTTTTCGCGAGTGGTAATAATAGCATATTTTTTTACTCTCACTTTTTTGCTTCCCACTAATATTAATCTATATAAAATTAATATAGCTCTTAAATGATATCATACTTTTTTTAAATTAGCAAGATATTTTTAAGCCTTTTCAATTTGACTCAATTCTACTTCTACTTGTGTTTCTTGACCGAATAAGTCAACGTTAAGTACTATTTTTTCATTAGCACTATCAATTTCTTCGATGGTTCCAAACATTCCTGTAAATGGACCAGCTACAATCTTAACTTTAGTTCCTTTTTCAAGTTCCTTATCAATATCGATACGACTAATACCCATATTTTTAAGAACGTGATCTACTTCACCTGGTTGTAATGGTGTTGGTTTAGCCCCTTTACCACTTGAACCAATGAACCCAGTAACCCCCGGTGTATTACGAACAACATACCAAGCATCATCAGTCATAATCATTTCGACAAGGATATAGCCCGGAAACAATTTTGCTACTTTAGTCTTTTTTACACCATCTTTAATTTCGGTTTCTTCTTGTTCTGGAACAATTACTCTAAATATGTAGTCAGTCATATTCATTGATTCAGCACGCATCAATAACTTTTCTTGAACCTTTTTCTCATGACCTGAGTAAGTGTTAACAACATACCACTGTTTTTCCATATAATTCCCCTTTCCTATTTTCCTAAGGCATGAAGTGCTGCTATGATTACATCTATTAGATAGAAGAATAATGAGCAAGCAATGATAAAGATAATGGTGGCAATAGAATATTTAAGCATTTCTTTTTTACTAGGCCACTTTACTCTTTTAAATTCTACCTTTACTCCAGCAATAAAATTACTGAATTTTTTGAAAATATTAGTTTTTTCTGTTCTTTTCTTAGTTGCTTTCTTTTTAGTTTTTGGCATTTCTTTTTTTGTCATTTTTGTCAACTTCCTTTATATTTTTCTCTAAAAGAAAAACACTTTTCAGTGCTTAACTGTACATTACCACAAACTTGGAAAGAAGTCAAGGTGTGAATTGATGGTTTTCCACATTATTGTGGATAACAGTTTTGGGAAGATATTTTTTCCACAAAAGTTGTTAATTACTTTTTAGTTCAAAAAGAATATCACGAAGTTCAACCGCCCGTTCAAAGTCAAGATTTTTAGCAGCTTCTCTCATGGCTTTTTCTACTTTCTCAATTTCAAGGGCTTTTTCTTGTTTACTTAATTTCTTAGTTGTATTTTTATCTTTAGTAGTATCTACATTACTAATTACTTCTCTTATTTCTTTAGCAATGGTTTTAGGAATGATATTATGTTCTTCATTATATTTTTCTTGAATTTCTCTACGGCGTTTAGTCTCTTTAATTGCTTTTTCCATACTGTTAGTTATTTTATCACCATACATGATAACATGGCCATGAGCATTTCTTGCACATCTTCCAATCGTTTGAATAAGACTACGATCACTTCTTAAGAAGCCTTCTTTATCAGCATCTAGGATGGCTATTAATGATACTTCAGGAATATCAAGACCTTCTCTTAAGAGGTTAATACCAACAAGAACATCATACACCCCTTTTCTTAAATCGTGAATGATTTGTAATCTTTCTAAAGTTTTTATTTCCGTATGAAGATATGCAACTTTTATGTCTAAATCTTTTAAATAGTTAGTTAATTCTTCACTCATTCTAATAGTTAAGGTCGTAATGAGGGTTCGTTCATTCTTTTTAATACGATCATTAATCTCACTTACTAAATCATCAATTTGACCAGCACTTTTTCTAACTTCAATGGTGGGATCTAACAAGCCAGTTGGTCTAATGATTTGTTCAACATACTCTCCTTTGGTTTGTTCAAGTTCATAATCACCGGGGGTTGCAGAAACATAAATGGCTTGTTTAATTTTACTTTTAAACTCATCAAATTTTAACGGACGATTATCTAGAGCGCTGGGAAGACGAAAACCATAATCCACAAGATTTTGTTTTCTAGCACGGTCGCCATTATACATTCCTCTTACTTGAGGAAGAGTTACGTGGGATTCATCAACTATTAAAAGATAGTCATCACCAAAGAAATCCATAAGTGTAGTAGGCGTTTCTCCTTTGTTTCTACCGGCCATAGGAGCAGAATAGTTTTCAATACCATGACAAAAACCAGTTTCTTCTAACATTTCGATGTCATAGTTAGTTCTTTCTTTTAAGCGTTCCGCTGCTAAAAGCTTATTTTCATTCTTAAGTTCTATTAAACGTTCTTCAAGTTCACTTTTAATCCTTTTAATTCCGGCTTTTAGCTTGATATCACTAGTAACAAAGTGACTTGCAGGAAAGATACTTATTGTTTTTTTGTTATTTAGAATGTGACCAGTTAAAACATCAATTTCACTGATTCTATCTATTTCATCACCAAAGAATTCAATGCGGTATCCTGTTTTATTTTGATTGGTTGGAATTATTTCCAAATTATCTCCTCGTACTCTAAAGGTGCCACGATGAAAATCTAAATCATTTCTTGTGTACTGCATTTCAATTAATTTTACTAAGACATTATTTCTTTCAATTTCCTCGCCAACTTTTAAAGTTAACATTTTATTCTTATATTCTTCTACTTCTCCAATACCATAAATACAAGAAACACTAGCGACAACGATGGTGTTTTCTTCTGATAGTAAAGAAGAGGTGGCAGCATGTCTTAATTCATCAATTTCATCATTGATTGAAGAATCTTTTTCAATATAGGTATCAGTACTAGGAACATAAGCTTCTGGTTGATAGTAATCATAATAGGAAACAAAGTATTCAACATTATTGTTAGGGAATAGTTCTTTCATTTCACTATATAATTGTCCGGCAAGAGTTTTGTTATGAGCAAGGATTAAGGTTTTTTTGTTTACTTCTTTAATAACATTAGCCATCGTAAAAGTTTTACCCGTTCCAGTTGCACCTAGTAACACTTGTTCTTTAACACCAGAATTAATTCCATCTACTAATTTTTTTATAGCCGTTGGTTGATCACCACTCGGTTTATATTTGGATACTAAATTATACATAGAGCACTCCTTTCTGTTATTTCGTTAGGTCAATTGTTATTTCATCTACATCTTTATTAAATTCACGGTAAGTAACACCACATGTATCAAATAAGTGTCTTGAGGCAATGCAACTATCAGTATCTTTATATTTATTATCTAAATAAATTACTTCTTTTATACCTGATTGGATGATGGCTTTGGCACATTCGTTGCACGGAAAAAGAGATGCATATAATTTCGCATTTTCTAAATCTTTTTTACTACCTCTAAAGTTTAAAATAGCATTAAGTTCTGCATGACAAACAAATAGATATTTGGTATCTTGTGGTTTTCCTTCTCTATCCCATGGAAAAATATCATCACAAAAGCCATTAGGAGCGCCATTATAACCAATTGAGAGGATGCGATTATCATTACTGACAATACAGGCTCCTACTTGAGTTTTTGGATCTTTACTACGCATGGCAGATAATTTAGTGATACTCATAAAGTAAGTATCCCAAGAAATATAATTTGTTCTTTGTTTATTTATAGTCATTTTTAGACCTCCTTTTTTATATATTATCAAGAAAAAGGGAAAAACGAAATAGGGCAACAAAAAAAATACAAGTTTTGAAACTTGTATTAACGACCATTCCATGTGGTTCTTAAGGTTCTTGGGAAACCAATGTAACGAGTTGGATTAATTGTACTTTTTACATATTCATTCCATGTACAACCGCCACCTTTATGCCAATCACAACTTGTTAATTCAAGATGTAAGTGGGCACCGGTTGAGCAACCAGTGTTACCCATACGACCAATTAAAGTGTCAGGGGTTACTAGTTGACCTTCAGAAATATTAGCAACGGAACTTAAATGAGCATAGGTTGAATAGATGTATCCACCATTAACATTGTGCCTTATTTTAACAACATTGGCTCTACCATTACATCTATAAGGACAAGTACTACTATAACTTACACAACTATCTTGATAGATTTTGAAGACACGTCCTGTGGAAATTGGATAAACCTCAATAGTTTTATCTGCGTTTGATAAATCGATTCCCATATGACCACCATTGCCATAAAATTGATTTACGTAACCACTTACCATGGGCCGGAAAAAGTTTTCAGCGGATGGAATATTTCCAGCACTTCCACCACCATTTGCTTGTTCAATTCTATATTGACAACGATAAATATCTTCATTAAGGCCACAACCTAATTTTTTATAATAACTAAGGTTGGCTTGTGCTGATTTTAATTGTTGTTCAACACTTGGCATTGTTTCTTTAATAGCTTGAGTATCAGCATTAATTCGTTCTTTTTCGCTTTTTAAGTTAGCTTTCAAAGTTTCTAGTTCACTATTTTTCTTAGCAAGTTCTTTTTTCTTGGCTTCATTTTGTTCAATTAGCTTTGATAATTCATCCATTACTTGGTTATTATATTCAGTTAATTGTTCAACGATAGCCATTCTATAAACCATTTCTGTGACACTAGTAGCACCAAAGACATATTCTAAATAAGCATTTTCTCCTTCACTAACTTGAAGATATTGAAAAAGGCTTTTACTTTCTTTACTCTTTTCTGCAATTTCTTGATTTGATCGATCTATTTCTTGTTCTAATTCTGTAGTTTGACTTTTAATAACAGCAATTTGATTTTCATAATTAGCAATATTTTTTTGAATTTCGGCAACTTCCGCTTCATTTTTGGCAATTTTATTTTGTTTTTCTTGTAAATCAGCGGTAAATTTATTTACTTCTTGTTCAAATTCTTTAATAGTTTTAGCTTTGGTTAGTAAGGGTGTGATAACAATTTGACCTATTAAGATTAAAACAAGAATAAGGGCACATTTTTTTCTTTTCATATTACACCTTCAAATATTTTCTAACTGCTGATGAAGAACCAATCATACCAACAATTAAACCAATAACTAGAACAATACCAGAAACCATATAAATAAATGGTTCAGGTTCTACTAATTTTATCATTTGACTATAAATATGACCATCAAAGTGATTATATAATGCAACATAACCAAAACAAACCGCTAAAATTGGAATGATTGATCCTAAAACACCTAAAACCATACCTTCAATAATAAATGGAGTTTTAATTGTGAAGTTAGAAGCTCCGACAAGACGCATAATAGATATTTCTCTTTTTCTTGAGAAGATTGTTAGTTTAATGGTATTAATAATTAGGAAAACAGTTACAAGGATAAGGGCTATAACCATTCCATAAGATAGTTTTTGAGCAGATTCAAAAGCGGCTATTAAATTATCAACCATACCTTCTCCATAACGAACAATACTAACATGATCTAATTTTTCAATGGTTTTAGCGGTATCTTTTATTTCTTCAACATTTTTTACTTTAACTTGAAAAGTGTCTTTTAAAGGATTTTCATCATCACTCCAAGTACTCATTATTTCATTAAACACTTGACTTTCCTTACGCATTTTCTCTTTGTTAGCACTTTTACTTTGATAAGTTAAAGATTCCACATTGCTTATATGCTCTAAATTGTTTTTTAAAGCAGTTACTTGTTCTTCGGTAGTATCATTATTTAAAAAGATAACGATAGTTAGATCTTTTTCTAATTCTTTAGTAAAGTTTTGAACATTAAAGGTTATAACAATTGAAGCGGCTACAATGATCAAAGTTATAGTAATACAAGAAATAGAAGCAAGAGAAAGGGAAAAGTTTCTAAAAACACTTTTAAAAGCATCTCTAATGCTCCTTTTTAACATTCTAAAAAATTTCATTCTTCATAGCCTCCTTGTTCAAGATGTTTAATTAATCGGCCGTCTTTTAAGAGAATAACTTCTTTTTGCAATTTATTAACAATTTCTTTATCATGAGTAGCCATAATAATGGTAGTACCACAAGTTTTGTTAATTTCTTCAAGAACTTTTACAATTTCCATACTGCGTTCTGGATCAAGATTTCCAGTTGGTTCATCACATAGAAGAATCTTTGGCTCATTAACGATGGCTCTTGCGATGGCTACTCTTTGTTGTTCTCCTCCTGATAATTGATCAGGATAATTATGAATTTTTCCTTTAAGGCCTACCAATTCAAGAGCTTTTAAAACTTTTTTTCTAGTTTCTTGTTTAGGAGAACCAAGAGCTTCCATTGTAAAAGCAACATTTTCATACACTGTTAGTTTGGGTAAAAGACGATAGTCTTGAAAAACTATTCCTAGCTTTCTTCGTAGTTTATAAACTTTGCTATTTCGTAATTTAGCAACATTAATACCACCAATGAAAATCTCACCACTGGTTGGTTTTTCTTCACGATAAAGCATTTTTATGAAAGTACTTTTACCGGAACCAGAACCACCAATAACAAAGGCAAAAGCCCCCTTTTGAATATTGATGGTTAAATCATAAATGGCAGTGACACCATTTTTGTATTGTTTATTGACATTTTTTAATTTAATTAAATTCATTTACATCATCCTATTCACTGTTAAGTATAACATATTTCAACAATATATGTACAGTGGTAAACTATGGAAAAAAAAAAAGACTTTACAGTCTTATCTTCCGCCTTTTACTTCATAAGCATCAGTTACAACAAAAAAGGCTTGTGGGTCTATTTGATAGATACCTTCTTTTAGTTTAAAATATTCGCGAGTAGGAATAACGGCTAAGAGAACGCTTCGCTTTTTCTTTAAAAAGCCACCTTTAACATCAAAGATAGTTACAGTATGATTTAGTTCTTTGATTAGATAATCTTTTACTTCTTTATCTTTATAGGTATTAATATAAAAGGCTTTATTTGATGATATTCCTAGAAGGACTTTATCAATTATTGCACTACTTAAGTAAATAATGATAAAAGCATATAACATCATATTGAATCCAAAGTAAATACCTCCAATTAGGACAACAATAAAGTTTATTATCATAGTACTTTTGCTTAGAGAAATATGGAAGTATTTATAAAGAATTTGGCTAATAATATTTAAACCGCCATTACTAAAGCCTACTTTATACATTAAACCATTAGTTATTCCAAGGAGAATGCCAATTAAAATGCTTATTAAGATTAAATCACTTGTATCAATAACAATTAGTTTAGTAAGAGGCTCAGTAATGGAAATAAAAAAGGGATAGGTAATGGTTGCTACTAGGGAAGCTGTTACTTGGTTTAGACCTAGAAAAACATAACTTAGACCTAAAAGAAGAACGGAACCAATTAAAATGATAAGGGCAGAGTCAATATCAGTAATATGATTAATAATAATGGCCAGACCATTCATCCCGCCAGTTACTAAGTTTGTGGGATATAATAATAGATTAAAAATGATTGCTGATAGAAAAAGACTAGCTAATAACACTAAATAGCGATACCATAATTTATCTTCAATCATTACTTTCTTTTCTTTTAAAGCTTGATACATCTTAAGCTCCTCCTTTTACTTCATAAGAATCAGTTACCACAAAGAAAGCTTTGGGATCTATTTTGTGAATTCCTTCTTTTAATTTATAGTACTCTCTTGTAGGAATAACACACATTAAAACATTTTCTTTCGCTTCTTCATAGCCACCTTTCGCTTTAATGCTTGTAACCCCATGATGAAGAGTGTTAATAATATATTCTTTAACCTTTTTATCTTGATTTGTAATAATATAAAAAGCCTTTGCATCCGATATTCCTAGAACTACTTTATCAGTCATAAAGGATATAATGTATAAAATGATGATAGAGTACATTAAATTATTTAGACCAAAAACAAAGGCTCCAGAAAGAATAATTAAACCATCGGTAAAAAGCATACTTCTACCAAGACTTATTTTAAAGAGTTTAGCAACAATCATATTTAAAATATCGGTTCCCCCAGTAGAATAGCCAACTTTAAAAATTAAACCGGAACCTAAGCCTTGTAATACACCTCCAAAAATGGCAATTAAAAGAAGTTCACTTTCTTTGAAACTAACATAGGTTGATAAATTAGCAGTAAGGCTTACAAATAAGGGAAAGAGAATGGACCCTAAAATAGTTAGTTTGGTTTGGTCTTTGCCTAATACAAAGTATGAAAGAACTAGTAAAAGAAAGTTAGCCGTATAAATAACAATGGTAGGACTGATACCGAAGTAGTGTTTTAAGATTAAGGAAAGGCCACTAACACCACCGGCTACTAAATTATGGGGAGCCATAAATAAATTGAAAGCCAAAGCTATCAATAGGCAACCAAAAGCAAATTCTAGTAATTGTTTTAACTTTATAATGTGGTTTTTAGTTAACACTTCACGCCTCCTTCTAAACTACTGGTGATAAACTCATCTAAATTTCCATTTAAAACATCTTTAACATTGCTAGTTTCATAATTAGTACGATGATCTTTTACTAATGAGTATGGATGTAAGATGTAACTTCTTACTTGGGAACCAAAATCAATATTTAATTGGGTACCCTTCTCTTTAGCCATTTCTTCTTCCTTTTTTTGTTTTTCTAACACATATAATTTACTTTTTAGGACTTGCAAGGCTTGTTCTTTATTCTGAATTTGACTACGTTCATTTTGACAAGTTACAACTATTTTAGTTGGAAGATGGGTAATTCTAACAGCACTATCAGTTGTATTTACCCCTTGGCCACCAGCTCCTGTTGAACGATATACATCTATTTTTAAATCTTTTTCATTGAGAGAGATATTAATGTCTTTAGATATTTCTGGGGTGACATCAACACTAGCAAAGGAAGTATGCCGTCTTTTGGAAGAGTCAAAAGGGGAAATACGGACAAGACGATGAACGCCTTTTTCATTTTTTAAATAGCCATAGGCATAGTTACCTTTTACTTTAAAACTAACACTTTTTAATCCCGCTTCTTCGCCTTGAAGATATTCTAATAATTCTATTTTATAACCCTTTTCTTCACAGTATCTTGTATACATACGATAAAGCATATTGGCCCAGTCACATGATTCGGTACCCCCAGCTCCGGGATGAATATCAATAATACAATTTAATTTATCGTAATCTTTATTTAGAAGAAGACGCACTTTTAATTCTTTTAACTTTTCAGTGATAGTTGTAGCATCTTTTTCAATTTCTTGTAAAAGAGAATTATCTTTAGTCTCATCAAGAAGAGGTAGAAGTTCTAAGTTACTGGTAGTTAAATCATTTAATTTAGTTAGGGGATCTATTTCTTCTTTAAGAGATTTCAATTCATCAAAAATAGCTTCTTGATTATTGTTTTCAGTATAAAAATTAGGACTTGAAATAATTTTTTCTAATTCTTCTTCTCTTTTTATTTTACTAGGAACGTCAAAGTGACCTCCATAAAGTCATTATTGTTTCTTGGGCTGTTTTTAAAGTTTTAAGTAATTCATTTTTATTCATATTATCACTACTTTCTATTTTTATTATACTCATATTTTTAATTCTTACTATTTTTTTGGTATACAATTTATAATAATGCATATATTATTAGTGAGGAAGGTTCACTATCAGTGTGAAGATCCTCTGTATATAGATGAGAACTCATACGTGGGTTCTCTTTTGTTTTAAAATAGTTAACTTATTTTTTATATTATATCATGAAGATTTGGAGAAAAAAATATTTAAATCATAAAAAACTGTTTACTTTTTTTAAAAGATATATTATCTTTATCATAAGGAGGATAGTATGTATAATTACGATTATTTTGATAGTGTTTCAACAAGTAGTTCTATTAATCAACTTGGCACTTGGAGTATAGTGGCACTAATTATTGCAATTATCGGTGGAATAGTTTTATATTTTACAGTATTCAGTGAAAAGAATAAGAGTAAATATAATGGTTTTATGGCTAAATTATATAACTTTGTAAAATTTAAAGAACTTATTATCACTGGTTTGTTAAGAGTTTTATATCTTATTATAGCATTATATATTACTCTATCATCATTTGCATTAATAGGTCAAAGTTTCTTAGCATTTATCATAATGTTAGTAGTTGGTAATATTATTCTTAGAATTGTCTTTGAATATTTACTAGTATTACTTGGAATTTATGAAAACACTCATGAAATTGCTGTTAATACAAAAAAGAAATAAGTAAGAAGCAATGATAAAAGTAGGTAACAAAATTACTTACTTTCTTTATTTTGGTTTTTATGTTCTTTCTGATAATAGTTTCTTTTTCTTCTAAATAGCATTTTCCACAGAGTGATGTATAAGTTATATAAACAAATATTTTAATCAACAATTAAATTATTATATTTACTAATTTCTTTATAAATTTTATCAACTTCTTCTTTTTTTCCTTCTATTGCAACTACATTCATTAATGGTGAACTATATTTATCGAGTTCAAATGTAACTTCTTTCTTTTTATATACATATCTTTTCTTTATTAATTTTTTGACCTTAACTAAATCTAGTATTTCAAGTAATGAAGTAATAAACTCCTTATTTTCATTAGTTATTTTTAAATTTTTCGATTCTCTACTCACTTTTAAAATACTATCATTTAAATTATCATCCTTAAAATTCAAAATTTCAACCACTTTATCTATATAGATATTTTTTGTAATTCTAGCCATTACCTTTCCGCCATTTTTATATAATGTTCTTATTTGTTCATATTCATTTTCTTTTTTCGTTTCGTAATTTTTTCAAGATTTTAAAGCCATCCATATTAGAGAGCATAACATCCAAAATAATAAGATCATAGATGTTTGAAGTTGCATAATAATAATCATCTAAACCATCTGTTTTAATATCCACACTGTAATTTTCTTTCTTTAATCTTGTGGAAAGAGCATCAGCTAAACTTAATTAATCTTCTATAATTAATATTTTTATACAAATCCCCTTTCAAATATTATTGGTAATACTTTTCTTTTTCTTCTAAATAACATTTTCCACAGAGTGGTATATAAGTTATATTTGTAGTTGAACCATCTATTAAATTAACATCACCTTTTAAAGTAAAAGTACCATTTACATAACGGGCATTAAATTTAGCCCTTTTTCCACATCGGCAAATGGTTATTAATTCGTCCAATTCATCTGCTAGTTCCAAAAGTCTTTTACTACCTTCAAAAAGTTTGCTTTGAAAATCAGTCCTTAAACCATAACAAATAACAGGAATGTCATAATGTTTAGTAATGTAGTGTAATTCTTCAATTTGACTTTCATTTAAAAATTGAGCTTCATCAACTAAAATACAAGAAATATTTTTTAAGGTATTATAGTACTTTTTTAATGATTCATTTTCTTTAAGAAGAATATCTACTTTTCTTTTAAGGCCAATGCGAGACTCTAGGAAATCATTACCTTTAGTATCAATTTCTGATTTTAAAACGATTACTTTTTTATGATTTTGTTCGTAATTATATGCAACTTGCATTAAGGCGGAACTTTTTCCACAGTTCATAGCGCCATATCTAAAATATAATTTTGCCATTTTTCCACATCCTTTTATTAATAATTAAATTTTATATTATCAACTCTTATATAAATTGAAATATCATATTTTCATAAAATTTAAATTTAGTTCTATTGTTCTAATTTCATGTCTATATTCTCATTTATTGATATATTATAATTTTCTTGATCTTCATCAGTTATACAATCTAACTTAAAATTAAAAACTTTGTCATTTATTCTTTCAACAATGCATTTATGATAACCATAAATTAGAGAAATCCAACCATCTTTATCTTCATAAGAAATATCTGATATGCTATTACTTATATCAACTTTGTTACCTATAATTAATTTTGAAAACAAATTTTTATCATATGTTGTTTCTAATCTTATATATATCTGATCTTTTGTTAGTGTAATGATTGGTGACTCTCCCTTTATAATATTATCAAATTTTTTCTTTTCATATTTACCAAAAGTTACTCTTATTATTGGATTATTATAAGTAATTTTATTTATTGTTATCATACAAAATTAATTCCTTTCTTTATATTAGTTAATGTTATTAATTTTTTTGTTTTTCTTTTTCTTTATAATAATAAATATAATAATTACTGGTGATAAAAAGATAGCTGATGTTATTATAGTTGCTAAAATATATGATATAGCAGAAACAATGGCAGAATACTCAGTAATTGTTATTTCATATATATTTTCATTGTCATTTTCATCTAAAACTATTAATTTTATCTTATCATTTTCTTTTAATGATTCTAGTTTTGTAGTTTCTTTATCATTTATATATATTTTTAGCTTTGCTTTTGTATCACTTAGCTCATATGAATAATCTAATGAGGTTTCATTTTTTAATTTAGTTATTGTAGCTTTGTTATTTTCAAATCTAACCTTACTAGAATTTAGTATAAATTTCTTAATTGTTGCAGTTCCCTTACCTTTAACTCTATTAATTATTAAAGTATAATTCTTTTTATCTCCATTTTCAGCAGTAACATTTATATTAATGACATTTTCACCAAGTACTAATTCTTTATTTTCAAATTCAACTGTTGATTTTGAATCATTTGCCTTTACTTCAATGGCAACATGTTTTTTTTCTGCTTTAAAACTCATATTATCAGAAATCGCTATTTCTTCATCATCTATTACTACTTTCTTTATGGAATTATCTTTACTTTTTTCTTTAACTTCTTCTTTTGGGGTGGTGCTTTGTGTGTTGCTATTTGAATAATTATTATTATAGTTGTTGTTTGCACCATTATTATCTTGGTTATTTGATGAATAATTACTGTTACCATTTGTTGCTCCAGCAGTACCATTATTTTTGTTATAACCGGGACATGGATCACTATAAATTGCTTCTCCATTAGCATAATAATTAGTTCCATTTGTTACTGCTACATGCCAATGAGTTCCGCCTTGTCCGTCACTGTGCATTCCATACGTAACACCGTTTGGACAAGTTTTTATAGAATTTTTTCTTAATCCACCACCTGTAGCATTTGCAGTAAGTGGAAAAATCATTGATATACAAATCACTAAAATTAAAAATTTTTTCATTCTTGCACCTCTTGTATAAATTATAACACAAATTATAATATAGGCATGTGTTTTGTATTAAGTTTGTTAACAAGCAAAAGCAATATTGGTATATATTACCTTTTCTTGGCTTTGATTTATATATAAAAATAGAGTATACCCATATGACACACTCTATTCATTCTTTGTTTTATCATCAATTATATTACTTATTTCTTTTAACATTTCTAAATATTCTTTTTCTACAGGACTTATTGTTTTTACTTGATATTTCCTATATTCGGCTTTGGCTTTTTCTATTGCTTTGTTATGACTAACTGTACCTGTACCAACAAGTAATTTTTCTCCAGTACTAGAGAGAATTATATCTAGTTGTTTAATATAATCTACCATATGCATTGGATTATGTCTAATTGTTTGTATTTCAGCAAAATCAAAATATCCAGATACTAAATTATTTAAAATTTTCAGTTCTTCTTCCGTTAAATAATTTTTAGCAATCACAACATCACTCATTATTGGTAAATCACCGCTAAAAGTAGTAAGTCCCATAAAAGGTTTATCAGAATCTGCTCTTTCATATATTACTTCAGGTGCTGTATGTCCGTGGGTAGCGAAGTGAAGCTTATTTTGAACAATTTTAAAGAATTCAATTGATTTACTGTCTTTAGGATCATAATCTATAGCTGTTGCATACAAATCAAGAACTTGTCTATATAATACTTTTTCAGATGATCTTATATCTTTAATTCTAGCAAGTAATTCTTTCCAATAATTACCGCCACCGTTGCCTTTGAGTCTCTCATCATCCATAGCAAAGCCTCTAATCATATATTCTTTTAATCTTTCAGTCGCCCATCTTCTAAAATTAGTAGCAACTTTTGATTTTATTCTATATCCTAAAGA
>CAKPIT010000005.1 GCA_934162445.1 uncultured Bacilli bacterium
TAAAGTGGCACGCGAGCTGGGTTCAGAACGTCGTGAGACAGTTCGGTCCCTATCCGTTGTGGGCGTAGGAAAATTGAAGAGAGCTATCCTTAGTACGAGAGGACCGGGATGGACCAACCTCTGGTGTATCTGTTGTAACGCCAGTTGCAGTGCAGAGTAGCTATGTTGGGAATGGATAACCGCTGAAAGCATCTAAGCGGGAAGCCAACTTTAAGATGAGTTTTCCCATATTTTATATAGTAAGATCCCTCAAAGACGATGAGGTTGATAGGCTAGATGTGGAAGCATGGCGACATGTTGAGCTGACTAGTACTAATAGATCGAGGATTTAACCCTATTATATAATTTGATGAACACAATATCTAAGTTTTCAGAGAATTATTTCTCTATATTTTTTCTTGGTAACGATAGCAAGTGGGGTACACCTGTTCCCATCCCGAACACAGAAGTTAAGCCACTTAACGCCGACGATAGTGAATGCGAAAATAGGAAGTTGCCAAGAATTTTTTTGTTTGTAACACCAAATTTAGTTATTTGGTGTTTTTATATTGTTAAACAACCTAAAAAAATGTATAATTATTATAATAGGAGTTGGTAGTGTGATACTATATATAGCAGATGAAAATAAAATTTCTAAATACCGTTTACCAGAAGAAATAACCGAAAGTATTCTTGTAAAATATCAACCTTTTACAGGAACCACCGAATACTTTCTTAATATATATGCTGAAAGTAATAAATGGTGTATTAAAAACACAAGTGATGTTACAATTATATCTAATGAAAATGGAGAAAGCACTGTCTTAACTACAGGAACAGTTTATACTTTAAAACTAAATAATTGTGCCATTTCTCCTTTAGTTTTCTGTATGCCTACATATCAAGAAGAAGGAATATATATTACGCCAAAAGTAACACCTATTACCATTGGCAGTACTCCTAACTGCTTGATTAATTATCAACTTAATAGACAACTAGAAAACACCTGTACTTTAACCTATAAAGAAGGAAATTGGTATATAAATACCAATGCCACCGTCGCTTCTTATTTGTATTTAAATGACAATATTGTTACCAAAGAACAAAAACTTACCCGTGGGGACGTAATTATAACTCCTACTATAAAAATTATTTGGATGCAAGAATTCATGAAACTTATAAGTAGTGATATTATTAACATTAATAATCAATTAGAGAAAATTATCATCAAAGGTATAGATGTATCAAAATATGCTAATATGCTTCCTACTGAAGATAATATATCCATCTATCATAAAGATGATTACTTCTTCCACAGACCAAGACTACAAACCAAAATAGAAGATAAAATCATTGATATTGATGCTCCTCCTAAACCAGAATTAAAAGAAGAACTCCCTTTTATCTTAGATTTTGGTACCAGATTTACCATGATTGCTTTCTCCGTAATTATGGTCTTTAATGCTATTACTCAATATCAACGTACCAAAGATATCGTTCAAGTAATTCCCTCTATCCTTATGTGTGTTGCCATGATCATTGGAAGCGTCATTTTTCCCATTATCATCAAAAACTATCAAAAACACCGAAGTCAAAAAAGAGAAAAATATCGAATCGCCAAATATACTGCGTACTTAGACCAAAAGAAAAAAGAACTGGATCTTGAAATAAAAGAAGAACAACAAATATTACTAGAAAATAATCCTTCAGAAGATGAGTGCTATCAAAATATTATTAGAAAAAATAATAAGTTATGGAATCGAGAAATTAAAGATCATGATTTCTTAACCATTAGACTAGGCCTTGGGACCTTACCTATTAAATTCCAAATCAAAGCTCCGGAAAAACATTTCGAACTTGACGAAGACCAATTATTTAACAATGCTTTAAGTCTTGTTAATAACTCAAAAACCCTTTATAATGTTCCCATTACAACCTCTCTTGTAGATAATAACATTATAGCCTTAATATGTAATGAACCATATAAAGAATATTATCTAAACAATATAATGCTTCAAATCATTGCTAGTCAAAGTAGTAAAGATTTAAAAATAATAACTTTAACTAGCGAAAGTAATAAACAAAGATGGAAATATTTATTAAATCTACCTCATAGCTTTAGTGATGACTATAAAACCCGCTATTTTGCGACTACTCTTGATCAAATGAAAAAACTAAGCACTTTACTAGAAACCGAATACCATCAAAGACAAGATCAATTTAAAGACTTAAAGGGCAATGATGTTGATGAAAAAAACAAAAAAATAGAAGGTGCATTTCGTAATTTTGATAAATACTATTTAATCATAATTGATAACTATAAAGATGCCAAACGCATAAACTTCATTGCCAATCTATTGAAAGAACGCATCAATTATGGTTTCTCTATTCTCTTTGTTGCTGATAATATCCAATCATTACCAAACTCTTGTGATAAATTTATTTATCTAACTGAGAAAAATGGTTGCCTTTTAAACAAAGAATTAAGTAGTGAACAACAAGAAGAATTTAATATTGAATATAATCCGGCCCTTAATATGGAAAGTGCAGTCTTAAAGTTAGCCAATATTCCTATTGAACAAAATAATGGCTTAGAAGAATTACCAACTGTCCTTCCATTTCTTGATATGTATGATGTTGGTAGAATGGAGCAGTTAAACATCATTAATCGTTGGCAAAATAATGATCCCATTAATACTCTTCAAGCTCCCGTTGGCCTTCATGTAAATGGTGATTTATTTGAACTTGATTTACATGAGAAAGCTCATGGACCACATGGTTTAATTGCAGGATCTACTGGTAGTGGAAAATCAGAGTTTATTATCACTTACATCTTATCAATGGCTATTAACTTTCATCCTGATTATGTTCAATTCGTTTTAATTGATTATAAAGGCGGAGGATTAGCCGGTGCCTTCGAAAATAAGGAAACAAACGTTAAACTTCCTCATATAGCCGGTACCATCACAAACCTTGATAAAAGTGAAATGAATAGAGCCATGGTTTCCATTGAAAGTGAATTAAAAAGAAGACAACAAAAATTTAATACCGTTCGAGATAGCCTAGGAGAAAGTACAATTGATATTTATAAATATCAACGTCTATATAAAGATGGACTTGTCAAAGAAGCTATTCCCCACTTATTTATCATTAGTGATGAATTTGCCGAATTAAAACAACAGCAACCTGATTTTATGAGTCAATTAATATCAACCGCTCGAATTGGTCGTAGTTTAGGGCTTCATTTAATACTAGCTACGCAAAAACCAAGTGGTGTGGTAAATGATCAAATCTGGTCCAATTCTCGTTTTAAAGTGTGTTTAAGAGTACAAACTAAAGCTGATAGTATGGAAATGTTAAAACGTGAAGAAGCCGCTAATATTAAAGAAACCGGAAGATTTTATCTTCAAGTTGGTTATAACGAAATCTTTGAAGAAGGTCAAAGTGCATGGACAGGAGCCAAATATTTTCCAAATGATAAAGTAAAGAAAAAACAAGATAATTCCCTTAACTTTATCAATGATATTGGTGAGAGCATAAAAAAAGTAGACGATATTATTAAAACTCCTGATGAAAAAGAAGAAGGAGAACAAATCACTAATATTGTTAAATACCTTATTGCTATTGCCCATAAAGAAAATATTGAAACTAAAAATTTATGGCTTGAACCTTTAAAAGACAAAATCTATATAAAAGACCTAGAAGAACGATATAACTATACCTCTAAACCATATCAATTAGAAGCCATCATTGGTGAATATGATAATCCTGAAGAACAAACCCAAGGTTTAGTAACTTTAAACTATAGTGATGGCAAAAATCTTTTAATTTATGGTGCTAGTGGTTCCGGTAAAGATAATCTAATCTATACCATCATCTCATCCCTAATCATGAAACATACCACAGATGAATTAAATATATATATCATTGACTATGCATCTGAAAACATGAAAACATTTGATAAGATCCCACAAGTAGGGGATGTAATATATAGTGAAGATACCGAAAAACTTGCCAATTTATTAGCCTTTCTTGACAAAGAAATAGATAAAAGAAAAAATCTATTTGCCAATTATATGGGAAGTTATAAAAATTATATTGCAAGTAACGATCAAAAAATCCCACAATTACTAATAATTATCAGTGGTTATGATAACTTAATAGAAAATAATCCTAATATTTATGATCGTTTAAATTCATTATTTAAAGACTCTAGTAAATATGGAATATATTTCACTATAAGTACAACCTTAACCAGTGCTGTTAGATATCGGGTATCTCAACTATTCCAAGAAAAGATATGCTTACAATTAACGGAGCCTCTTGAATACCGCAATATTTTAAATGCTCCTAGAAATTTAGTTCCCGCCACCAAATTTGGTCGTGGTCTAATGCCAATTAAAGATACTGTTTTAGAATTTCAAACTGCTATTTTATGTGATAGTGACGAATTTGTTAATACCATCAGAGATTATGCTATAAAAGCTAAAGAAATGTATAAAACTAAAGCACCTGCTATTAAAGTTTTACCTAAAAATTTAGTTATTAACACTCTTTTAAAAGATCTTGATCCCCTAATAGATATTACTAACATTCCCCTTGGTATCAAAAAAAGCAACCTAGAAGTATTAACTTATAACTTTAATCAACATAAAGTATTACCGATCATTGCTAACTTTTTAGAAGAAGAATTCTCATTTATCAAAGCCTTAGTAATAGCCTTTCATACTATACCAAACATAAAAATAAGAATTCTAGATTTTTCAAATATTTGTAAAAAACAATATGATGATGTTCCAATTTATCAAGATAATTTTGATACTGTTATTCAACAAGTAGATATTGAATTAGATAAAGATGAAACTACCAGCCGAACAACTATTTTCTTCTTTGTTGGAATAGGTAATATCAAGAAAAAAATATCTCCTGAATATCATATTTTTATTGATAAAGTATTCTCTCGTATTAAAGATATGAAAAAGAACATATTTATTATTACTGATGACTATATCTCATATAAGAACATCGAAACAGAATCTTGGTATAATAACTATGTTAATAAAACAACTGGTATTTGGTTAGGAGATGGTATTAGAAATCAAACCATAATAAAAGTAAATAATGCCGAAATGTCTCCTTATAAAGTAGAATTTAAAGATATGGCTTACTTAGTAGTAAATAGTAAAGCTACCTTATTTAAACACATTATTGATAGTGAGGTGGAAGATGAGTAATAAAGTATTAGTAACTATCAAAATACCTGATATTGAAAAAGAATACAATGTATTCTTACCTATAAATAAAAAACTAGGAAACATTCTCTATTTACTAAATAAAGCGATAAGAGAATTAAATAATAATAAAGAAATATTTAAACAAAATACTAATAATATCTATAATTTAGATACCGGAAAAACTTATGATTTAGATAAATTATTATATGAAACCGATATCAGAAATGGTAGTAGATTAATCTTAATATAAAAAAAGACCTATGAAGTTTATCACATTCATAGGTTTTATTTAACAATACTATTTTCTTTTTCTACTTTAGAAATAGCCAACTGATTTATTTCATTACATATATTACTATTATAAATACTAATTCTATTCGTTGAATTATTAGCCCAATTAATAACCTTGTTAATTCTACTCTTAAGGTTATTAATGTCTTGACTTAAACTAAAAAATTGATTAACACCACTATACTTATTAGGACCACTAGCATTATTGATACTAACTGTCGCTTCATCTAAATAATTAATAGCCTGTTCTAGATAACTAATAACATTTCTATTAACTAAATTTTCATCACAATATATTTTGCTCATTAAAATTTCACCATCTGAATAAGCTTATCTATATCATCACTAACAGAAGCTAAACTACTACCATAATTAGTAAGACTAATATTAAAATTATCCATTCCTAATCGTTTTTCATTCTTAGCATCAATATATCGTAAATAATCATCACCAGTCCAAATACTCTTGTTTTGCAAATTATTAATAATATCATATATTTCATTAATATTATTATTAACCTCAGTAACTAAAGTATTAAAATCATTAGCAAGAGTCTTCATTTTTGTAACATCACAATCAAGTTTACTCATTATTTTCACTTTCCATCTTTTCAAGTTCTATTTGCTTATCGATATTAGTTGTTAAACTATTAACACTATTAGAAATCATAACAGAACAAGAATTAGTTTTATTTATAATATTTTGTAACTCCACAAGGCATAAGTTTATTTCATTCATATCAGCTCTTGAAGAATTAATAGTAAAACAATTAGCAATATTTTTATCAGCTCTATCCAAATTATCAAAAGCCTTTTTTAAATTATTACTAACCACATTAACACTACTATTTAAATCTATCAAAAGATTTTTATGAGATATTAAAACATCAGAATAAGCCATATCTTTTAATCACTAAATCCTCTAACACCAGTTTTAGCCTTGATATCAGCTTCTTTAACAGCTCCCATATCACCAGCTACTGTTGTATCTTGAGAAATATAGTTTTGTTTAACTTGATCTAAAGCCTCGCTAAATTTATTTAACTTGTCTGTAACTGTATGTATTTTACTAACAGCATCATTTATATAAGTTTCGATAGCTTTAACTTGATCTTGACCTTTTAACCCAGCAGTATAACTAACTTCACCAGCATCAGCCGTAATTTTATTTGTAATTTTATTAACTTCTTTTATATAATCAGCTATCTTAGCTTGAATAGAAGGAATTTTATCAATATTTATTCCTCTTAAATCGAATTCCATATTAGCATTTCTCCTTTCTTATTACTAATTTTGTACATTTGATTGTTGGAATCTTTTCCACATATCATAAATATCATCTAATTTCTTTTCAATTTGTGTATTATAACTTTCAAGAGCATCACAAACTTCACCAATACTGTTTAAAAAGTTATCACAAAATTTGTTAGAATCATCCCCGCGCCAAGCATCACTGATTGCATTAATAACATCATTGCAATCATTAAGTTTTTCCTCAGCTTCGGTAACTAAATGCATCTTAATATCAGCTTTTATTCTTTCAAGACCATTATAATCAACACCATAGTCAACATCCTTAAAATCCATACTTTCACCTCCTAATCAACATAATCATTTAACAGTATGGCGGCTTCTTCATTTTGCTTAATATAATTCTTTTTGCAAGCTTCAAGCTCCAAAACAATCGTCTCAAGATTTAAAATCACATTAGGAAAAGAATCGCTAATTTCTGAAAACTTGTTTCGCAATGTTTTCCCAACATCACTTTTAACATAAGAAGCAGAATCATCAATCATACTTTCCATCTTATCAAAATCAGCTTTAATCTTTTCAATTTTTTCTCTTATTTCTGTGATACAATTATCTAGACCTTGTTCATTAATTTTGTTCTCCATACTATTCCTCCCATAGCAGTACCATCCCTACTATAATTTGATTATAGTATTAAATATCAAGGAAAATCAATACTTTTGTCACAAAAAGACATCTTTTATTAAAAAAGATAAAATCTATTGAACAATAACTAATCTATTTGTTATAATAATCTAGATAGAAAAGAGGAAAATAATATGAATAATACAAATTATAAAATTACTAGTACTAGTGAAAGTGATACAATTGAATTAGCTGAAAACATAGAATCAGAAAAATTTCCTAATATGGTTATTTGCTTAATCGGTGATTTAGGAAGTGGTAAAACCATTTTTACCAAAGGCTTCGCTTCATCACTAGAAGTAAAAGAAGAGATAACATCGCCCACATTTAATATTATAAAAGAATACACATCAGGAGAATTACCTCTATATCATATGGATGTTTATCGCTTAAATGGAAAAGTTGAAGAATTAGGAATAGAAGATTATTATGATAAAGGTGGTATTACCATCATTGAATGGGCCGATATGATTGAAGATTACCTACCTAAAGAACGTTTAGACATAAAATTTAAATTATCAAGTGAAGATGAAAACACTCGTATTATCACTATTACTCCTCATGGTAGTAATTATGAAAGTGTTTGTGAGGATGTCTTATGAAAATCTTTTATTTAGATACATCTTCTGATTACCTATATAGTGGTATTGTTATTGATAATAGAGTAGTCAGTGAAGTAAAAGAAAAATTAGGTAAAGATATGTCTAAACTAACTCTTCCTAAAATAATAAAAGTATTTCAAGATGCTAATATTTCCCCAAATGAATTAGATAAGATAATGGTTGTTATAGGGCCCGGTTCATTTACAGGAATAAGAATTGGTGTTACCATTGCTAAAACCATTGCATGGAGTTTAAATATACCTATCATTCCTATCTCTGGTTTAACTGCGATGGCTATTTCTTTTAATGAATCTAACCATACTAACTATATTATGCCCTTAATAGATGCTAGAAGAGGTTATGTTTATGGGGCTTTATATGATAATACTTCTAAAGCTGTTATTGCTGATACTCACATATTATTAACAACCCTAGAAGAAAATTCTAAAGCTTACCATCAGATCACCGTTGTTACCAATAATGACTTAAAAACGCCTTATGATACCATTAAATATGATCCTGATATTTTAGCCATTACCACTTATTTTAAAGATGATAAAGGCGTTAATCCTCACACTGTTAATCCCATTTATTTAAAGAAAACCGAGGCTGAGGAAAAAGCCAACTTATGATTATAACATATGATAGTTATCCACCATATAATGTGGATAATTTTAATTATCAATTAACAAAAGAAGAATTTTCCACAAGCCCTTTTTTAAAAATACTATTATATAAAGAAAATGAGGAAATAAAAGGATTTTTATTATATAGTCAAATATATGAACGCATTGAGATAAATCAAATTGAAGTTTTAGAAAAATATCAACATCATCATATTGGTTCCAACTTATTAGAACATTTAATTATGCAAGCTAAAAAAGAAAATATTAAAAATATAACTTTAGAAGTAAAAGCAACCAATTTAAAAGCCCTTAATCTTTATAAAAAATATCATTTTCATAAAGAAGCTATTCGCCCTAATTATTATAATGGTACAAATGGCTTATTAATGATATTAAACCTTTAAAAAAAACTCTAAATATGATAAAATAAAAAACGATTTGGAAGTGATAAAAATGAAAGATATATATATCCTTGGAATTGAAAGTAGTTGTGATGAGACCAGCTGTGCCATCGTTAAAAATGGTCATGAGAATTTAGCTACTTCAACTTCTACCCAAATAGCTATTCATGAAAATTTTGGTGGGGTAGTACCTGAAATAGCAAGTCGTGAACATGTTAAAAACATTACCCTCGTTATTGCTGATTGTCTAAATAAAGCACAAATGAAAATGGAAGATATAACGGCTATTGCTATAACCTATGGACCGGGTTTAATAGGCAGTCTTTTAATCGGTGTTGAAGCCGCTAAGACCTTAAGCTTTATCTATAATAAGCCCCTAATACCTATTCATCATATAGCCGGCCATATATATGCCAATAGCCTAGTAGAAGAATTAAAATTCCCTTTAATCGCCCTTGTTGTTAGTGGTGGACATACTGAACTTATTAAAATGGAAGATCATTTTAAATTTGAAAAATTAGGTGGTACTTTAGATGATGCTATTGGTGAGTGTTATGATAAAGTAGCTCGTGTCATTAGCCTTCCATATCCCGGAGGACCTAAACTAGATAAATTAGCCCATCTTGGCACTCCTAGTTATAATTTGCCTCTTCCCTTAAATGATAATAGTTACAATTTTTCCTTTAGTGGTCTAAAAAGTGCGGTTATTAACTTAAATCATAAAGAAGAACAAAAAGGAAATACCCTTAATAAAGAAAACTTGGCTGCCTCATTCCAAACAACAGCTATCAAAAGTATCGTCATGAAAACAGAAAAAGCTCTAGAAAAAGAGCATATTAATCACTTAATTGTAGCCGGTGGAGTCGCTGCTAATAGTGGCTTACGGGAAGAATTACAAAAAATGTGTAAAAGAACTAACACCAGTTTATCCATTCCACCAATTGAATATTGTACTGATAATGGAGCCATGATCGCCGCGGCCGGCTATTATGCTTATAAATTAGGAAGAAGAGCAGACTTCTATTTAAACAGCATCTCAACCACATCTTTAACCTAAAAAAGAACTATGCGTTCTTTTTTTTCGTTATAAATCTCTCTGTTAAACAAATAAGATAATAGAATAAGAAAGATAAAACCCCTAAAATAAATATCGAAAGTATGACTAAATTAATATTAAATACCTGTGTTCCATACATAATTAAATATCCTAATCCCTTTTTTGAAACAAGCAGTTCCCCCATAATAACGCCTATATAACACATACTAACATTAATTTTTAAATTATTTATAATATTAGAAAGATTACTAGGTAAAATAACTTTAAAAAATATTTGCCATTTACTAGCTCCAAGACTTTTAAGTAAAATAATATAATTTTTATCCGTTTCCTTAAAATTATGATAAATATTAATAATTGATAAGAAAATAGCCACCATAAAAGCCATAAAAATAATTGATTTTATACTAGCCCCAACCCAAATAATAATTAAAGGCCCAAGTGCTACTTTGGGAAGTGAATTTAAAACTGTTAAATAAGGATCACAAATCTTTGCTAATTTTCTAGAAGACCATAAAAGAGTAGAACTAATTAACGAGATTAAACTTACTAAAAGAAAACTAATAATTGTCTCATAAAGTGTAATCCCAATATGCGTTATTAAATCATTTTTAATAAAAAGTGTTACAAATGTTTTTAATACTAAACTAGGACTTGATAATAGAAAAGTGTTTATTACCTTAAGTCTCGCTAAAACTTCCCAACTTATAATGAACACTAGTAAAATAATAAGTTGAAAACTAATAACTAAAATTCTTTCTTTTTTTTGTTTCTTTAAAAACAGTTTATGTTCCATACTATAATTTGACATCTAAATCACTCCAAATCATTTCATAGTATTTATTAAATAATAAACTCCTTCGTCTTTTAAAAGGCATTAAGTCCTTATCATACTCTAAATTATATATTTTTTTAACTACACTAGGTCTTTTAGATAACACAATCACTTCATCGGCCATTGATACCGCCTCCCCAATATCATGTGTAACCATAATTGCTGTTTTCTTTTCATCTTTAATCATTTTATAAACATCATCACTAAGCATTACTCTTGTCATCGCATCAAGAGAAGAGAAGGGCTCATCTAAAAGTAAAATATCTGGTTTAATTGCAAGTGTCCTAATTAACGCTGCTCTTTGTCTCATTCCTCCTGATAGACTACTAGGATACTTATAAATAAAATCACCAAGGCCATAAGTCTTTAATAGTTTAATCACATAGTTTTTATTCTCTAAAGTAAGTTCCTTTCTAATTTTCAGTCCTAAAAGACAATTATCCAAAATGGTTAGCCATGGAAACAAACTATCTTTTTGTAACATATAACCAATTCTAATATCATCTTTAAACCATAAGATTTCGCCATTTGATAATTTATCCAATTTAGCCAAAATTGATAACAAGGTACTTTTCCCACATCCAGATGGTCCCACAATAGAAATGAATTTACCTTTTTCAATTTCAAAATTAATATTTTTAATAGCTTTAATTTCATCATCATTACTTTGATAATTTTTTTCTAAATTAACTACTTTTAGTAATAATTTATTTCTCATATATCAAATCACTAAAGTTTACTTTTCCCTTAAGTTCTTTAGCACTAATCATAATTTCTTGTAAATGATCAAATGAATCTTTTTTAAATTCAGTTGTTTTAGGCCAAGCCTCAATACTTTTATATCGTTTAACAACTTTAGTAATATCACTAAGTGAGGTATCTGGGAATTGACTAGCAATTACAGAAGCAATTTCTTTATTTGATTTATTATGCACAAAATTAAGTCCCTTTTGGATGGCTTTGGTAAATCCATTTATTATATCTTTATTGTTTTTTAAATAGCTATCTTTAGCAAAATAAGAAGTATAAGGAACAACTCCTCCTAATTCCCCAAGACTAGCCACTACATAACCATATCCTTGTTTTTCAAGCTGTAAAGCATTCGGTTCAAAAAGAGCCACAAAGTCTCCTGTTCCCCCAATAAAAGCACTACTCATTGCTGCAAAGGCAATTGATGTATCAATATTAACATCCTTCTTAGGATCGATTTCTTTATCCTTTAATGACCATTCAAGTGTCATCTCAGGCATTCCTCCTTTACGACCTCCAATAATAGTTTTACCCTTCAATTGTTTAACATCAAAATTTTTAATTTTTTCTCGTGCTACAATAAAAGATCCATCCTTTTGCGTCAATTGGGCAAAAGTTTTAAGATAATCCTTTTCTCCACCTTTGTAAACATAAATAGTTGTTTCACTACCCGCAAAACCAATATCAGCATCATTAGAAAGTAATGCTGCACTAACCTTATCGGCTCCATTTGCTAAACTAAGATCAATTTTAATTCCTTCCTCTTCAAAATAACCATTATTAATAGCAACATACATAGGAGCATAGAAAATAGTATGTGCAACTTCAGCCAGTCTAACTGTTTTAAGTTCCTTCTTTTTCTCTTGCCTATTAAAATTAAATAATACAGAACAAGCTAAAACAAAGGTAATTACTATTGCTAATGAATAAATAATTTTCTTTTTCAAACTAAAATCCTCCTTTCAGTTCAAAGTATTATATGTAATTATATTTTTTCATGCTACCCTCAACTTTACGAATTTTCGTAAATAATCATAAATTTCTTGTAATATATTTTTAACTAACTATAATATTTTCAGAGGGACTAATATGAATAAAGAAGTTTTAACAAAATTAATGAAATTAAAAAAAATTAACAGTTATTATCAATTAGCCAAACATATTGATATTTCTTACACAACTCTTTTAGATTTAATAAATGGTAAAGGTGAGCGCCTTAGTAATTTTAAAATTATTGCTACTTATTTTAATGTTCCCTTAACTATATTAGTAGAAGATTTACAATACTTCATTGTTATTGATGAAAGTGATAAAGTTAGAAAAATAGCTAAATTGTCTAATAAAAATATAATCTATTACCTAATCAATGACTAAAAACTTTTCCCTTATTAAATAATGTGTTACAATAAAACAAGGAGGGAAAACATGGGATTTTTTAATAAACTAAAAGATAAATTTACAAAAAAAGAGGCATCTTCATCATCTAGTGAAGAAAAAAGTATTGAAGTATATGATAAAGGTTTAACTAAGGCTCGTAATAATTTTTCATCTAAATTATTAGATTTAACTAAGCGTCACAGTAAAATTGATGAGGCTTATTTTGAAGAATTGGAAGAAATTTTAATCATGGCTGATATTGGGGTTAATACCGTTATGAAATTTCTTGATAAACTAAGAAAACGGGTAAAAGAAGAACATATAAGTGATCCTAATGATTTAAAAGAAATAATTGTTGATGAATTATTTATTATCTATGTTAGTGGCGAAGTTTTATCAACCACTTTAAAAAGAAGAGAAGAAGATCCAACTGTTTATATGTTTGTTGGTGTTAATGGTGTTGGAAAGACTACTTCAATTGCTAAAATAGCTGCTAAAGAAAAAGCCATGAATCATAAAGTACTTTTAATAGCTGGTGATACTTTTAGAGCTGGAGCCAAAGAACAACTAAAAACATGGGCTACTAAACTCGGAGTATCATTTTATGGCAAAGATGAAGGAAGTGATCCTTCAAGTGTTATCTATGAAGGACTAGAATATGCCCTTAATAATGATATTGATACTGTTTTAATAGATACCGCCGGACGTCTTCAAAATAAAAGTAACTTGATGAAAGAATTGGAAAAGATGAATCGTGTTATTACTAAATTAATTAAAGAAGGGCCTACGGAAACTTTATTAGTAATTGATGCTACTACTGGTCAAAATGGTATTAGTCAAGCTAAAGCTTTTAAAGAAATTACCAATTTAACCGGTATCATTCTCACTAAATTAGATGGAACCGCTAAAGGGGGAATAGTCTTAGCTATCAAAGAAGAAGTAAATATTCCAGTTAAATATATTGGACTAGGGGAGACTGCTAATGATTTGCAAGCTTTTGATATTGAAAAATATATTTATAGTCTCTTTAGAAACTTTATGGAGGTAAAAAATGACTAAGACTAATAGCAAAAAAAATATTGTAACCAAGCTTATGATTATTATCCAGTTAATATTAACTATCGCCTTAATTATTTTAGGTATTATTACTATCTTTAAACCAACTTTACTAAGAACCTTTGAAATTGTTTTAGGGATTACGTTAATTGATATTGGCTTTAATAATCAAATGATTTTCAAAAGAAAAAATTTAACCGTTCTTTATTACATTATTGGTATTGGTTCCTTAATTATTGGTATTTTTCAAATACTAGGAGGGTAATATGAAACAGTTATTATACTATACACTTTTATATGATACTTATAGTTCTTTATTAACTTCCAAACAACAATCATATTTTGAAGACTATTACTTTAAAAACATGTCACTAAGTGAACTTGCTACAAAATATAATGTTACTAGAAATGCTGTTCATAATCATTTAAAGGATACCATAAATAAACTTGAATTTTATGAAGAAAACTTGCATTTATCTAAAAAAAATCAGGAATTAGCCCTTCTTTTAGAATTAATAGAAAATGAAGATATCAAAAAGAAGTTACAAGAAATAATTGATTTATAACTTGTAACTTTTCTTTTTTGTCGGTATAATTTAAATAGATTTAAAAGGAGGATATTTATGTTTGATAAAATAATATATATAAGTGATCAAGGAGCCAGTATTAAATTAAACGAAGATCAAGAAATAGCTATCAATTTAATGAATCTACATTTAATTTTTGAAGATAGTGATAAAACTGTTTTAGGTGAAGTTGATGACCTTGATGGTAATATTGTTAAAGCCAGATTTCTAGGGGAAATAGTTGATGGCAAACTAATCGGTGGTGTTTTAAGAAAACCATCTCTTGATGCTAAAATAAGAGTTATTTCTAAAGAAGAAATCCCTTTAATTGTTGGTGAAGATATCAAAGGAAGAATGTCTCTTGGCTATAGTCCCTATTATAATGGTTGTAAAGTATTTTTAGATGTTAATACATTCTTTAGTAATCATTTTGCAATTTTTGGTAACAATGGTAGTGGTAAAAGTTGTGGAATATCAAGAATTATTCAAAATATGTTTGAAGATAGACGCCTTTTTCCTTATAAAGCTAATATCTTATTATTTGATTCATCTGGTGAATATTACAATGCTTTTAAAGATATAAATACTATCAACCCTAACTATAATTATCATTTTATTACTACTAACCAAGCTGAAAAAGATAAAGAATCTCTTCGTTTACCTATATTCTTATTAAATGAAGATGATATTGCGATTCTTTTACAAGCTAATAATCATTCCCAATTACCAATCATTGAACGCATGTTAAAACTAACTAGAATTTTTGCTAATCATGATATTGATGCTAATAAATATAAAAATCATTTAATTGCTAAAGCTATAATGACAATTTTATATAGTAATCAAACTTCTCCTAATAAAAGAAATGAAGTTTTCTCTATTTTAAACAGTTGTACTACTAATGAATTTAATTTGGAATCTCCTGTTCAAGGAATTGGTTATGTTCGTAAATTTAGAGACTGTTTCTTAATTGATTCGCATGGCCAGTTTTCTGAAAGTGTTTTATTAACTGAGTATGTTTCTTCTTTTATTCATGATGAATATGATAATTATGAACCAAGCAAAGACTGTTATTATACTCTAGAAGATTTAGAAAAAGCTTTAAACTTCACTTTAATTAGTGAAGGATGGCTTCATAATGAAAACACTTATGCTGATGCTGTTACTTTAAAAGTTCGTCTTCATGCCTTAATAACTTCTCCTAATTCTAATTTCTTTAAATGGGAAAGTGGTAGTTATATTTCTCTTGATAACTATTTATCTAATCTTGTTATTTCAAATGGTAAAAAGTATCAAATTGTTAACATAAATTTAGATGATGTTGATGATTCTTTTGCTAAAGTCATCACCAAAATATATTCTCGTCTTTTATTTGTCTTTACTAAAAGTCTACCAAATAGAGCTACTATTCCATTTCATATTTTTATTGAAGAAGCCCATAGATATATTCAAAATGATAAGGATAGTTACTTAATTGGTTATAACATTTTTGAGCGAATTGCCAAAGAAGGCCGTAAATATGGTTTAATCCTCGGTCTAATTTCCCAAAGACCAGTGGAGTTATCAGATACCGTTATTTCACAGTGTTCTAACTTCTTAATCTTTAAGATGAATCATCCAACTGATGTTGATTATATAAGAAAAATGGTTCCTAATATTTCTGATGAAATCGTTGAAAAACAAAAAACTTTACAATCAGGAACCTGTTTGGCTTTCGGTAGTGCTTTCAAAATTCCTTTAATCGTTAAATTAGATATGCCAAACCCAATTCCATCAAGTGGTAACTGTGATGTTGTTAAAATTTGGAATGGTGACTTTTTGAATAATCAAGCCCCTGAACCACAGGTCCCAACCCCTGTTATCGAAGAAATACCTAAAAAAGAAGTAGCTATGTACCAAGCAGAAATAACTACCCCACAAGAAGAACCAATATCAGAAACGGTTCCTAAAACCGAGGTTGAAAACATAATCAGTCCTATCCCTGAAATAGATACTTTAAATTAATAAGAAAAGGCACAAATTATTGTAAAAGTGCCTTTTCTTTGTTATAATCTAAACTAAAGGAAGGTGTTATTGATGCAGTTTACAAAATTATTTGAAAATTCTACTCTTCAAAATATCCTGCATGATAGTTTTACTACCACCAACTTTCTAACTTTTCAAAAAGAAGAAACTACTGATTTTAAAGATACTTCATTTTTAATTATCATGGATTTTATCATCAAATATGGAATTATCATCAATGATGATAGTTATAATGACTATTTTATTACCCGTTTACAAACTATTACCAAAACTTATACCAATTATCAAAGCCTTATTCTTGCTTTTAACAACATTTTAATAGATATAATTGCTAATAAGTTAAAAATAGAAAAGACCAATGAAAAAGAAATCCTAGATTATATTTATAATGTCTATATTGTTAATGGTTACTGTTTTCATAGTTTCCCTTCAAGTTTAAAGAGTAGAGTAGAAGAAGAAGGCTTAACAAGTAAAGTCAACTATAAAGAGATTAAATTATTAAAACAGATCAATTATATTTTTAATAATCATCACTACAAAAATATTATCCCTAAAAACTTAAATAGCAAATCTAATGCTATTTATATAACAGATTCCCCTTACTTAGCCTACTATTATGCTATTAGAAGTCCTTATTCTTTAGCAAGCTTAACATCATTAAGTAAATATTATAACTATTTAAAAGACTATGATAAAAACGCTTACTATAATAAAGATTACACTGCTTGTAAAGATAACTTAGAGAAATTATGTACTCATGTAAATATGACTTTCAAAGAGAAAAGTAGTGTTTTAAAAGCTTTTGATAAAATGTTTAAAACCTTAAAAATAGAAACATCTACTCCGACCATTGCTTTTATTAAAAGAAAAGATTTAGGAAAAGATTATCTTGAAGATATTGCTAGTATTAAAAAGCTTGTAGGTAAGGAAGATCTTAATATTTTAATTTCTAGAATAACAGATAGTAAATATACTACCATTAGGCGTTTTACAGATATTCCGTCTCTTGATTTAAAAATAAAAACTTTTCCTAGTTATCAAAGCTTAAAAAAATCTAACCAAGAAGTTGAAATAAATAAAGAAAGTAAAAAACAAGAAGATTCTCCTATCGAAATAACTACCAACTATTCTTATAGTTATGGAAAAGTTAGTATTCTATTCTTACTAGGTCTTTTCTTAATTTTTCTAGGCCTAACTATCAGTATCATTTTAAAATATGTATCATAAGGAGGTAAAAATGAAAGATATAAGAATTATATTTATGGGAACCCCTGATTTTGCCGTTCCCATTTTAAGAGCTTTAGCAACCAACTATCATGTTGTCGCCGTTGTAACTAAAAAAGATCAAAAAGTAGGAAGAAAACAAATTCTTACTGCATCTCCTATAAAAAAAGTAAGTGCTGAATATAATATTCCGGTATTACAACCTGATAACATTAATGAAGAATATCAACAAATTTTAGATTATAAACCCGATTTAATTATCACCTGTGCCTATGGCAAGTTTATTCCACTTGAAGTTTTAAATTATCCTAAATATAAATGTATTAATGTTCATGCTTCTCTTTTACCAAAACTACGAGGAGGGGCACCTATTCATCATGCTATTATGGATGGTTACGACGAAACCGGTGTTACTATTATGTATATGGCTCCTAAAATGGATGCAGGTGATATCATTAGTCAAGTGTCAACGAAAATCAGTAAAAAAGATACTCTTCAAACCCTTCATGATCGGCTAAGTTTATTAGGAAAAGATCTTCTTCTAAAAACATTACCCAATATCATCAGTGGAAATATTAATCCAATTAAACAAGATGAAAAAGAAGTAACCTATGGTTATAATATTACTAAAGAAGATGAAAAAATAGATTTTTCTAAATCTAATATTGAAATAGATAATAAAGTAAGAGCCTTAAATCCAACACCTGCTGCTTACACAACTTTAAAAGGAAAAAGAATGAAAGTCTATGCTACAAGATTAGGAGATAGATATTATGCTCAAACTGAAAATGGAACTATCACTGGATTTACTAATGATGGTATTTGTGTAGCAGCAGATACCACCGAAATAATCTTAACAGAAATTGCTATTGAAGGTAAAAAAAGATGCCTTGTTAAAGATTATTTAAATGGTGTTGATAAAAAAGAATTATTAGGGGAAGTATTAAAATGAAAAAAGAACAAAAAGAAAATAAATATTTAAAACTAATTAAAGATTTAAGTAAAAATAAAAGAGGAAAAGCCATTCTTTTCTTTGCCTTTTATTTCATTTTTTTCTTTTTATTAATTACAACTATTCGTACCAGTTACACGACTAATCAAAAAAGAAATAGTCAAAAAACTATTAATACTCCTTACAAATTAACCAAAATAGAAGCTGGTAATTATCACTTTACAAGAGAAGAAGTAGTAGATAATGTTAAAATTAACTTTGTAGGTGATAAAGAAAATAACAAGACAACAGGTATTATGACAAGGGAAGAAACAGTAACTAATTATTTTATTTATGATAATATTACCTTAGTAAGAAATAATCAAAAGTATGAAACGAGTCCTGATTTATATAACTTTGATAATATTACTAATGATAAAATGATTGCCCATATTCTAAAGAAAGCCACCTTAATATCCAAAACAGAGTATGAAGAAGGTAAGACCCTTTATAACTATCAAATAACGACTAATACTTTAGATGACATTTTATATAATCATAAAATTGATCTTGCCGCAGCTCCTAATACTATCACTTTAGAAACTAATAGTGACAATGAAGTCTATAAAATAAGCTATGATTTAAGTAGTTATGGTACCTATTATTACAACATTCCACATACTATCAATATCACTATTACTTATCAAGCTTTTGGCAAAGTAAAACCAATAAGTGTTCCCGAAAATAATTAATAAGCAGGTTTAACCTGTTTTTCTTTTACTTCTTGCTAATAATCAGTTATAATATATAAAGAAAGAAAGGTGTTAGACATGTTTGAAAGTTTAGGAGATCATTTACAAAATGCCCTTCACAAAATAAAGGGCTATGGAAAAATAACTGAAGATAATATTGGCGACATGATGAAAGAAATTCGTCTTGCCTTACTAGAAGCGGATGTTAATTATAAAGTCGTAAAAGAATTTGTTAATAATGTTAAAGAGAAGGCCTTAGGAGAAGAAGTAAAAACTAGTATTAAACCGGGTGATATGTTTGTTAAGATTGTCAAAGATGAACTAACGGATTTATTAGGTAAAGAAAAGGCGCCATTAAATACCAAAGGAAATCCAGCTATCCTTATGCTAGTAGGACTACAAGGTAGTGGTAAAACAACAACCTGCGGGAAACTAGCCAATTACCTACGTAAAAAAGAAGCCAAAAAACCATTAATGGTTGCTTGTGATGTATATCGTCCCGCTGCTATAGATCAACTATGCCAATTAGGCAAGGAACTTAATATTGAAGTATATAAAGAAGATAGTAAAAACCCTGTTGAAATCAGTCTTCATGCTATTGACTATGCCAAAGAAAATGGCTATGACTACGTATTAATTGATACTGCTGGTCGCTTACAAATAGACGAAGCTTTAATGCTAGAATTAAAAAATATTATTAACAACGTTCATCCGGAAGAAGTTTTATTAGTTCTAGATGCTATGATGGGTCAAGACGCCATCAACGTTATCACTGGTTTTAATGAGAGTCTAAATTTAACAGGAGTAATTTTAACCAAATTAGATGGCGATACAAGAGGTGGAGTAGCCTTATCGGTAAGACATTTAACCAATGTGCCAATCAAGTTTATTGGTGTCAGTGAAAAACTAGATGGTCTAGACTACTTTGATCCTGAACGCATGGCCGGAAGAATTCTTGGTATGGGTGATATTGTATCTTTAGTCGAAAAAGCAACCGAAGCCATTGATGAAAAAGAAGCTGAAAAAACAGCCAAAAGAATGCAAACTGGTAAATTTGATTTAGAAGATTTTTTAAGAACCCTAAAACAAATCAAAAAATTAGGGCCTCTTGAAAACCTTTTAAAACTAATCCCGGGCGCTAAAAAAATGGGACTTAATAATATTAATATTCCCCCTAAACAAATGGCCCACATTGAAGCTATTATTCTTTCAATGACTCCTATGGAAAGAAAAAATCCTGATATCATCAAAGCTTCTCGTAAAACCAGAATTGCTAAAGGTTGTGGCCTTTCTGTTGCTGAAGTAAATAAATTATTAACTCAATTTATTGAAATGAAAAAAATGATGAAACAAATGCAAAACGGTAATTTTAAAATGCCTTTTTAGGCTATAATATATAACTTTTCTAAGACGTTGAATACTTTATTAGTAAAGGAGGAAAAGTATATGTTATACAATAATCAAGCTATTGATATGACAACAGCAATTGAGGGTAATAATAACTACGTTGATCAAGATTTAGATATTGATATTAACATGAATAATATGGATCCTACTAATATGACTACCAATAATATGCCAGTAGCAACAACGCAAAGTCCTATTATTGAACCAGTACAAGAACGACAAATAAATCGTACTTTTGTCCATCAAGTGCCACATGTTTGTCCAATCCATACTAGAATTATCAATCATCATATTTATAAACATACTTATTGTCCTGAATATTCATGCTGTGAAGAAAATGTAGTATGTAATATTGATCAAGGATCATGTTGTAAATTTCGTTAAAAAGTCGTAAGACTTTTTTCTTTACATTCCTTTTCATATCAATTAGTGTCTAATTTTGTCACATACCTTGTCATTTTATGTTAATAATATTAATATAATAATAAGGAGTGTGATACTATGATTTATCCTTCAATTGACAAACTCTTAAATATTGTTTCATCTAAATATGAATTAGTACATATCGCTGCTCGTCGTAGCAAAGAGATGACAGAAGAAGAGCACTATCAATTACCACTCAATGAATACAAATGTCAAAAAAATATTGGTAGAGCCCTTGAAGAATTATTAGAAGGTAAAATAAAAGTAATTGGTCAAGAAAAATAACCAATTACTTTTTATATTGACAAACGAACGTATGTATTGTATTTTAATTTTAGGAAGTGATCCAAATAATGAAAATAATTAAATATAAAAAAGAAGCTAATAATCTTTATAAAGTATATTTAGATAATGATACTATATTAAAAATATATGAAGAGACTATTTTAAAATATAATTTATTATTAAAAAAAGACCTAGATGACATCACTATTCAAAATGTTTTAGAAGAAAATAAAAAGTGGGATTGTTATTACAGTGCTCTTAAGATTTTAAAAAGAGTAGCCAAAAGCAAATATGAAATCCATAAATATTTAAAAGACAAAGATTATCCAGATGATTTAATTACTAATACCATTAATCTTTTAGAACAACAATCATACTTAAATGATAAACGTTATGCGGAAAGTTATGTTAATATGCAAATTTTAACTACTAATAAAGGTCCTAAAAAGATAGAAGAAGAATTATTAAAAAAGAAAATAGCCAAAATTGATTATGAAGACGCTCTTAGTATGTATAAAAGTGATATTGAAGAAGAAAAAATAAAAAAAATAATTACTAAAAAAATAAAGGCCAACCATACCAAAAGTGCTAATAGCCTAAAGCAAAAGATAAGAACAACTTTAATAATAGAAGGCTTTAATCAGAGCCTAGTCACAAGTCTATTAAATAGTACAACTATTAGCGAAGATGAAACTTTAAAAGAAAAAGAATATCAAAAATATTACCGGAAACTAAGTCGTAAGTATCAAGGTAAGGAATTAGAATATAAACTAAAACAAAAAATGTATAGTTTAGGTTTTAATATTAATAATGATGATTAAAAAAGATTTCACTTTAATTTGTGAAATCTCTTTTTAATTACTACTTGTATTGCTACTAGAAGCCTTTTCAATTAATTGATCCATAAGTTCATCATAATCTTTCTTTAAAGCATCATCTTTAAAACTAACACCATTTTTCTTTCTAATTTCTTTTAAAGCTGTATATCTTAAAGTACTATCATTATTTAACTTTTCATCACATAAAGTAGAAAGAATTTCTTTTTTAGTTTTCTTTAAAGACTTTTTCTTCTTTTGATCAACTTTTAAAATAATATGATAACCATATGCAGATTTAACTGGTTCACTAGTATATTTACCTTTCTTCAAATCAATAGAAGCATTTAAGAAAGCTTCATCCATATTATCATTTTTATTAAAATAGTCAATTAAACCACCATTTTTAGCACTACCTTCATCATCACTATATTTTTTAGCAAGTTTACTAAAATCTTCACCATTATCAAGCTTTTTAATTAAACTCTCGGCTTTCTTCTTAGCTTTATCTTCAGCAGCTTCTTTTTCTTCATCACTCATATCATCAGTAGTAGTAGCTTTAATCAAAATATGTCTTACTTTCATATCGCCAACAATTTCATTGTCATAATAAGTCTTAACTTCATCATCACTAATTGTACTCTTAACATAATCTTCAACTGCTAAATTTCTTTTGTATTCCAAAGATAACATACTTCTTAATTCCTCTTCACTAGAAACTCCAAGGTATTGTTTAATAGCTGCTAAGAATGAATCTTCATCATCTTTATATTGTGATTTCATTTGTTTAATTTGTGAATCAATTGATTTTGTCTCATCATCAGTAGTCTTATACTTCTTATCAAATAATTTATGATCAATCATATCAATAAGAGTACTAATACCATATTTATCTCTTAACTCCTCATATAAAGTATCAGCTGTAATCTTCCCATTTTTAGTATTAACAACAGTATGATTATTCTTAAGAGATGCCTTATTTCCACAACCTGTAACAACTAAACAGACTGTAAAAAATATAACCCCTAACTTTATAAGTTTATTTTTTTTCATAATTTCATCCTCCCTGTATAAACTCAATATAATCATAACATTAAGTTAAATAACTTGCAAATAAAAACTAAATTTAGACACACTTTTATCCATTTTGCCATAAAATATTGTGAACACTAGAAAAAAGGAGGATTAAGTTATGGGTAATTGCAATTCAGGAAGTGCTATTATACTAGTACTATTCATCTTATTAGTTATTATAGTCGGTGCCTATATCTAAAACATTTTAAGGAGGTGTAAAAATGTCTTGTTCAAATAATCAAACAGTAACAACTTCTTGTTGCTCTACAAGACCAAGAAGTAGCTATATAATTATTATTGTTTTATATATTTTATTAGCTATTATCTTAGGCTCAGCACTAGGATACTAAGAAACTCTAAAAGAAAAAGAGTTTCTTTTTTCTTTTTATGATAGAATAAAGAAAAGGAGGAAAATATGAAACCTAAATATAACAGTTTAACTTTAAAATTAATTGCTATTATTACCATGACTTTAGACCATATTGCCATCTTTTTCTTTAAAAGCAACTCGCCAATCTACTATGGTTTAAGAGCCGTTGGTCGTATCTCATTTCCAATCTTTGCCTTTTTATTAACTGTAGGATACTTTCATACTACAAACTTAAAAAAATATTTAGGAAGACTAATAAGTTTTGCCCTTATTACTGAAATAATATATGATTATTCTTTTTATAACCGATTTTATTATTCGAAATCGCAAAATATTTTCTTTACCTTGACCCTTGGTCTTATTACTATTTACTTACTAGATAAAACAAATAAACTAATTAAAAATCAAATTACTGATGCTAAAGATCAAAAAATTATTTTATTAACTATCAATATCTTAATTATTTCTCTTGCTAGTTTTTTAAGTGCTCTTTTAAATTTAGATTATAGTATTATAGGAATCATTATGATTTCTACTTTCTATTTATTTAAAAATAAATATTTAATTTTTATAACTCTTCTTTTAACTACATTAGTCTTTGCAAGTAATATCCAACTATACTCATTGATTTCTTTATATTTTATCTTTAACTATCAAGATCAAAAAATGGTTAATCATAAATATTTTTTCTATTGTTACTATCCTTTTCATTTACTTATTCTTAAACTTTTAAAAACTTTAATAGGCTAAACAAGTTTCTTAAAAAGGATCTTAACATAAACTATGATAGAGGTGATGTTTATGTTAAATTTAACCTTATTGAAACAGATGCTAATTGTCTCCATAGCCCTTAGTGTTATTACTTGTGCCTTCATTCAAAAAACCAAAAAATTCTTACCATGTTCCAGTTGCCTTATTGCCTATAGTCTTATCGTTAATGCCTCCGTTGGTATTTTATTCTGTATGACTTTTACTGATGTAACCTTTCCCGAAAGCTTATGGGTTGCCTTTTTTAGTTTTATCGGTGCTGATACCATTTACCGGTCTCTTGAGGGAAAATTAAAAGATTATACCGATTTAGTAAACAATGATTACATTACTGTTAAAAAAAAGAATATAATTAAAAGGGACGGTGATAATTAATGGAAAAACCTTTATATCCTAGTCAATATATGCGTATAACCGAAGGTTACATGAAAGGCAGCCACCGCGATAGTTACGCCATTGATGATGCTGGAATAGATCAAGGAATTGATTATTTAAAAGCTCCCTATACTGGCGTTATTAAAAAAATATACCAAAAAGATGCTAATGAAATTTGGTTAGAAAGTATTGAACCCGTTATCTATCCAGATGGTACAGTCGATTATTTAACCATGCTATTTGCACATGATAATGATATTTCCAATTTATTTGTAGGAAAAGTAATAGCTAAAGGAGAACGCTTTTATGAAGAAGGCACCAAAGGTGAAGCCACAGGTAATCATGTTCATATGGAATGCGGTAAAGGTAAATTTACTAATAGTGGTTGGCATAAAAATAATAGTGGTCATTGGTCAATTAATAATGCTAAAAATCCGACTGAATGCTTATGGATTGATGATAGTATTACTATTATTAATGATAATGGTTACAAATTTAGAAAAATTGAAAAAGAAGAAAACCCTAAAAAGCCACAAGAAGAAATAATTACTGAAGAACCAAAAAAAGAGGAATCAACTAAGGAAGATTCTCAAAATTTACAATTAATATATACTTGTCGTAAAAGTGATACTTATGCTATTAATCTAAACAATGGTGATAAACTATATATTGAAAAATATAAGCCCTAAGTTAACTTAAGGCTACATCTAAAATCATCATTACAATGAATCCAATAATTGTAAATAAGGCCATTAGGTCTTTTTTCTTATTGGTTTGACTCTCAGGAATAATTTCTTCTACCACGACATAAATCATCGCCCCCGCTGCAAAAGCTAAAAGAAAGGGAAGAATATACTTAACTCTTAAGACTAAAAGAGCTCCAATAACTGCAGAAATAGGCTCTACAATTCCCGATAATTGTCCATAAAAGAAAGCCTTACCACATGAAAAGCCTTCTCTACGAAGAGGTAGGGAAATAGCACTACCTTCTGGAAAGTTTTGTAAGCCAATTCCAAGAGCCAAAATAAGGGCACTAGAAAGATTTGCTCCTGCTAATGAATAAGATAAACTACCAAAAGCAACCCCAACGGCCATTCCTTCTGGAATATTATGAATTGTAATAGATAACACCAACATCAAACATCTTTTAATCTTAGACGTATCACTATTATGACTTTTTCTTCTGTTATCTAAAAAATCGTAAATTTTATCACAAATAAATAACAAAATTCCTCCACTAAGAAATCCTAAAGAAATAACTAACCAGCTATTCATCTTTAATTCATTAGCCATCTCTATCGCTGGATTAATTAAACTAAAAAATGATGCGGCTATCATAACTCCTCCTGCAAAACCTAAAAGAGCATCCATTATAGTTTTATTAACTCGTTTAAAAAAGAACACCACTGAAGCTCCTAATGCTGTTAAACTGAAAGTAAAAAGTGCTGCAATAAAAGCTTGCCATACGAAAGATAAATTTTTAAAAAAATCTAACATCTACTCACCTCATTGATAGATTATGTTAAAGAAAAAAAGATGTATAGGCAAAATAATGGTTAATCATTCAAGAAATTGTGTAGCAGATGAATTATTATTTACTGCTTCACCAAAGTTTTTTGATAATATGAATGAAGAAGACATAAGAAAATGGGCAGATACTTGTATTGAATTTGTTTATAATGATTTAGGTTATACAAAAGAACAAATACTGAAAGATGGACAATATCTAAAAAACAATATATTAAAGATAAAATACACTTATCTCAGTTACAAGACAAATATCATGAAAGACTTACTAATGCTGGTTTTGATTTAGAAAGAGGTATTAAAGGTAGTAGTAGAGAGCATTTAAAAATAAACGAGTTAAAGAAAACAACTCAATATTATGAGAATAAAACCCAAATAATTAATAAAAATTTAGATAAAGCAATAAATGATTTGAATGAAAAAATGAAAACTATTAAAAATACTATTTTTGATAAAGAATATATCAAAGTAAAAAGAGAAACTTTTGATTCAATGAATAAAGTTATTAAAGAAACAAAAAAGGTAGTGGAATTCCAACCGAAAATAGAACAATTATTTAACGAAGTAAATACCTTTACTAAAAGTCATCAAACATTAGAAAAGGAAAATATAAATCTTAAACTAGAAGTGAAATCACTTGTTACTAGAAATCAAAATTTAACAGCCGAAAATAACAAATTAAAAAATTATATTGATGTTATATTGGAGGCAATTAAAAAGTTCTTTAGAAAGATATTACAATTCGGTAATGAATATGCAAAAGATGAAACCACTATTGAAGTAAAAGATTATTACGATAATAAAGATTTTGATATGGAAGATGTTATTAAAATATCACGAGGTACTACTAAACAAGATGAATTATTTGATTATGTTAATGCACCAAATTATTACAAGGAAAGAGTAAAAGATGTTTCTGATTATGATAAATCAGATGACTTTGATATATGTAGATAAAAATAATTTTAATCATAGCAATAAAAATTTAAAAAAAGAGTAAATAAATGATATAATATTCATATAAGATAGACCTTTAAAAGGAAGTTGATATTTATGTCTAATGAAAATACTTATCAGAATTTACTAAATTTAATTAATTCAAAAATAGATGCTACAAATTCAAAATATCCAGATTTAGTATCTGAAGAATTAAGACAAAAGGCAATTGCAATTTATGTAAATAGTGGAAAAACAAGTGAAGAGATTGATAAAGAATTAACATTTGAGTTAGAAAAAATGGAAAGTACCCATCTTTCATTAAATCCTAATGAGTTAGATACTGGGTTAAAAACGAATCATCAAGGAATGTATTTATCTTCTTTGATGATTACATCATTATCTTTAATAAATTGTTCTAATATTTCAGAAATTAATAAGTGGATTGATTCTGTTCCAAATTTATATATGATATCACAATTACCTAATGGTAATTATTCAACTGAACAGATTGATTCTATTAAAAGAAAATTGTTTGAAATATATCAGGATTCAATGATTAGCACACAAGTGGTAAATGACATCAATTCTAGCAACAAAGAAGAAGCAATGAGATATGCATTACATAAAAAACTAAGCGGACTTAATCTTTCAATTGAAAATGAACTAGATATTGGAAATATTGGATTTTCTAAAGGATTACCATCTATGTATAAAGAAATTGAAAGAATATGTATTGATAAATTTGGACAAGAAACAGGAAAAAGAATTTCTTCAAAGATAGTTTATTATTTTACAACGGACTATGAGAATTTTAATTCTTCTACTTATGAACAAATGGTTGCTTTAAATAACCAAATTAAAGAAAATATCAAAAAATGTAATTCAATGGGTGGTGATTTTCAATTAGTACTAAGATCTATCGGTTATGAAAATACTGTTAGTAGTAAATTAAATGATAATAATTCAATTGAGTATGTTTATAATTACGATATAAGTTCTATGGGACAAAATCTCGCAGAAAAACTAGGTGCTTCTTATAGATTAAGGAGTATGATTAATAGAAATGCAGCAGAAGAAATATCACAAAAAAAATTGTCATCAAAAGATAAAGAATTAGTTATCCAAATATTAAGAAACTCATTAAATTCATCTTTAATAAATTTTAATTCTAATGTTAAAAATGATGGAAAAAATCGATCTTTTGAATTGTTTAATGAGTTAGTTGAAATCAAAAAAGCAGATAAAAACTTTAAATTAGTATGGGAAGAAAAGTTTGGGATTACACTAGAAGATATGGTTAAACAAGTTATTGAACCCAATATGCAATTAATACAAGATTTAAAAACTAAAAATGTGGATTTTATGTATAATGAAACAGGGCTTCAAGAAGCTCCAGAAAAAAGAGCAAAAGTAATGGAAACTATGATTGAATTACAAAGACTTAAACCAGGATTAATTACAGTATTTGGTGATCAAGATCATACATTTAGTTCTGATTATACACCAGAAAAAATTGAACAATTGAAGGAAACGGCTGAATTTGACAAACAAATGTCACAAATTGTTATTGGAAAAACATTGGATGAAAAAGATATAAAACTTAAATTGGAATGTAGTGAAAGAGATTTATATTTATCTAAAGAAGAAGTTAGGAATATGGAACAGCAAGGAAAATCTAAATATGATATATTAAAATATAAACAATTATTACAGAATAAGCATAATGAAATATTTAATGATGTTCCTTTTAAAAGGGAATGTGAATGGACAGTAATTGATAACATTTCAGGTGATTATTTTAAAGATAAGCAGATAACAAAAGAGGCATATATAGGAAAGTATACAAGAATCAGTGAAATGGCTAGAAAAGATAATAGTCAAAGAATAAACAAAGATATTACTGATTTCAATAATTGGAAAAGTAAAGTTGAGAAAGAAAATAAGAAACAATTTCAGGAAAATGTTTCTCAAACAAAATTTATTAGAGGTCCTGAAGTTAAATCTGTAAGTTTTACAAAAAGAAGTGCTTCTGAAATTCAAATAGCACAACAAATAAAACAAAGAAATATGATTATTAAACAACAAAAAGAACAGCAAAAAAGCATGGAAAAACCCAAAATCAAAACAAAAAGTAAAAGTTCAAATAGTGGTAATGTTGGTTCCTCTAGTGGCTTTGCCAATATATTAACATTAACATTAATTACAGGTTTTATTGCTGGTGCGATATTTATGATCATATATAATATTTTAAAATAGATTGGAGTCTTATATGGATAATAATTATAGTGTAAAAATTTTAGAAGCATACATGGACATAGATAAAATTCATGATTCTATAAATAATAAAATGTTTCAATTTATAACTAAGGCAAATGAACTTGTTGAATTATCTGAAAATATGTATCAAATAGAAAAAACAATTAAGTTGAACAAAATTTCTTTGAAAGGATATATCTTAGATTCTCCTTGTTGTTCGTTCTTAAAAGAAAATAATATATCAGATTATACAATAAATGAACTGAAAAACTATTTAGTTAGATATGAAAAATCTTCTAATGAAGATTGTACATCTTATTATTTAGCACTATCATTATATGAACTATTAGAAGAAATAGAAAAAACAGTTGATAATAGGATAAGTCTAGAAATTGATAAGATTTCAGAACTTACTAATACAATAAGAAAAATAAAGAATATAGATTCTAATGAATATGAATATTTATATAACGAAATAAAAAATGAATTAAATAGTAAATATTTAATTCAAAATCTAATAGATGACAAGAGTTACGGCATATGTATCCAAATTTTAAATGATATTTTTAATTTTTATATAAGTGGTTATCCAAATATACCAGATGAGTACTTATATCATGAAGAAAATTAAATGACTATCTTTAAGACAAGATAGTAACATACTACCAAGTTGGACAAGCCAACTAGGAATAGTGTGCAAAGGGAGAACTCTTTTGAAGCCTCATAAGCAACATAATGCAAACTAATGTAAGCATAATGTTGCCTTTTTTATTTTGTCTTACGACTTCATAAAAAAGAAAAAAACTATCGTCACTTTCATCAGCATAGCTGACAAAACTTGATAACATGGAAAACCAAGATGTCTATAATGAAAAAGAAAAAGAAATTTCAAATAAAATAAAAATGCTAAATGAACAAATTGAACAGTTAGAATATAAAGATAAACAAAATAAAGATATATCTAAAAGACTTAAAAACGTTGAGAAAATCATAAATGAAGAAGAACAACCAATGGAAATATTTGATGATGTTAAATTTGAAAATTTAGTAGAAAAAATAATTATAGGCGAACAAGATAGAGATGGTAATATTAATCCTAATACTATAAGATTTGTTCTAAAAATTGGTACAGAGTATAAATTTAAAGATTTGTCATTTGTACCAAACAAGAAAACAAGAAATTGCTGAAAAAGAGTATTCGTTGTTAACGGAAGATGAAAAAAGAATTTATCAAAGAAATTTAACAAAAAAAGGTAATTATTCTTTAAATCAGGATGCTAAAAATTGCGGTGTTAAAAATTTTGATAAATTCCATAATGCTGGCTATAAAGAATTATATAGCGCTGAACCATTTTTCCCAAGCAGGAAAAATGCTAATTTTCAAGAATAGACATCCTTATCAAATGATAAAAACTATGGTATAATTAAAGTAAATAAAAGTGTTGAGGTGAGGGTAATGAAAAACATAACGGGGAAAGTAGTAGAAGTTTATATTCCTAATCAATATAAAAATGGTAATTTATTAGATATTATGGATAGAACTAATATAGGTTTTAAAGTAATGACTGATAGGGGTTTAAGGGAAGTTGAAGTGGATCAAAATGAAGAAAATGCTAAGATTATGAAAAATGATATGGTAGAGATAATAGAAAAAACAGTCTCTAGCAAAGATATTTATGATATTAGATTATGTGGTGGTGAAGATAATGAATGATAATGAATTTCAAACAGTCGGGTTATATGATCATAATGCTGAAAGTTATAAAAAAGTAAAAGCCGCATTTGATTCAGGAAATAATGTTGTAGGTATTGTCCATGCGACAGGGACAGGGAAATCATATATTGCCTTGCAACTTGCCTATGATAATAAAGATAAAAAAATAGTATATGTAGTTCCTTCAACAGGAATAATAGAACATATAAATAAAATAATAGAGGATAATCCTAAATTAGATTTAGAAAAGAATTTTCCTAATTTAAACTTTAGAACTTATCAAAGTTTTTTATCACAATCTAAAGATGAAATAAAAGACATTGATTGTGATTTATTAATACTAGATGAATTTCATCATATTGGAGCTCCAGTTTGGGGAGCAAGAATTAATACTATGGTAGAAACACATCCAGAAATGGATATATTTGGTATGACTGCTTATACAGTTAGAGATAGAGGAACATTCAACGAAAGAGATATGGCTAATCCAGATACTGATGAATTATTTTCTGGGAAGATAGAAAGTAGATATGACTTATGTGATGCCATGATTGATGGGGTTTTACCAAAACCGATTTATAGAAGTGCTCATGCTAATTTAATAGGCTTAGAGAGTAAGTTAGAAAAAAAGGTTGAAAAATTAGAAGCAACCACTAAAGAATATCAAGAATATATGGCCATACTAAGTGATGTAAAAAGAAGAATCCATGAAGCTCCTAGTATTCCTAAAGTTTTAAAAAAGTCAATTAAACCAAAAGGTAAATATATATACTTTTGTCCACCAGCAGGTGAAGAAGAAACTAATGATATAGAAACAGTCAAAAGACAAGCTATGGAATGGTTTAAAGAATTTGTGCCAGAAGAAGATATTGTTATGTATACATCTACAAGTGCTATGGTAAATCAAGGAAAAAAGAATAGAGATGCCTTTTATAGTGATGTGAATTTAGATGGCGAAAAGGTTGATGATAAACTTAGAGTTATGTTTGCCATTAACCAATATAATGAAGGGATTCATGCTCCTAATATTGATGGTGTAATAATGGGCCGTGGAACAACTTCAGATATAGTATATTTTGAACAATTAGGTAGAGCATTATCAGTACGGGGAAATACTAAAGAAAAACATGATGAACTAGCAATCCATACGATTGCTGAGTTAAACGGTATGTGTAAGGAAAAGGACATAAAGATTAAAGCGAATGCAACTAAAGAAGATCTAATTGAAAAGTTAACGGCTCCCGTTATAATAGATTTAGCCGATAATTATAGTTTTATCAAAGACTTAGAGAATGATTTCAAAGATAGGGTTAAGACATTAGAGAAGAGCAGGTCTAACGGTTCAAGAACTCATAGAGAAAGTGAATTTAAAGATGTGTCCTTTGATATTGAAATGGAAGATCAAGATTTGTATGAATTGTTAGAATATGTTCTTGATAGGTTGACTATGAGTTGGGACGATAAATTTGAATTAGCAAGAGCATATTCTGAATATTATGGTGATTTACTAATTCCTGTTAACTTTAAAACCGTTGATGGCTATACCCGTGATGAACATGGTGTTAGATTGGGAAAGTGGTTATCAAATCAAAAGCAAGCCTATAAAGGTAAAGGCCAAGGATATGTCAATATAAATGATGTGCAAATTGAAAAATTAAAAGAAATTGGCATGAATTTTGATGAAGATTATGATACTATAATTTGGAATAGAAACTGTGAATTAGCAAGAGCATATTCTGAATATTATGGTGATTTACTAATTCCTGTTAACTTTAAGACAGTTGATGGCTATACCCGTGATGAACATGGTGTTAGATTGGGAAAGTGGTTATCAAATCAAAAGCAAGCCTATAAAGGCCAAGGACATGTCAAGCTAAATGATGTGCAAATTGAAAAATTAAAAGAAATTGGTATGAATTTTGATGAAGACCGTAGTACTATAGTTTGGAATAGAAACTGTGAATTATTAAGAGCATATTATGAACATAATGGTCGTTCGAAAATACCAAAAGACTTTAAGACATCTGATGGCTATACTTATGATGAACATGGTGTTAACTTATACAATTGGTTAACATATCAAAAGCAAGCCTACAAAGGACAAGAAGGAAAAAAAATAAATGAAGAACAAATTGAAAAATTAAAAGAAATCGGAGTGACTTTCCTTTCTAAAGATACTGATGCAAAGTTACAAAAAGAAGAAATTAATGAAAAAAATACTAAGAGGAAACAAACGGAAATACATAATAGAGTCATTGACTATATGACCACACTTGATTCTGAAACAATGCCATCTAAAGAAGAAATTAATCAAGGATTTATGGATAATTTAGAGGCTCATAAGAAGAAATAATATATTATAACTAATTGTAATACCAAATTACAGTTAGTTTTTCTTTTTTCTAAACTAGTAAGAAAATAATAATTATTTCTCCTAAAACATAAATATTAATAGGTGTTACGTATGTTAAAAAAATATAAAAGTTTATTTATAATTACTTTTGTTATTGCACTTATTAGTCTAAATACAATTGATGCTAAAATAAAACCTAAAGAGACTTTAAAAGGGAAAATAATAACTATTGATCCGGGCCATGGCGGACGAGATTCTGGCACTATTTATGGAAATATTTATGAAAAAGATGTTAATTTAGCCATTTCTAAAGTTTTAAAAACTACTCTTGAAGAAAAAGGTGCTACTGTTTACATGATAAGAGAAAATGATTCTGATTTATCTAGTAAATGGGATGCTAAGAAAAAAAGAGGGGATCTTTACCGTCGTATTCTCAAAATTCAACAAAACAAAAGTGATCTATACCTTTCCATTCATATTAATTATCATAAATATCGTAGTGTAAATGGTGCCGAAGTATTATATCATCCTATTAATAAAAATAATTTTATTTTAGGAGAAAGTATTATGAGTCAATTTAAAGAAAAACTATCAAGCAACCGAAAACTTATTAAAACAAATTTATATTTATATGCAAATACTCGCACTCCGGGGGTATTAATTGAATGTGGCTTTCTTTCTAATCCTAACGAACGTTATCTTTTACAAAAAGAAAGTTATCAGAAAAAATTAGCAACAGCTATTACTGATGGAGTGGAAATATATTTTCAAACTATAAATTTATGATATAATGACAAAAGAGGTATGCTATGAAAAAGAAAAATAAATATTTATATATATTAACCATTATTATCTTTTGTTTAAGTTTTTTCCTTGATTATTACAATACTCCTAAAAAGAATGAAAAAAAGGCCTTTGCTTCCGATGCCCTTATTGTAAATTATCTTGATGTTGGAGAAGGGGATTCCATCTTTATAGAACTTCCTAATAATGAAACTTTATTAATTGACGCTGGTGAAAAAGAGATGGGCGATAGAGTTATAAATTTTATTAGCAATTTAGGCTATGAAAAGATTAATTATATTATAGCTACTCATCCCCACACAGATCATATTGGCGGCCTTGAAAGTGTGATAAATGCTTTTGCTGTTGATAAGATTTATATGCCTAAAGTATCATCTAATACTAAGACCTTTGAAAGTCTTTTAAACACCATTAAAGAAAAAGGATTAACCGTTACATCAGCTAAAGGTGGAGTTTATCTTTTAAATGATGAATCTAAAAACTTAACATTACAATTTCTAGCTCCTAATAGTTCCACCTATAAAAACTTAAATAACTATTCGGCAGTTTTAAAACTTACCTATCAAAACACCCGCTTTCTTTTCATGGGTGATGCTGAAGTTAAAAGTGAACAAGAAATTACCCTAGATCCAACCGCCGATGTCATTAAAGTTGGTCATCATGGTAGTGATACTTCATCAAGTCTTTCTTTTCTTAAAAGAGTTAATCCTAAATATGCTATCATTATGGTTGGTAAAGATAATCAATATCATCATCCTTATCAAAAAATTATAAATCGTTATCAAAATCTTGGTGTTACCGTCTATCGTACCGACTTAGCCGGAAATATTGTTTGTAAAAGTGATGGTGTAGATGTTAATTGTGAAGGATCTAAGAAAGGAGAGTAGCATGGAAGTTATTGTAGATAGAATAGAAGATGATAAAATAGTAGTGGAAATTACTAAAGGTAACCTTGGTATAATTTCTAGAAACATTATTCCAACCGCCAAAGAAAAAGATATCATTGATATTACTATTAACTCTAAGAAAACTAAAAATCGTGAAAAAGAAATCGAAAATTTGATGAATGATGTCTTTCAAGATTAATTCTTGCCAAATTTTAATAAAAACTGTTATAATATATACATATTATTAAAAAATATTTGACATAATAACTAAAAAGGTTCTATAATATGTAGATGAAAACGTTAAAGAAGAGAAGTAGTGATATCCCTCTTTTCCAAGAGAGTTCATCAACTGGTGGAAGATGAATAAAAGATATATCATGAATAACACTTCGGAGTGCTTAAAGAAATTAAAGTAGACTAAGCCGGGGGTAACTCCTCGTTATCAAATAAAGCGATTATCAACAGATAATAAATTGGGTGGTACCGCGGGAATAAAGACTCTCGTCCCTATAGGGATGATGGGTCTTTTTATATTATAGAAAGGATGATAAAAGTGATAGAAAAAGAGAAATTAAAAGATTATGCTAATAAGTTAATGTTTGACATGAAAGAAGAAGAATATGAAACTTTGGAAAGTGAATTTGCTGTTATATTAAAACAAATGGATATTATAGGAACAATTCCTAATATTAAAGAAGTAGAACCAATGCATTTTCCTTATGTAAGTTATGAAGCAAAACTAAGAAAAGATGAAATTGATGAAAATGAAGTTTTAACAACCGGGGAAGTTTTACAAAACTGTAAACACCAATTAAAAGATCAAGTAAAAGTACCAAAGGTGGTGTCTTAAATGGATTATAGAGAAAAAACAATTAAAGATTTACGAACTGAATTAGATAGTAATAAAACTACTAGTGAAGAACTATTTAAAGAAGCAAATACTTTAGCTCATACTTATCAAGATGAATATAATTCTTTTGTTACAATTATTGATAAATATAGAAGTAAGAAGAAACAAGATACTTTAGTAACTGGTATTCCTTATGCTTTAAAAGATAATTTTTCAACTTCAAATATTTTAACAACTGCCTCAAGCAATATCTTAAAAGATTATATTCCTGTTTATGATGCTACTTGCTATAAAAAACTAAAAGATGCTGGTGCCATATTAGTTGGAAAAACCGTTTTAGATGAACTTGCTATGGGTGGAACCGGAACTACAGGTCACACTGGTAGTGTTAAAAACCCATGGGATAAAACAAGACAAATTGGCGGTAGTAGTGCTGGTAGTGCTTCAGCAGTAGCTCTTGGTATTGTTCCATTTGCTCTTGGTAGCGATACTGGTGATTCCATTAGAAAACCCGCATCCTTTGGTGGGGTAGTAGGCTTTAAACCAACTTATGGTCTAATTTCCAGATATGGTCTTTTTGCTTTCGCCTCAAGTCTTGATCATGTTGGTTGTTTCACAAGATGTGTTGAAGATGCTGCTATTGTTACTGATATCATCAAAGGTTATGATAAAAAAGATATGACTAGTATCGATAGTAGTACTATTAATCTTAAAAAAGAAATGTTACAAGATGTTAAAGGTAAAAAACTTTTCTATATTAAAGAAATTTGTGATAAGAAAGAATATGAAAAAGAAGACTCTAACTTATTTACTGTTCTTGATAAATTCCAAGAAGTCTTAGAAAAATTAAAACAAGCTGGTCTAATAATTGAAGAAGTATCCATTGATCGTAAACTTCTAGAAGCTATTTATCCTTCTTATATGACTATCAGTTGTGCTGAAGCTACAAGTAACAATGCTAACTTAACTGGCATTCAGTTTGGTCCCCGTGGAGAAGGTAGTAACATAAATGAAATTATGTTTAATGCTAGAACGAAAGGCTTCTCAGAATTAATTAAAAGACGGTTTGTCTTAGGAAGTTACATCTTACAAAAAGAAAATCAAGAGCGTCTTTATTTAAACGCTTGTAGAATTAGACGGTTAATCGTTGATAAAATGAATGAATTATTTAAAACCTATGATGGTATGATCTTACCTTGTAGTGGTAGTTGTGCTCCACACTTTGATGAAAAAACAGATCAACTATCAGATCGTTACTTAATAATGGAAAATCATATGGCCATTGGTAATTTTGGTGGTTTCCCAAGTATTACCCTTCCATATGGCTTTATTGAAGATTGTCCAATCGGTTTAAATTTAACTGGTAAAGTCAAAGACGATGGTCTAGTTCTTGCTCTTGCTAAAAAAATAGAAGAATCTACTGGCTTAAAAGGTCAAGTAAAGGAGGTATAATATGTATAAAGTTGTTATTGGTCTAGAAGTTCATTGTGAAATAAATACAATCTCTAAAAACTTTTCTCCATCACCTAATGAATTCACTTTAACTCCAAATATTCATGTTAGTCCCACTGATTTAGGATTACCGGGTATATTGCCAGTTGTCAATGAAGAAGCTTGTAAAAAAGCCTTGAAAACGGCCATGGCTCTAAATTGTACTAATCCTGATGAAGTAATTTTTGATCGTAAAAACTATTTTTATCCTGACTTGCCAAAAGGTTATCAAATAACTCAAGTTACTAAACCTATGGGGCGTAATGGCTACTTAGATATCAAAGTAGGGGATAAAGAAAAAAGAGTTTATATTCACCAACTTCATCTTGAAGAAGATACTGCTAGTCTTGATCATTATGAAAACTATTCTTTAATTGATTATAACAGAAGTGGTATTCCTCTAATGGAAATAGTAACTGAACCATGCTTGAACAGTGCTGAAGAAGCTGTTACTTTCCTTGAAGACTTACGTGATGTTTTCCTTTTCTGTGAAGTTAGTGAAGCAAGAACTAACAAAGGCCAAATGCGCTGCGATGTTAATATTTCACTTATGGAAGAAGGTAGCGATACTCTTGGTACTAAAGTTGAAATGAAAAATATCAATGCCTTCAATAGTGTTAGTGCTGCTATTAACTATGAAATAAAACGTCAAAGTGAACTTTTAGATAAAGGTGAAAAAATAGTTCAAGAAACAAGACGAATTGATGAAGATGGTAAAACTTATTCGATGCGTGAAAAAGTTGATGCAGTCGATTATAAATACTACATTGAACCAAACCTTCCTCCAGTTAAACTAACAGAAAGTTACCTACAAGCCATTAAGGATACTGTTCCAATGTTAAAATTAGATCGTTTAAAACACTACATGAATGATTATCACTTATCAGAGTATGATGCTACGGTCTTATCTAAAAATAAAGATATTGCTGACTACTTTGAAGAAATTATCTCCTTAGGAAGTGATATTGAATTAACTGTCAATTTTGTTACCACCAGCGTTTTAAGTTCGCTAAAAAAATTAGAAATAACTTTAAAGGAATTTCCTATTACAGCTAGTATGCTAAGTGGTTTAATTGATTATGTTAAAGAAGGAAAAATATCTCTTGACCATGGTAAAAAAATTCTTTATCAGGCCTTAGAGAAAAATAAAAATCCATTAGATATTATTAAAGAATCTCATCTAGAACAAATAAATGATGAGCCAACCCTTTTAAAATACATTGAAGAAGCTCTTAATGAAAATAAAACTCAATTAGACCAATATATATATGAAGGAAAAGATTATGTGGTTAATTACTTTATTGGTAAGATTATGCAAAAGACCAATCGTCAAGCTAATCCTAATATAACCTTAACCCTATTAAAACAAGAATTAGAAAAGAGGAAAGAAAATGAAAGCAAATAAATATCGTGATCACTATGCTGGAAAACTTCGCAATAGTGATGTTGGAGAAAAAGTAAGAATAGCTGGATTCATTGAAAATATCCGAGATCATGGTGGCGTTATTTTCGTTGATATTAGAGATCAATTTGGTACTATTCAAGTTGTTAGTAATGATGATAGTATTTTTGATGGTCTAACAAGAGAATCTGCTGTTAGTATCGCTGGTACTATTAGAAAAAGAGATGAAAATGATTATAACCCTCGCCTTGAAACTGGTGAGATTGAATTATTAGTAGATACCATAGATGTTTTAGGTAAAAGTATGAATGTTTTACCATTTGAAATTATGACTAGTAAAGACGTTAATGAAGATGTTAGATTAAAATATCGTTACCTAGATTTACGAAATCCAAAAGTAAAAAATACCATTCTTTTTAGAAATAAAGTAATTCGTTACTTACGTAAAATCATGGAAGATGCCGATTTCCTTGAAATTCAAACTCCAATTTTAACAGCATCTTCCCCAGAAGGAGCCCGTGACTTTGTAGTTCCAAGTCGTAAATACAAAGGTAAATTCTATGCTCTTCCGCAAGCCCCTCAACAATTTAAACAATTATTAATGTGTGCTGGTTTTGACAAATATTATCAAATTGCTCCATGTTTCCGTGATGAAGATGCTCGTCGTGACCGTGTTTATGGTGAATTTTATCAATTAGATTTTGAAATGGCTTTTGCCACTGAAGAAGATGTTTTAGAAGTAGGGGAGAAAGTCTTTTATCAAACTTTTAAAGAATTTTCTACCAAAGAAATAAGTCCTGCTCCATTTAAACGTATTAGTTACAAAGAATCTATGGAAAAATACGGAACAGATAAGCCTGATTTACGAAATCCATTAGTTATAATTGATTTAACTGAAGAATTTATGGATACTGATTTCCGTCCATTTAGAGGCATCCCTGTTAAAGGAATTAAAGTTCCAAATATTGCTTCCAAAAGTAATTCTTGGTTTAATGAGTTAGTCGATTATGCTAAAACTTTAGGAATGCCGGGAATAGGATATTTCAAAGTTAATGAAGATCTATCTTTCGCGGGTCCTATTGATAAATTCTTATCAGATGATGAACGTAAATCATTAATTGAAAAAGCTTCCCTAGAGGCTAATGACGTTTTATTCTTTATAGCTGATCGGACTAAAGCTTTACCACTTGCTGGTGAAATCAGAATGGAATTAGGTCGTAAATTACACTTAATGGATGAAAATAAATTTGAATTTTGTATTATTAATGATTTCCCAATGTATGAGTGGAGTGAAGAAGAAGATAAATACATCTTTATGCATAACCCATTCAGTATGCCACAAGGTGGTCTTGAAGCCTTAGATAATGATAATAAAGAAGAAATTCTTGCCTATCAATATGATTTTGTATGTAATGGTATTGAACTTGCTAGTGGGGCTGTTCGTAACCATGATTTAGAAATTATGAAAAAAGCCTTCAAAATAGCCGGTTATGAAGAAGAAGAAATAAAGAAACGGTTCAAAGCTTTATATGAAGCCTTCAAATATGGTGCTCCACCTCACGCTGGTATGGCTCCCGGTATTGATCGTATGTTGATGCTATTATTAGATGAAGACTCAATAAGAGAAACTATCGCTTTCCCAATGAGTGCATCAGGAACAGATAACTTAATGGAAGCTCCAAATGAAATTAGTGAACATCAATTACGTGAAGCTCATATTAAAGTAAGAGACTAATTAAGTGTATAAGTGTCAATGATGTGACACTAAAAATAAGTCAGAAAAAATATTAATTTTAGAAGCTTGAAGTATTTCGGGCTTCTATTATTTTTATCTAAAATACGTAAACATTGACAAAATAACGGTTTTGTGATATAATGTGCACATAGTTTTTAAGGGGGAATATTTATGGAAAGTGATGTTACTATTAATGGATATAGTGATTTAATTGAAAAGGTAAAAACAGAAATAATACCTAAGAATATTAAAAATAAGAAAAGAAAAGATAAAATAACGGGGGATTTTTATAATGTTCAATCAATTCAGTTAGCACAATTAGCACATTATAGATTAACCGATGAAGAGCTATCGTTTGTTATTTCCTTTTTAGCTCAAGAAAATATTGAAGTAACAGGAACTATTCCGGATTTTTGTTGGGATAATGATGGAGATAATTATATGTATCTTAGATCATATCGATATCAGAAATTACCGAGGGCATTAAAACAAGAAGAAATTTTAAGTTTGTATGAGAGAAAAAAGAAATTAGAAAATATTAATACTGGTATTACGGACTTAGAAAGAAAACAAGCTAATGAAGATATAATTAAAGATATTAGAGAAAAACTTATTCTTGGTAATATGCGACTTGCTAGATGGTGTGCTACTAGTTATTACATTAATTTACATAAAAATGGGGAACAAATTTCTGAAGATGAGATTCAGCAAATGGCTTATGAAGCCTTAATTAGAACGGTTGATCATTATGATTTTACTAGTGGAATAGCTTTTTCATCTTATGCGATACCACGTATAAAAGGTGGCTTATATAATTATTTCCGTAGATATAAATATACAGTTAATAGTATTGTTAAAGTTTCTGATTACAAGGGACTTGAATTAAATAAAGTTATTAAAGCGATTGATTTACTTAAACAAAGTGGAAAAATAGACGATAAAGATATTAAAAAATTTACAATTGAAAATATAAATTCTATTGTGGAATCCCTTGGTGACTCTTCTTTGGATATCCCCAAAATACAAAAAGATTTAAATTTGTTATATGTAATTAATAATCCTTCTTCATTAGATATGATAACAAGAGATGAAATAGATAGGACTGAAGTTTTTTCAAGTCCCGTTGAAGATATTGTTGTTGATACAATAATGAAGAGGGAAGATGTAATTAAGAGCATGGAAACTTTAACAGATGTTGAAAGATTTGTTTTACTTAGAGAATATGGTTTTGTTGATGATGAAATAAAGACAAGGCCACAAATTGTAGAAGATTTAAACAGATCTGGTTTACAAAAAAATCGTCGTAATAGTACTGATAGTAGTAAATTTACATATGTAAATGTTGTGCATGCCGAATGTAAAGGCCTTCGAAAGATGCATCACCCAGATCGAACAAGAAAAATACGAGATTATATTGATTAGAAATTATCTTTAGATAAAAATCAGAGTGTTGACAAAGTTCAATACTCTTTTCTTTTGTAAAAAATATCATAAAAATTTTATTTATAAGGAAACCTCTAGAAAAAATCTAAGAGCTTGTATACCCTCTGAAAAACTTACCTTTATAGGTAAGCTTTTTTTATTTAATAACTACTAATTTAACTCCATCAAAATAATAATTTAAAATCTGTTTATAATTAAGTTTTAAATTTGCTAAAAAATTCGCTCCAAAAATACTAAGTCCTAAACCGTTTCCAATTCCTCTTGTTATAAAAATAACTTCCTTATTACCAATTACAATAGTCATATCCGTTGATGGTAATTTAATTAAAGCAGCCATAAGCGAAGCTTCGAACTCTTTACCATTAATTTCAATTTTTTTAACTCTATTACTATTACTAATATTTGTAATTTTAAAAGTAATCTCATCACTATTAAGATTAAGAAGATGTCTAAGTTCATCAAAACTAACTTTTTTCCTTTGTAAATAATTAGGGTAGGTAAGATCAAAAAGACTTTCTCTTCGTTTAAGATAAGGAATCTTTAATTCGTCCTCGGTATAACCATTACTTACTAAATGCGTATAACATTTAATAACTTCATCATTATAAATTAAATACTCACCACCCGTATCCCTAATTGCCCTAAGATAAATATCATAATATTTTGCAAATGTTTTAGGATAATTATCTTTATAAAACTCATAATTATTATAATTTAAACTAAAATCACTATTTACTAAAACATCATTACGAAGATTTCTAATGACTTCACTTCGATAAAGAACCGTAAGAGCCTTAAGAGTTTCAAACTCCAAATCAAAATTAATATTAGAAAAAAGAAGTCCCAACAGTACTTCTTCCATTTTTAATTTTTTACTATTAACTAAAATAATTTTATCATTTAAATAAACTTTCTTTTTATTTAAATCTATCATTTTAGTTTCTATCCCATTAATTACAAAAATAACTTTTTGACCATTAAACTTAATATTATGAGTAGCCAAATAATTAGATGCTTTCTTTTGTAAATTATCATTAGATAACTCATTAGCAAATTCATAATTAATATCTAAATATAAATATAAAAATTCTTCGCCATCGACATTTTCAATCTTATAACTTTCTAACATTATATCACCTATAAAAATAGTGATAACTTTCTAAAATTAATATTCAAAATATTTCATAATATTTTTATTATTACAATTTTTACCCGTTAAGTAAGAAGAATTATCAAATACCTTTTTTAAATTAATCTTCTCATTTCCTTTAAGATAACTATTAACATCACGAATAATATTTTTAGTTTTAAATAATGAAATTGAATAAAGTTCCACAAAAGATTCCTTATGTTTATCATTTTTAGACACTGGATTATACCAAATTGTATGATTATTATTCAAATAATTTTTACTATCCTTTAATGGTATGTAATAAGATATGGACTGCAATTTAAAAGTACTTTGCTTCGTTAATTTATCAACGCCTTTATAAATTTTCATCTTAATCCCATATTTATCATACCGAAAATATTTTAAATAAAAATACATATCTTTAAGAGCCTTTTGATAGTAAGTACCAAAATTATCAAAATTAAAAGTCTCTTTAAATGCATAATTAATTACTTCTACAAGTTCCTTACTAAACTTAGTAAAATCAAAACAAAAGTCATAAAACTTAAATTCATAAGGTGTAATATGTTCTCTTTGTTTTATCAAATAATTATCAAGAAAGTTTTCCATAAGAGTATGACCTCCTTGATATTTAAAAGTATCCTCATTATTTTTATCAAATACCCCCGTTTTATAAATAATAAAAGGGTGAATAGTAGAATCAAGAACATAATGCGAAATAAAGCCATAAAGAAAGGCCATAATCTCACTATTTTGATAATAATCATTATACTTAATATAATTAACTAAATTAATAAAAAACTCTTGTGATTTATTAGTATGAAAATAATGTTGAAAATCTCTTGTTTTTTCACCTTTTTTAAAAGGTAAGTTATAAAAAATAAATGGGTCAGTACTTTGTGCAAACATTCGCATTAAGCCTTTATCATCTATTAATAATTTTTTTAAACCAATAGGAAGAACATCATAAACATCATTAGCAAAATAAGCATGCGTAACTGTAGCAGGGCATAAGAAACAAACACATCCTTTCTATTTTCCTTTTTAAAGTATAACATAATTTTTCACAAAAAAATCATAATTTTCCACAATTTATGTGATATAATTTATTATAGGTGGTGATAAGGTGATAGATAAACAGTTTAAAAACCTTGAAGAACAAATAGAAATATTAAAATATAAAGGTTTAACTATTACAGACGAAAAATATGCTAAAAGAATTCTATTAAGAGAAAATTACTTTTTTATCTCCGGCTATCGTTATCCCTTAATGAAAAGCCAAGTTGATAAACGCTTTATTGAAGGTGCTACCTTTGAAGAGTTATATAGTCTTTTCCTGTTTGATCGCCAAATAAGAAATGCTTTCTTTAAATATCTTTTAGTAATTGAAAATAATTTAAAATCTATATTTTCTTACCAACTATCTAAAAAGTATGGTTATAAAGAGAAAAATTATTTAAAAGCCAAAAACTTTACAAGTGATAAAACAAAACAAAAGCAAGTTAATGACTTAATCAAAAAAATGAAAAGACAAATAAGGGTTAATGGTTCATCTCATGCTGCAACCGCTCATTATATGTATAATTATGGCTATATTCCTCTTTGGATTTTAGTAAAAGTTTTATCTTTTGGTATCGTTGGTGAATTATTTTCCATTATGAAATATGATGACCAAATTGCTATTTGTAATATTTATCAAATTTCTCTAGATGACTTTACAACCTATTTGCCGATATTATCTAATTATCGTAATTTGTGTGCTCATGAAGATATTTTATATGAAAATAAGACACAAAAAGGCATTAAAGGAACTATTTATCATGACTTACTAGGAATAAAACAGGATGAATATCAAAATTATACCAAAGGTACTAATGATTTATTTGCCTTGTTAATAATTATGAAAAGAATGTTATCTTATGATGAATTTAGAACTTTAATTTATGAACTTGATGATAAAATTAAAAATCTTGACTATAATTTACATACGATTAAAATAGATAAAGTTTTAGCTAAAATGGGCTTTCCATTAAATTATGTCGATTTAATAGATATTGAAAGGACTGATGAAAATGAAGAAAGAAACAATTAAAGAAGCTGTATTAATAGTAATTGCTTTTTTAGTAGGAGGGGTTTTAACTTATACTGTTATAGGGGGAAATAGTCTTACTACTAAAAGTAATACAACAAGTACAACCGGTACAACTTGTAGTGCTGCTAATTGTACGAAAGTAGTAGTTGATGAATCGGGAATTAGTAAAGCTGTTTCCAAAGTTTATGATGGTGTGTTATTAATTAGAAACTATCAAAATAATGAAGTAGCATCTACAGGTACTGGTTTCGTTTATAAAATTGATGGTGATTATGCTTATGCTATTACTAACCAACACGTTGTGGAAGGAGCAAATAAAATAACCTTAGTAACTTCTACAGATGAAGAAGTAGAAGGAAAAGTTTTAGGTGGCGATTCTTATGTTGATATTGCTATTGTAAAAATGAAAAAAACCTCTAAACTAATCGCTCTAACCTTAGGAAATAGTAATAATTCTTCTCTTGGTGACTTAGTATTTACTGTTGGAAATCCATTAGGATACGAATATAGAGGCAGTGTAGCTACTGGTCATTTAGCCGGTAAAGATCGTCTTGTTAGTGTTAGCACTAATAATTCAAGTAGTAGTGACTGGGTCATGAAAGTATTACAAACAGATGCTGCTATTAATCCCGGTAATAGTGGTGGACCTTTAATGAATGCTAATGGTGAAGTAATTGGTGTTATTTCCCTAAAACTAGTTAAAACAGAAGTTGAAGGTATGGGCTTTGCCATTCCAATTGAATATATAAATAGTAAAATTTCCACTCTTGAAAAAGGTAAAAAAATAGAATGGCCATTCCTAGGTGTACAAATGATTAACGTTCAAGACGCTAAAAATGCTTATCGTAATAATTACAATATTCCTGATAATGTCAATAGTGGTGTTATCATTGCTAAAGTAATAGATGGGGGAGCAGCAGCTAAAGGAAACCTAAAAACCGGCGATATCATTACTAAAATTAATGGTGTTAGTGTCAGTGATTCAGCATATTTACGTTATGAATTATATAAATCATCAGTAGGGGATAAAATAGAAATCACTTATTTAAGAGATAATAAAGAACATACTACAAAAGTAACTTTAACTAAAAATAATAGTGATTAAAAAAAGAAGAGTAAATCTTCTTTTTTTATGGGATAATTTTTAAACACATAATATTTTTACTAATAGCTTTATTCACTAGATCATCAAGTTCCTTTTTATTCTTAACTTGATAAGTATATAAAGCTCCCCCTAAACACTTCTTTTGTAAATAACTAATATCTTTCAAACTATCACTAAATAAACTAGAATCCCCATAACTTTCCTTATCGGTAATATTTTTAATCTTTCCGTAAATAGCCGTATCCTGTCTTTTAAACTCAGTTCTAATTTTTTCACTAACAATACTAGAAAGCACAAAATTCAAATTATTTTCTTCACTGATTGTTTCAATCTTTTTAGCCATATATTTAAGAATATCACGAGCAATATCATTATGTTTTGAAGTATTATCATCAGTGGCATATAAAGCTTCTTTTAATCCACAAAATTTAATAGTTAATGTTCCATGTTTATATAATTTTCTAAATCGGTCATTAACTTTAATCTTATCACCATCTGTCCATAAATTATGAGAAAGCAAATAAGGAAAACAATCTAAAGATCTTGTACAATCAATTTCAAATCTTTCTAAAAGAGCCTCTTTAGCTGAAGTTATCAATCTATCCAAATCCTGATAAAATCCTCTAAGATTATTTCTATTTTTTAAAGCAATCCGTGTAATATTAATAGAACAACTAGCAATATTACCTTTACCCGTAGTAGGCTTTTTTAAAGGTGTTGTATTATCTTCAATAACTCTCTCTCCATTTTTAAAATAACCAACTTCTTCATCAATATTATTAAGAGAATTATCTAAAAAACTATAATTAAAGTTATGCATCATTAAGTTTTTCTCTTTATATTTTTCTAATAACTCCTCATTAAGACTACCTTTATTTTTAACTTTAAAGAAATATGCTAAATTATCTCTATCAACACTCGCTTCAATTATTTCATTAATAATTAGTTTTCCAACATTATTATCACTACTTCCAAAATTAATACTAATTGGTAAGAAGCCAATTTCTCTAAAGAAACATTTTAAATTAACTCTAAGTTCTTCTTTAATTTTTTCTTTAGCCATTTCTAATATTAACATAAAGTTATTTTTAAGTTCCAAATAATTGTCAAAGACTTCTGTATCATCAATATCTTTAATATTATCTAAGAAAAAATCAAGTTCTTCATCTTTCACAAATACATTCATTTTACTAGTCTTTAAATAAATATTAAAATATTCTCTTACTATTTCTTTATAATTAGCTAAAACAACCTCTTCTAAATCTTTATCAAAAGAAACAAGGGCACATCCACCATAAATTTCTTTTTTTAATTTAAATAGCAATTCGGTCATTTTACTAAGGAAAACACTAATTTTTTTATCTTTTGTAAATTCTTTTTTAATTTCTTGATTATTGTTTAAATAATCTTTAAAACTGATCTCTAAACTATCAATTGATCCCATCGGCATCGCTTCTAAAGAGTCAATATAAATAAGACCATTATCGTGTGCCCGTGAATTTTTATTATCCAGTAAATAAGCTTTAGCAAATTCAATTGATATTGTCTTTCCAAATCGCTGCAACGTAACATAAGGCTGTTCACTTTTCGTATTATTAATATTATCAAGCCCTAAAAATTCAATTGCCTTTAAAAATTTATGTTGCTGTTTAATTACAAATGTCTTTCGTGATTGCATTCTTTTCATCCGATAATTTTTAAAGGCTTCATAAATATCCATAAATTTTTCTTCTTTTAACGTTTCTTCAATGATATCTTGAATATTTTCAATGTTAATTGTTTTCCGGTCTTTGTAATTTTTATCTATTTTTTTTAAAACTTTCTCATAAACCTTATTAACATCTTCGTCACGATAGGGGATATCGGTTGAACTGAATCCTTTTTGGATAGCAAGGGCAATTTTATCTCCTTGAAAAGTAGTTCGTTGTCCACTTCGCTTTACGACAACTAAAGTGTCAAATAAGTCATTATTTTTTGTCATTTTCTCCCTCATTTCTCTTTGTCTTAATTATAACTTTAAAACGCTTTATTTTCAACAAAAAAGAGAAAAAATACAAAAAAATACCAAAAAAAACAAACAAAAAACAAAAGGCTAAAAAACCACTTATAACGTTATATATCAACAAAAATAGTAAAAACTATCAAAAAAATAAAAAATGTTTTTTTAAATGTAAAATTACTAAAAAATAATTAAAAATACTTTTCTTTTTTCTGAAAAATGCTTATAATCATTTTATCACGATAGAAAAGAGGTAAGAACAAATGACAAAGGAAAAATTAAAAGAAAAACCTAAGGGAAAGGAAAAAGTAGTTAAGGAAAAAGCAACTAAAAAATCTCATTTTAACAATCCTCATATCAATATCATCAAAAAGAATGGAACAAGACAACCATTTGATGGTGAGAAGATAAGAAGTGCCATTGAGAAAAGTGCTGAGCGAGTAATGGTTGACTTAACTGATGAAGCAAAAGATGAAGTTGTTAATATTGTAATTGATTTATTAAAAAACCAAACTAGCGATGCTGAAGTTAGCCAAATTCACAACTGTGTAGAAGCTGCTCTTGAACAAGTTAATCCTCTAGTAGCTAAAAGTTATAGAGAATATCGTAACTACAAGAATGATTTCGTTCACATTTTAGATAAAGTATATAAGAAAGCTCAAGCTATTAATTATATTGGTGATAAAGAAAACTCTAACACTGATAGTGCTTTAGTATCCACTCAAAGAAGTTTAGTATATGGAAACTTAAATAAAGAGTTATATAAAAAATTCTTTTTAACTAAAGCCGAAATTGAAGCTTGTGAAGATGGTTATATTTATATTCATGATATGAGTGCCCGTCGCGATACTATGAACTGCTGTTTATGTGATGTTGGTGCTGTTATGAAAGATGGCTTTGAAATGGGTAATCTTTGGTATAACGAACCTAAAAGTCTTGATACAGCCTTTGATGTTATGGGTGATGTTATTATCAATACTGCCGCTATGCAATATGGTGGATTTACTGTTCCTGAAGTAGATACTATTTTAACTCCTTATGCAAAGAAAACTTATAATAAATTTTATGAAGAATATATGGAAATAACTAATGGTGAAGATCCTAAGAAAGCTGAAGAATATGCTTGGCAAAAAACAAGAAGAGAATGTGAACAAGGTTATCAAGGAATAGAATATAAACTAAATAGTGTTGGTTCATCTCGTGGTGACTATCCATTTGTAACTTTCACTTTTGGAATTGAAAAAGATCCATATGGTCAAATGATTTCGGAAATAATTTTAAAAACCCACATGAAAGGACAAGGTAAAGAAGGCTATCGTAAACCAACTCTTTTCCCTAAACTAGTATTCTTATATGATAAGAATCTTCATAGTAAAGATAAAGAAATGGCCCATTTATTCGACACAGCCTTAGAATGTAGTAGCAAAACTATGTATCCTGATTACCTATCTTTAACGGGCGAAGGTTATGTTCCTGAGATGTATAAAAAATATGGAAAAGTAGTAAGTCCAATGGGATGCCGTGCTTTCTTATCACCATGGTTTGAAAGAGGTGGAATGGAACCTGCTGATGAATCTGATCAACCTGTTTTTATTGGTAGATTCAATATTGGTGCTATTTCTCTAAACCTACCAATGATTTTGGCTAAAGCCCGTGAAGAACAAAAAGACTTTTATGATGTTTTAGATTATTACCTAGAAATGATTAGAAAAGTTCATATTAGAACCTATCATTATCTAGCTAAGAAGAAAGCATCAATCAATCCTTTAGCTTACTGTGAAGGCGGTTTCTATGGTGGCCATTTAGCCCCTAATGAAGCTATTGAACCAATCTTAAAATCATCAACTGCATCCTTTGGTATTACTGCCTTACAAGAATTACAAGAATTATATAATGGTAAAAGTTTAGTAGAAGATGGTGCCTTTGCCCTTGAAGTTATGAAATATATTAATCAAAAAACGCAAGAATACAAAAAAGAAGATGGCATTTTATATGCTATTTATGGAACCCCTGCTGAAAGCTTATGTGGTACGCAAATTGAACAATTTAGAAAAAAATATGGTATTGTTAAAGGTGTATCAGACCGTGAATATGTTTCTAATAGTTTCCACTGTGGTGTTTGGGAAGATATAACTGGTATTGAAAAACAAGACTTAGAAGGTAGATTCTGGGACCTATTTAGAGGCGGTCGTATTCAATATGTTCGTTACAACTTAAACTACAACAGTGAAGCTATGCGGACCTACGTTGAAAGAGCCATGGATAAAGGTTTCTATGAAGGTGTTAATTTATCTTTATCATATTGTAATAACTGCGGTCATGAAGAGCTTGATATGGATGTTTGTCCTAAATGTGGTAGTAGTGATTTAACTAAAATCGATAGAATGAATGGTTACTTATCATACTCTAGAGTTCATGGTGATACCAGATTAAATAAAGCAAAAATGATTGAAATCTCAGAAAGGAAATCAATGTAAAATGAAATATCATAATATAACAAAAGCAGATATGTTAAACGGAGAAGGCTTACGCGTTGTTCTTTGGGTAAGTGGTTGTTCTCATAAATGTCCCGGTTGTCAAAACGCCCTAACATGGGATCCTAATGATGGTGTTAACTTTGATGATAATGCCATTAAAGAAATCTATCATGAATTAGAGCAAGACTGGTGTAGTGGTATAACTTTATCAGGTGGTGATCCCTTATTCTTAGGAAATCGCAAAATGATTAGAGATTTAGTTACTAACATTAGAGAATTATATCCTACCAAAACCATCTGGTGTTACACCGGCTACACTTGGGAAGAATTGATTGCCCAAATGGAAGTTGATAAAAACCTTGCCGATATTTTAACTAATATTGACGTCTTACTAGAAGGTAAGTTTATCCTAAGTCAAAAAGAAGATAAGCTTCACTATGTTGGTAGTGCTAATCAACGTATTATTGATGTTCCTAAATCATTGAATGAAGAAAGAGTAGTTCTTTATATAGATAACAATAAAATATATGAAGAAGCTTGCCACCAAAAAGAAATAGCAGCTTGTACTGCAAATAGTTAGGAGAAGAAAATGAAAATAAATGTAAAAAAATTAAATGAAAATGCCAAATTACCGATGTATGCTACTACAAGAAGTGCTGGTGGTGATTTATATGCTCTTTTAGATGAAAATGTTACAATTAAACAAGGAGAAACAAAAATAATTAAAACAGGTCTTGCCTTTGCTATCCCTGAAGGATATATGGGACTTGTCTATGCTAGAAGTGGCCTTTCCGTTAAAGAAGGTCTTGCTCCTGCTAATAAAGTCGGCGTAATTGATGCTGATTATCGAGGAGAATTAATGGTTGCATTATATAACCAATCATCAAGTGACAAGATTGTTAAAAATGGTGATCGTATTGCCCAATTTATTATTGCACCATATATTAAAGCTGATTATGAAATCGTAGAAGACTTAGATGAAACCACAAGAGGTGAAGGTGGCTTCGGCTCTACTGGCACTAATTAATAACCAAGAAAACTTCAATTAAGAAGTTTTTTTATTTAAAAATAGTTGATTATCTATAATTAATAAGTATAATAAATCCCTAGGAGGTTTACCATGTACGCAATTTTAATGAATAAAACTATTTTATCCAATGACATTATTTTATATAATCCCATTACCCTAATCGAAGGAAGAATTGATAAAAAATATCATCTATTTAATACTAAAGAATCAAGAGATTTTTATTCTGCTACTGATTATAACTTTATTTTAAGTGAGTTAACTGAATGCTATGCTTATCCTATTACTAAGGAAGAATTATTAAAAAAATATCCCACTAAAAGTCTTCAAGAAGCTAAAATTAAATATCAAAATGAAATCTTCTCCAATTTTAATTTTGGCCTTGGATCCTTAGATGATACCTCATTTAATATTTTCAAGTTACCAGTAGGAGAACTTATGGAACTATTAACCGCCCCAAGTTTATCAACTACTTATTATAATGGCAGTATCACTATTCCTAAAAAACAACTTTATATGTTAACCCAGTTAAAAAATGAAAAGGCCTTAAAGAAATTTATTGATCAAAATCAAAGACGAATAGCAGCCCTTAAAAAGAGTGAAAGTCAAAAACAGGAAACTACTAACCATCCCCAATCTCAAAAGGTTAAACCTGTTAATGTTATCACTAAAGAAAAAGAAATAGTAAATCCCAATATAAGGCGTGATATTGATAGTGAAGAGTTAGAAGGTTATTTGAAAGACAACATCAAAGGTCAAGATGAACAAATAGAAACCCTAGTAACTGTAATTAGTGATAATTATAAAACGAAGAATCGTTATCTAATTCAACGGCCTCTTTTACTAGGTCCAAGTGGTAGTGGTAAAACCGAAACTTTAATGCTTTTAGCAGATTATTTAAAAGTTCCCTTTACTAAATATTCAACCCCAACTTTATCGGCAACTGGTTACGTTGGTAAAGATATTGATGATCTTTTACAAGCAGCTTACAAAAATTCAAAAAACAATCTATCCTTATGTGGTGAATCTTTAGTTTTTCTAGATGAATTTGATAAAATTGCTATGTGTGGTAATGAAGTATCAGATAAAAGTGTTCAAAATTTACTTCTTAATTTTTTAGATGGAATGGTTTATGAAGTACCACTTTCCACATCAGGCGTTAAAACCGTAAAAATAGATACGACTTTCATGAATATTGTAGTAGGTGGAGCCTTCAGTGAACTTTTAACCCAAAAAGAAAAAAACATGGGCTTTATCATTGACAAAAAGAAAAATCAACAATTAACCGATAAAGATATAGTATCTTATGGTTTCACTCGTGAAATAGTAGGAAGATTAAATCCTAAAATTTTATACAATCAATTAACAGATGCTGATTTAGAAACGATTCTTTTAAACTCTAAACTTAGTCCTTTAAAACTAAAACAGCAATTCTATCAAGAAGTATATGATACTAATCTTTTATATACCAAAGACTATGTTAAAAGTATAATCACTAAAACACGTGAAGATGAAACCGGGGCCCGGGCTTTAAAACAAATTGTTTTCTCATCACTTTACGATGTTAGTAGAACTCTTCAACAAAAAAGTAATCGTAATAAATATAAAGAAGTAATTGTAGATAAACAAACCGTTGATAACCCTAAAGTGTATACGTTAAGAAAAAAATAAAAATTATTGTATCAAATATTAATTTGTGTTATATTAGTAACTGAAAGCAAGTGCGAAAGACGGAAATAAGGGCATTTACTAGAGACTTAGTGGGTGGTGGAAACTAAGAAATAAACTTATTTTAGATCACTTTCAAGTGTACTTTATGGATAAGATAAAGTCGGTTAAAGCCGTTATATTAAACAAGGTAGAAATCTACGAATTAAGGTGGTACCGTGTTGTCTTAACAACGCCCTTAAATTGTAGATTTTTTTAATTATAAGGAGGAATTAAAATGGAATTTAAAAAATTAAATAAAGGCACTGCCCATGAGGTGGAACATAAAATACAAGAAGAGTGGGCTAAAGAAGATATTTTAAATTTAACCATTAAAAATAGAGAAGGAAACAAAAATTTTGTTTTCTACGATGGTCCAATTTATGCTAATGCTAAACCGGGTATTCATCATGTGTTTGCTAAAACTATCAAAGATGCTTTTTGCAAATATAAAACCATGAAGGGTTATCGTGTCCTTAGAAAAATAGGCCTTGATACGCATGGATTACCGATCGAAGTTAATGTTGAGAAAAAACTTGGTTTTAAATCAAAAATAGATATTGAGAACTTTGGCGTAGAAAACTTCTGTAAAGAATGTAATAAAGAAACCGCCTCAAATATTGATGAAGTAAAAAAGGTAACTGATATGATGGGACAATTCATTGATTGCGAACATCCCTATGTAACATGTGATAATGAATACATTGAATCAGAATGGTGGATTGTCAAAGAAATGGATAAAAAAGGTCTTATCTATCATGGTAATAAAGTATTACCATACTGTCCAAGATGCGGTACTGAATTAAGTTCTAATGAAGTTGCACAAGGCTATCAAGAAGATTCCGTAAATACCGTTATTGTTCCCTTTAAGAAAAAAGATGAAGATGTATATTTCTTAGTTTGGACTACAACTCCTTGGACCTTAATGGCCAATCTTGCCCTATGTGTAAATCCTGATTTAACCTATGTGAAAGTAAAATCACAAGGGTATAAATTTATAGTAGCTGAAAGTTTAAAAGATAAAGTTGTTGGCGAAGAAGCCAAAGTTCTTGAAACGTATAAAGGAACCGATTTAGTAGGAATTGAATATGAACAATTACTACCATTTGTAAAAGTAGAAGGAAAAGCATTCCACGTACTTGCCGATAATTATGTAACTGCAGAAGATGGTACTGGTATTGTTCATCTCGCTCCCGCTTATGGTGAAGATGATAATAGAGTATGTCGTGAAAATGGTATTACCTTTATAAATCCAGTGGGAAGTGATGGCTGTTATCAAGAAGGTCCTTGGAAGGGGCGCCTAGTAACCGATAAAGAACTTGAAATTGATATTATTAAATACTTAAAGAGTGAAGACAAATTATTTAAAAAGATTAAATTAACTCATGATTATCCACATTGTTGGCGGTGTAAACAACCATTAATCTATTATGCTAAACCAGCATGGTATGTACAAACTACGGCCTATAAAGATAAAATAATTGAAGCTAATAAAAAAGTAAACTGGTATCCAGAATTCGTTGGTACCAAACGGTTTGCCAACTGGCTAGAAAATATGGTTGATTGGGGTATTTCCAGAAATAGATATTGGGGTTGTCCTTTACCAATTTGGGAGTGTTCTTGTGGACACCGGGAAGTAATTGGTTCACTTGATGAATTACAAGAAAAAGTAATTGAAGATGTTGATGTTAGAAAAATAGAACTACATCGACCTCACGTTGATAAATTACATTTAGAATGTCCCGCATGTCATAAAGAAATGACTAGAGTTAAAGACGTTTTAGATGTATGGTTTGATAGTGGTTCTATGCCATATGCACAGTGGCATTATCCTTTTGAAAATCAAGATAAGTTTAAAGATCAATTTCCTGCTGATTTCATTGCCGAAGGCGTCGATCAAACAAGAGGCTGGTTCTATGTATTGTTAGTAATTTCCACAATTATCTCAGGAGAATCAAGCTTTAAAAATGTTGTTGTAAATGATATGATGTTAGATGAATTTGGTAAGAAAATGTCTAAATCAGTAGGTAACATTATTAATCCTGTTGACATCATGACTGAATATGGAGCTGATACCATAAGATTTTATATGCTTTATGTCTCTCCAGTATGGACTCCTTTAAGATTCAGTATCGCCGGTGTCAAAGAAGTATATTCTAAATATTTATCAACCCTAAAAAATGCTTATTCTTTCTTTGAAATGTATGCTAATGCTGATCACATTGATCCTCGCGAATACCATATTCCAACTTTCAAAAGAGATATTACTGACAAATGGTTATTATCACGTCTTAATAATACTATCTTAAATGTTACTAAGTCTTATGAAGAATATGATCTAAATAAAGTAGTACACTATATTGTTGACTTTTTAAATGATGATTTTTCAAATTGGTATATAAGAAGTAATCGCCAAAGATTTTGGGCTAGCGAATTAACTGAAGATAAAAAAGCCGTTTATGAAACAACTTATGAAACGCTTCTAACTCTTTGTAAACTAGCAAGTCCTATCACTCCGTTTGTTACTGAAGAAATCTATCAAAACCTAACTGGCAATACTTCTGTTCATCTCGAAGATTTTCCACAAGCTGATGAAAGTTTAATTGCTCCTGAGTTAGAAACTAAAATGAGTTTAGTTCGCGATATATGTAGTCTTGGCCGTAATGCTAGGGAAGATGCTGGTATCAAAGTTCGCCAACCGTTAAATCATATTATTGTCCCAAATACCTTTAAACAAGAAATCACTTCATTTGAAAATATCATTCTTGAAGAGTTGAATGTTAAAGAAATTGTCTATGAAACTGATATGAGCCCTTATATGGATTACATTGTTAAACCAAACTTTAGAGTTGTTGGTAAAATGTTTGGTTCTAAAATAAAAGATTTTACTAATCTAGTTAGCAATTTCAATATAGCTGATGTTAATCAAATAAATAAAGGAAGCTATAAGACTAAATTTTTAGATGAAGAACTAACCATCACTCCTGATATGATTACAATTACATTAAAAAATAAAGAAGGTTATAAATCATCTACTGATGGTAATATTAGTGTCGTTTTAGATACTACTTTAACTAACGAATTACTTCTTGAAGGTTTAGCCCGTGAAGTAATAAGACGAATTCAAAGTTTACGAAAAGAAGCTGATTTTGTTATCACTGATCGTATCAAAATTTATTATAATAGTAATGAAGAATTTGATACTATGTTAAAACTTTATGAAAATTACGTTAAAGAAGAAACCCTTGCACTTGAAATAATTAAAGATGAAAGCATTGAAAAAACAATTAGTGTTAATGATCTTGAAGTAGGCTTTAAATTAGAAAGAATAACTAATAAAGACTAAAGGCAAAACCTTTGCCTTTTTTTTATTAATATATTATACTTAATATATGAAAGCTAACCATCAAGGAGGAAAAATTATGAATAATGAAAATGTTAAAGAAGAAATAAAAAAATATGCTCCCATTTTAATTTTATTAGTGGGAAGCTTTATTGTTATAATCGTGGTTTTATCCTTAACCAATCCTTCATCATCAACAAATAATGATAATAAATATGTAAAAGAAGTAGAAACAAGTAAATCATCAACTGGAACTTACAAAGCATCCCTTCCAGAAATTTTATTAGATAGTGAAAGTGCTAAAACCATTAATAGTTTACTAAAAGAAACTTATGATATGGCTAAAAGCGATGGTGATGATTTTAATTACAGTTACACCGTTAATAAAAATTACTTATCCCTAGTAGCTACTTATACTTTTAAAGATGATGAAACTTCTGAAGAGTTTACTAATATTGAAACCTACAACTTTTCTTTAAAGACCAAAGAACAAGTTGATAATAGCACTCTTTTAGATGCCTTTAATACTGACTTTGATAAAATTATTGCTTCCTTTAAGAAAATCCTTACTACTTATTATAATGAGGAAGTAGAAAGTATGTATTTTACTAAAAAAGAATGTGATTTTACCTGTTTTTTAAAAAATCATGAGTTAGAAAATTATGAAGATCCATCTTTTATTAAACTTTATGTTGAAGGTAACAAGTTGAAATTTTATCGTTACTTCAAAACAAATACCATCTATGGTGAAGAACAATTTTTCCGTAATAAAGGTTTTCTTTTTACCATTTCTAATTAATTAAAATATACTATAACAGGAGGATATTATGAAAAAATTAAGTGAACTATATAATATTGCTGATGACCGTTTAATTACTGGTATCAAAATAAATTCTAAAGAAGTAGAAAAAGGGGATATTTTTGTCTGTACTATGGGGGTTACAGCTGATAGACATGATTTTATTGATGAAGCTATTAAAAATGGGGCTAGTGCCATTGTTGTTAGTAAAGATATTAAAAACAAAGAAGTTCCTATTATTAAAGTTGAAAATACCAATTTAGAACTAAGAAGACTATGTGCTGCTTTTTATGATTATCCCTATAAACAAGCCTTTTTAATTGCTACAACGGGTACTAATGGTAAAACTACTATTGCCGAAATTATTTATCAACTATTAGGTAAAACTTGTGCATATCTTGGGACCAACGGTAGAAAATATCTTGATAAAACTCTACCTATGCGTAATACTTGTCCTGATGTTGATAGATTATATAAATATTTCAAAGAATTCGTTGATAACGGTTGCAAGACTATCTCCATGGAAGCCTCAAGCGAAGCTTTTTATCGTCACCGTTTAGACGACCTTAAATTTGATATAGCTATTTTAGCAAATATAACCGAAGATCATTTAAATATTCATAAGACCCTTGAAAACTATGTTAATTGTAAACTTCAACTTTTCAAGCAAGTAAAAGAAGATGGCTATTCCATTTTAAATAGTAGTGATCAGTATTTTGAATTATTTAAAGAAAATGCTAAAGGCCAAATTTTAACTTATGGTTTTAAAGAAAGTGATACTTTATATATTAAAGACTATACATTACATGATAATAAAACCAAAATAACCTATATTTATAAGCAAAAAGAATACCAAGTAATTTCTCCATTATTAGGTCTATTTAATATTAGTAATTTAAGTGCTGCTATTTTAGCATGTCTTGCGAAAAACATTTCTTTTCCAGATTTAATTTTAAAAATTTCAAAATTAAACCAAATCGAAGGGAGAGTAGAGCTATTACCATTCACAACCAAATACACCATCGTTCTAGATTATGCTCATACCAAAGATGCATTAGATAATTTATTAACCTTCTTTAATAGTGTCAAAAAAAATCGTATCATCACTGTTACAGGTAGTGCTGGTGGAAGAGAAAAAAGTAAGCGCCCATCTATGGGCAAAGTAGTCTTAGATAAATCTGATTATGTTATTTTCACTATGGACGATCCCCGTGATGAAGATGTCAATCAAATCATTGATGATTTAGTAAGCACCTCATCAAAAACTAACTATGAAAGAATAATTGATCGTAAAGAAGCCATTTATAAAGCCTTAAGTATAGCCGAAGATAATGATATCGTTTTAATAGCTGGTAAAGGCCGTGATAACTATATGGCCCTTGGGCATGAATATGTACCATATTGTGATTATGATGTAATAAAATCATATTTTGATTAACTAAAATTGACATGTAAAAATCATTAAAATGTTGTAAACATAAGTGTCTATATGTTACACTAATAATGAGGTATGTTTATGAAAAAAACAATTTATATTATAAATACAATTCTATTTATGGGAATCTGTCTTTTAATTACAACAACAACTCCCAAACTAACAAGCAATGAAGTTGAAAGCAACATAACCTATGTAAATAGCACTGTAGTTATGTCAGCCACTAAAACTATTAATGATAAGACCAAACCTGAAGAAGCTGTTGTTACCCCAGTTGAAGAGCACCAAGAGGAAAAAGAAGAAAAACCAGTTGACGAAACACCTAAACCAATTGTTGAAAAAACTACCCCTGAGCCTGTGAAAGAGGAAGTAAAAGAAGAACCAAAGCAAGAAGAAACTCCTAAAAAAGATGATTCATATCAAGAAACTGGTTCTGGAACTATGAGTGGTTATAGTGCTGAAAAGAGTAATACCTATACTAAATATCATCACAACGTTAAAGAAAGTATTACCTATAACGATAGCACTTTTGGTCCTGTCAGAATTATTGCGGCTGGTTATGAATTTCCCGCTGGAACCGTTATTGAGATTAAAACCAAAGGTAAACTTGGTACCTTTAAAGCCATCGTTTTAGATCGTGGAGGAGCCGTAGGCATTGGTAAAGTTCATACCTTTGATCTGTTATATGAAAAAGAAGATGAAGCCTATGCTAACGGGGTTAAAAAAATAACATATCAAGTATTAAGAAAAGGTTACTAAAAGAAGAAATATCTTCTTTTTTATTTAGAAGAAAGGAAAAACTATATGATTATAAATGAAGAAATTATTGAAAAAGTAAGTCAAGATTTAAATATTACTAAAAAACAAGTAAAGGCCGTTTTAGAGCTATTAGAAGAAGGAAATACCATACCTTTTATTGCCCGATACCGTAAAGAAAGAACCGGTGCTTTAGATGAAAAAGTACTAAAAAAAATAGATGATATCTATACATATCAAGTAAATCTTTTAAAAAGAAAAGAAGATGTTATTAGACTAATTGCCGAAAAAGATTTACTAACTCCTGATTTAAAACAATTGATTATGGCCTGTCAAAAACTAGTAGAAGTAGACGACTTATATCGTCCTTACAAAGAAAAGAAAAAGACCAAAGCTCAAGATGCCATCAATAATGGCCTTGAACCTTTAGCCAAAATTATCATGTCATGTCCCCTTAATGGTACTATTGATACTATTACTAAGAAATTTTTAAATGATAAAGTTAAAACCAAAGAAGAAGCTATAACCGGTGCTAGTTATATTATTTCTGAATGGTTAAGTGATAATGCTTATTATCGCAAATGGATTAGAAACTATATTTATAAAGAAGGCTTTATCACTTCAAGCTTAAAGAAAAATGCCCTTGATGAAAATCAAACCTTTAGTAACTATTATGATTATCAAGAAGCAATAAAAAGCATTAAACCCCATCGAATATTAGCGATTAATCGGGGTGAAAAAGAAAAAATATTAACAGTTAAACTTGAATACGATATTACAAAAATTGAAGATTATTTAAGTGCAAAAGTCATTAAAAATAAAGATAGTTTTGTTAAAGATATTATCACCTCATCCATCAAAGATAGCCTAAAACGTCTAATTTTACCAAGTGTTGAACGAGAAATAAGAAGTGATCTAAAAGATAAAGGGGAAAAGCGCTCTATTGAAAGTTTCTCTTTAAATGTTGAAAAACTATTATTAACTCCACCTTTAAAAGGCAAAGTTATTTTAGGCTATGATCCTGCTTTTCGTACTGGTTGTAAACTTGCCGTTATTGATAAGACTGGTAAAGTTTTAGCTATCGATGTTATTTATCCAACCGCTCCACATAATGATATTATAGGGTCTAAAAAGAAAGTCTTAGATCTTATTAACAAATACAACATAGATATCATTGCCATTGGCAATGGCACTGCATCAAGAGAAAGTGAAATCTTTATAGCTGATACCTTAAAAGAAGCTCCTCATACCTCTTACATCATAGTAAGTGAAGCAGGAGCATCCGTTTATTCTGCTAGTCCTTTGGCCATCAAAGAATTCCCCGATTTAACCGTTGAAAAAAGAAGTGCTATTAGTATTGGTCGAAGAGTCCAAGATGCTCTATCAGAACTTGTTAAAATAGAACCAAGAAGTATTGGAGTTGGCCTTTATCAACATGATTTAACCTCTAAAAAATTAGATGAATCATTAACCTATGTTGTTACTAAAACTGTCTCCTTCGTAGGCGTTAATATTAATACAGCTAGTAAATCACTTTTAAAATATGTATCTGGTCTAACCACTAAAGCCATTGATGAAATAATTAATGTTCGTGATAAAAAAGGTAAATTTAACAATAGGGAAGAAGTAAAACAATTAAAAAGTATGACTCCCAAAGTCTATGAACAATCAATTGGGTTCATGCGTATTTTAGATGGTACTAATCCCTTAGATAAAACTGATATTCACCCTGAAAGTTATGAAAAAGCCCTTAATCTTTTAAATAGTCTAAATCTAACTGTTAATGATTTAGGTAGTGATAAATTAAAAGCTAAGCTACAAAATCTTGATAAAGAAGAATTACAAAAGAAAACAGGTATTGATAGTTACACTTTAGAAGACATTATAGCATCTTTTCTAAAACCCGGACGAGACCTTCGTGATGAATATCCCCAACCAATATTAAGAAGTGATATTCTTCACTTTGAAGATCTAAAAAAAGGTGATAAACTCCAAGGAACAGTCCGTAATGTCGTCGATTTTGGTCTTTTTATTGACATTGGTTTAAAAAATGATGGCTTAGCCCATATCTCTAAATTATCCAAAACCTACTTAAAAAATCCAAATGATATGTTCAGTGTCGGTGATATTGTTGATTGCTATATTGATGATCTTGATCCTACTACCAAAAAAGTTAGTCTTTCCCTAATTAAATAATTTCTACATTTTTTAATTTCTATGTTATAATTAAAAAAATAGGGAGGATTTTAAAATGAAAAAATTACTTAATCAAAAAGATAATAGAATAATAGCTGTTATTATTGCTGTTATCATAATAAGTATCGGTTTTATTAGTAAAACTTTAACAAAGTCATATGCTATTTCTGATACATTAGCAGACACCTTAATATCTAGCCAAGGTGATATTCAATCAACAAGAATTAATCTATTTAATTCTCTTGAAGGTGATGAGGCTATAACCCTTATTCCGTTTTATGCTAGTGATGATAGTGGTAATAAATATACTGCTTATTGCCTTGAAAAAAATAAAGGTTGGATTGTAAACAAGACATTAACAAAAAACAAAACACCTTTAGACAAAGGATATGTTTATATTATTCAAAATGCTTATCCTACTAAAAACTTAACAGGCGATAGTGCCAAAGATAATTATCTAACTCAGGTTGCTATTTGGTTTTATCAAGATAGAAGTAATAATATTAGTGATGATACCAACGGTGTTTTAACAGCTAACCAAAAAAATACCATTAAAAATAGTGAATACTATCAATATATTGACAATCTAATTAGTAATGCCGTTATTGCCAAAAATAGTGCAGATGAAAAAAAGTTTACATTAGATAGCGAAACAAATTGTGGAGCTTGCTATTCTAATTATGAACAAGCAGGTCCCATAGAAGGTGTTACAACCAATAAATGTTCCTTATTTCGCTATGATGAAGAAACTGGTTATTTTATCAGCAAAAAATATGTAATTAAAACAACATCTTCATATGATAATTATCAGGTAAGTGTTGATAATGCCAATGTCAAAATTTATGATGACACTGATCATGAAATAACTAATAACGAAACAATAGGAGCTAATAAGAAATTTTATTTAAAAATACATGAAAATAATGTTTTAAATGCCTTTGATGTTCATATTAATGTAATCATCAACTATAAAGAATATGAATCATATAGTTATAATCCACCAAGTGATGCCACTAATATGCAAATATCTTTACCGGCTGCTTTAGTGCCAGTTGCAAAACAACAAACACTAAATACTACAATCAGTATTCCAACGAGAAACTTAGCCCTTACTAAGCAAGATGAAAACAACAATCCTCTAAATGGAGCAACTTTAGTGGTAAGAAGATATCTAACCGATGAAATTGTAGCAAGCTTTACAACAACTGAAGAGAAATATATTATTAAAGGTTTAATTCCTGGCCTTTATATTGTTGAAGAAACAAGCTCACCACTCGGTTACTATGGTAAAATTAGTAGTGATATTCCAAAAACAAGTCCCAATGGTTATGTTTATGACCACCCAATTGCTAAAATTATGGTAGGAGATGTTCAATCATTTGATATGTTAAATTATATTACATCTGCCGAAGGAACAAATAGTTGTTCCTATCCAGAGTATAGTAATATCATATTAAATGACGCTATAAAAAAATTAAATATAGAATCTGGCGTGACAGGTGGGGAATTCATTACTAATTATCATTATAATGTTAAAATCCGCAAAATAGATAGTAAGACTAAAGAACCAATTAAAGGTGCAATTTTAAAAATTCTTGATCAAAATAATAATGAAGTAACAACCATTGAAACTGAAAATGATTATGTTCCTATTAACTCTTTAAAAGAAGGAACTTATAAAATTAAAGAAGAAAAAGCCCCTTCTGGATATTTACTTAATACAAAAGAGCAAACATTTAAGGTTTCAAGCACCAATTCAACCCTTGCTATAGATTTTGAAAACAGTAAAAACAAAACCTCAATTTCTAAGAAAGACTCAGCAACAAATGATTTTGTTAGCGGTGCCCATCTTATATTATTAAATAGTGAAAACCAACAAATAAAAGAATGGACAACTACTAATGAAGAATATATTATTGAAGGCTTAAAAGAAGGAACCTACACTATTAAAGAAGAAAAAGCCCCTTCTGGGTACATTTTAAATAATAATAGTGAAACTTTTGAAATTACTGCTAATCAAACAGAAAACAAAAAAATCACTTTATATAACACCAAAAATCAAATCGTAATAAATAAAGTTGACAAGGAAACAAAAAAGCCAATTGAAGGTGTTAAATTGCAGCTTCTTGATAATAATGATCAAGTAATAGATACATTTATAACAAAAGAAACTCCTTACACAGTAAGTAAATTAAAAGAAGGAACTTATAAAATTAAAGAATTAGAATCAAAAAAAGGTTATACTTTAGATAAAAAAATTACTACTTTTACAGTTGATAGTAATACTAAAAATCTATCTTTAACATTAGAAAATAGTAAAAACACCCTTAATGTTGGTAAGGTTGACAAAGAAACACATAATTATATAGCAGGAGCCACACTAAAATTAACTAATGATGACAAAAGTTATACGAAAACGATTGTAACAACTAACTCTGAAACTGTTTTAAAAGGACTACCAAGTGGTAACTACACCTTAGAAGAAATTAAAGCTCCGGATGGTTACGTTTTAAATTCAAAAAAAATAAATATAACTATTAAAGATACGGATACTAGTTTAACCGTACTCATGGAAAATCAAAAATCAAAAGTAACTATTAATAAAATAGATAGTGATACCAATCAACAGTTAAAGGGAGTAATTTTAGAGCTGTCTGACAAGAATAAAACGCCCTTAAAAACCTTTACTACTGAAGAAAATGCCACTGTTATTACTAACTTACAAGAAGGAACATACTATCTAAAAGAGTTAAAAACAATTGATGGGTACCAGTTAGATAACACTTATCATCAATTTAAAATTGATTCTAATCACTATGACCAAGAAATTACTATAAAAAATCACCCAACTATTATTTATTTGGGAAAAATAGATGCTAATACTAAAAAATATATTGCAGGAGCCACATTAGAGTTAAATAAAAAAGATGGCAATATGACTCCAATTACTTTTGTAAGTACTAATAGTCCTTATCAAGTTAAAGGCTTAAGTAAAGGCATTTATACCTTAAAAGAATTAAAAGCCCCTGAAGGCTATATTGGTAGTGACTCTTTAATAACATTTGAAGTAACATCAGAGGGTAAAACACAAAATATTAATATTACAAATGAAGTAACAACTATAAAAATTGTTAATAAAAAAATTGTTGTCAATAGCCCCAAAGGTTATAAATATGTTATAAAGACAACTGATGGTCATCAGATAGAAAAGTTTGAAACTTCAGGAAATGATTATACAAGTAAAGAATTAGAAAATAACAATTACATCTTAAAACAAATAGAATCACCAGAAGGAACTATTATCAATTCAAAACCTATCTACTTTACAATTAGTGATAAAGAAGAAGAAAATATCATAAAATATACTAATGATTTTACAAAATTAAAAATTAGCAAGAAAGATTTAGCAAATAGTAAAGAATTAGAAGGAGCAACTTTAAATATTATAAATAAAGATGGAAAAAAAGTTGATACATGGACATCGACTACTACACCACATTATATTGAAAAATTACCAGTTGGCACATATACATTGGAAGAGATAACTTCTCCTGATAATTACATCTTAAATAAAGCAATTATCACTTTTGAGATAAAAGAAACTGGTGATATTCAAACTGCCACTATGTTTAATTCCAAATTAGTTAAAGTACCAAACACTTCAAAAATAGAAATCATAAAATATATTATAGGTAGTATTTTAGCTATTATGGGAGGAATTATTTTAATTATTAATTACAAAAAGCAAAAGTCAAAGGTTAAATAATCTTCTAAAAATTGACAAAAAGATCATTTTATGATAAAATAACCCCCATATTCATTAGCCATATAACTAATAAAAGGGGGTTATTATTATGGGAAGAAAATTACAAACAATTTATGAATATTTAAGTGACTATCAGGAAAGCGATATTGATGCTGTTATTGATAAGTTAGAAACAGAAGACAAATTAATTATTCGTTCCAGATATGGGGATGATTTACATAATCCAACACCCCGTAAAAGTTGGAATAAGAAAATAGCTAGCAAATATTATAATATTATTATTCCACACATGCGTAAAATGTTAAATGAACAAGAACAAGAAAAAGATGAATCCTTAGTTATCGTTGAAGCTGCTAAGGAAATAGAAGGTGAAAATATAAATTCACAACTAACACCTTTAATTAAATCCGGAAAAACTAATAAAGAAATCTATAAAAACTTACAAATTTCCTCTGATACTCTTTATAGAGAATTATTAGATTTAAAAAACAAAGGTTTAAGATATTCTAGAAAATATTATTCCGATGGTTCTATCAAATACAAAAAAATTACTACTATGCAAGAATTAAAACAAAGTCAAGAACGCACCAAAAGTAGAACTATTATCACTGATGTTAATGAAAATAACCTTAAGTTATTACTTATTTCAGACCTACATTTTGGTAATAATTTAGAACGCCTTGACTTACTAGATAGGGCTTATAACTATTGTATTAAAAATGGTATTAATATTATTTTATGTGGTGGCGATTTCCTTGATGGCGCTTACACAAGAGGAACTCAAAAAATCACTGATTTATATCGCCAAGTAGAATACTTTATTGAAAATTATCCCCAAGATGAAAGCATTTTAACCTTTGGGGTAGCCGGAGATCATGATATTAGTATTTTTAATAATACGTTCCAAGATATGATTGAAATGTGTAACAATTATCGTCATGATATCATAATAGGAGGTTATAACAACGCCCAAATAGATATCAAAAATGATAAAATTCATATGTATCATCACATTGAAGCAGGAGGACTATTACCAACAAATGCTCCAATCATATTACATGGTCATTCACATAAATATTCTACTAATATTAAAGATAATCAATTAAATATCACTATTCCAACCATTTCAAATATCAATCAACCCTTACCGAGTGCACTAGAAATGAATCTTTACTTCAATAAAGGATATGTTGTAAGTACCGTTTTAAAACAAATAGCCTTTCAAGATCAAGATATTATTGTCAGTGAAAACCGTTTTCCTATCTTAAAAAGTCATCCCACTGATGATAAAGAAATAAGAAATGTAGAGCCATACAAACCATCACCAAAGAGATTGCAAAAGACTTTAAAAAAGCCTTTATCTCAAGTTGAAAAATTTAATCTTCGCTATGGATTATCTAAGTAAAAAGTGTCAAATTTGACAAAAATAGCAAAATTTGTTATAATTTATATGTTCTTATTAAAGGAGGAACTATGAAAAAAGTAAATAAGCTGAGCCTATTACTTGCATCCCTTGGAGTTTTTTTAATAGCCTTAGCTGGTATATTACAATATGAAGCTTATGAATTAAAAATAGATAATCAAGTAACATATGATAAAGTAACTGTTAAAGATATGATGGAAGGTCATCTAGAAGATACTAAAAAGATAACTTCTGCCACTACCAAAGATTCTAAAACAGATACTGAAAATTCAAATCCTACTACCGAAGTAGTAGAAGAAGTAAAAGTTCAAGATGAACTAGAAGAAGTTAACATTTATTCGGATGTTACCACCGTTCCTGTTGAACCCATCGTTTATGATAATTTAACGATGCAACAACTAGCCGATAAACTTAACCGTTCCTTAAATTCTACAATTTCTGGAAAAGGATATTTAATTGCTAGTTATTCCTTAAGTCTTGGCATTGATCCATATTTATCAACTGCCATCATCTTACATGAAACAGGATGTAGTGGAACCTGTAGTTCCCTAGTTCAAAGATGTAACAACGTTGGTGGCCAAAAAGGTGGACCATCATGTGGGGGCGGAGCATACAAAGCTTATCCAACTCTAGATGAAGGAATTATGGGATATATTGATAACTTATATAATAATTATTATTCAAAAGGCCTAACTACTGCTGAAGCAATGGGACCTAAATATGCTGCTAGTACTACATGGGCTAGCCAAGTTAATAATTACATTATGAGTGTAAGAAACAAATAGAAGCATTATAAATTAATGCTTTTTTTGTATAAAAAAACTACAATTACTGTAGTTAATTCTTTTTACATGTCGCTCCAATCGTTTCATAAACATTTTTGATATCATCAATTTTTATCTTTCCATCTTTAATAAGTTTACCATTACTAGAATCAATTTCTAACAATTTGTCAGTATCAATTTTCTCATAATCAATATCAACAGAAGATACAAGTTTATTACCATCAATTGAAACATTGTAAGTATAATATTTAACATCTTTATAAGGACTATATAAAGATTCAATCTGTTCTTTATAAGTACTTAAAATATCACTACTATCCGTTTCCACGCTCTCTTCACTTTTTACTTTTTTAACAATATCATTACTATAAGTAACTGTATAAAGCAAAGAAGTTTTAATTCCATTTTGATCCATTGTTCTTGTACAAGACATTGTCTTAACACCATTACTCTTACCACAACCAGTTATTAATATTAAACTAAAAACAACACCAAAAATCTTTCCTTTTTTCATAATTCCTCCCATTAATAATTTATCATTAATCTTTAAAAAAAGCTACACCTTTCGACAAAATAGTAAACAAAAGCCTGCTATCTTAATAGTGGTGATAATATGAATAAAGGATTTTTTATAACAATGGTAGTAGCTATAATATCAGGTGCTTTTCTAGGTAATTTTTTATTTGAACGTTACAAAGAAGAAGATAAAGCTGTTTTAAAAGAAACAAATAGTCTTTACTTTTTTATTGAAGGTGTTTATAACAATAAAAGTCAAGCTGAAAAATCAAGTGAGAATGTTAAAGTGAAATTAATAACCAAAGAAGATGCTAATTACGTTACTTATCTAGCCATTACTAAAGATGAAGCTAATTTAGAAAAATTAGAAAAACTATTTAAAAAATTAAAAGTAAATGCCACTATTAAAAAAATGAGTATTAACAATAAAGAATTTCTTACCATACTTGAGCAAATGGATTTATTACTTAAAAAAACTAATCAAAACGAAGAATTATTAGCCGTTAATGAAGTGGTTTTATCAAATTATCAAGATTTAGTATTGGAGTAAAATTTTATAGATTGTTAATAATATAAATAGGGGGACTTAATATGAAAATAAAAGAAATACCAGAATTTGAACGGCCACGAGAAAAACTCATTAAAAATGGGGCCAATGTAATGTCTACTAGTGAACTTTTAGCTATTATTTTAGAAGGTGGTACTAAAAACATTAATGCCAATGAATTAGCCTTCCTTCTTTTAAAAGAAATTGGTTCTATCAAAAACTTCTTAAATACTTCCTATTCGAAGTTAATTAACATTAAAGGAATAGGACCCGCTAAAGCTACTAAAATAATGGCTACCATTGAACTTGGTAAAAGAATAATTTTGGAAGAAGAGAAACCACACATAATTTTAAAAGATCCAAGAGCCATATATTTATATAGTAAACCATTATTCTATTTATTAAAACAAGAATGCTTTTATATAATTTTATTAGATATAAATCACAAAGTATTAGAAACTAAACTTCTTTTTAAAGGCACTATGACAAGAAGTAGTGTTCATCCAAGAGAAATATTTAAAGAAGCTTATCTTACTAATGCTAGTTTTATTATTTGTCTTCATAATCATCCTTCAGGAAAAGTAAATCCTAGTCCTAAGGATATTGAATTTACATCATACTTAGTAGCCCTTGGCCAAATTCATGGCGTCTTAATTTATGATCATTTAATCGTTAGTGATGAAACTTATTATAGTTTTAAAGAAAATAATATCTTAGATAATTGCAAAAAAATAAAAGAATGAGTATACTATTTAAGAAAGGAAAATGACTATGTATAGACAAAAGAAACGTAAGAAAAAAATAATTATCATTATAGTTACTGTTATTCTATCTTTTTTTCTTCTTTTTTATTCACTCTCATCAAATCGCAAGATGACCTTTATAGAATCATTTTTAAAAGATAGTGCTACCATTATTATGAAAGGGGTAATGTTACCTTTTACTGTTTTAAATAAAGATAAAGATATTGATCAAACAGAAAGCTATATTATTCAAAAAAATTTAAATGTTCACTTAGAAGATGAAATAGAACAACTACGTGATACTTTAAGTTTAAATCAAACTCTAACCGGTTATGATGTTGTAAATGCTACTGTTATTACTAGAAATAAAAGTTATTGGTATCAAACTCTTACTATTGATAAAGGTAAAAAAGATGGTTTAAAAAAGAATATGGTCGCTATTACTAAGAATGGTTTAATTGGTAAGCTTCAAAATGTTACTAATCATTCTAGTGAAATAAAATTAATTACTGCTAATGATATCAACAATAAAGTATCTGTTTCTATTTCCACTAAAGATGTTGATACTACAGCCATTCTTAGTGGCTATGATAAAGAAAGTAATCTCGTTTTAGTTAATGGTGTTGATAGTCTCGTTGATGTAAAAAAAGGTGATGTTGTAACTACAAGTGGATTAGGAGGCATGTTTCCAAGGGGAATATATATTGGTGTTGTAGAAGAAATAACTAATGATAAATATGGTTTAAGTAAAACTTTAGGCATAAAAACTAATCAAGATTTTAATAATATTCACTATGTTACTATTTTAAAGGAGGAAACGAAATGATTTTTCAAATCATCATCTTGATTATTTCCTTTCTTTTAGATGGTGTTTTAAGTAATTTTTTACCATACATGATAAATGATTTATCATTTTTTACGCCATATTTTACACTAATAACTTTAATTATCATTTATCCTTCTTTTCAAAAGCAAGAACAAAAATACTTTTATCTTGTTGGTATCACCGGATTCTTATATGATTTATTCTATACCAATTTATTTTTCGCCAATACCATCTTCTTTCTTTTAATTGCCCTAATCATTAAAGAAATATCTAAAAAAATCAATCTTAACGCTTTAACTAATCTTTTTTTGATTGCTCTAACCATCATTTTATATCATATCATCTTCACTTTAGCCCTTTATATTTTTAATGTAGTCACAATTAATATTAAGTCTATTTGTTATTTAATTCTTCATAGTCTTATTCTAAATTTAGCTTATGGTGAATTACTATATTTCATTTACAAGTCACTCCCTACTAAAAGACATCTTAATTGACGTCTTTTTTTTATTTTTCATCATAAGATTAATTAAGGATGGAAAATATGATTGAATCAAAATTTTATAAAAAAAGAACAAATACTACGCCCAATAATTTATTAACTATTTTAAAAAAATACACTATTAAAGTATTATTGACTATTATAATTACTTTAATTCTTTTAATATCTTTCAAAATAGATCATAATTTTAAAGAAGTTTTTAATAAATATGTTTATAATGACACTTTGCCTTTTACAGATTTTAAATCATTATATAACAAATATTTTTTAGGCCTAAAAAAAGATAATACGTCTAGTGTTTTTTATGAAAAATTAAATTATAAATCTAAAAGTAAATATCAAGATGGTGTTAAATTAAATGTTACTAATAATTATTTAGTCCCATCTCTTAATAGTGGTATTGTTGTTTTTATTGGTCAAAAAGGTAAATATGGTCAAACTGTTATTGTCCAACAGGTAAATGGTATCGATGTTTTCTATGGCAATATTAAAAGTAACGTTAAAATGTATGATTATATTGAAAAGGGTAGTCTTATTGGTGAAAGCTTAAAAGATTATATTTATTTAGCCTTTCAACAGCAAGGAAAATTTGTCTCTTATGAAGAATATATTAAATAAAATTTATATTCATCCCAGTTGCTACTTAATCATCATTATCTCCCTTTTAGCAGCAAATTTTCAAAAGATAATTTTTGTTAGTCTTCTTCTTTTTATTCATGAATGTGGTCATTTTTTTACGGCTATGTTTTTTTCGTGGCCCACTGATAAAATAACGTTTTATCCCTTCGGTGGAATTTCTAAATTTTCTCATGATATTAATTGTCCATTAAAAGAAGAATTAATCGTTTTATTAATGGGTCCCTTTACACAAATTATTTTTTATCATCTTCTAACTAAAACCTTAAATGTTCCAATAATGATAGCTTCCATTAACTATCAAATTTTACTCTTTAACTTACTTCCTATTTATCCTTTGGATGGAGGTCGTATCTTTCAGTGTTTAAGTTGTTATTTATTTCCTTATCGTTTGAGTTTCAAAGTAATTTATCTAATTTCTTACTTTTTTCTTTTTCTTATAATTATTTTCTTTTTAAAATTTCCAAGCATCAATCTCATTATCATTTTTCTTTTGTTACTATATAAATTATCAAAAGAAAAGAAACTAATAACCTATAGTTTAGAAAAATTTCTTTTAGAACGGTATTTACATAATTATCATTTTAAAAAAGGAAAAATCACCGCCAGTGAAAAAAAATTTCAAAGAGATCATTATCACATCATAAAAAATCATAACTGGTATTATAATGAAAATACATATTTAAAGAAAAAATATGAAAATAATGCTATAATAAAAAAATAGGAAGGTGGTATATATGGAAACTAAACAAGCAATTGAAGAAAGAAGAAGTATTAGAAAGTATTTAGATAAAGAAGTTCCAAGAGATATTATTCTTGATATATTAAACTGTGGTCATCTTGCCCCCTCTGCCAAAAATAATCAACCTTGGTATTTTGTCGTTGTTAATAATAAATTAAAAGATCAAATAGTCAATATTATGCTTAATTTCGTTAAGAATTTAGATGAAAATCAAAAAGGGGAGTATAACACAGTCGTTTTCACTTCACAAATTATAAAAAAAGCCCCCCATCTTATCTTAATTTATAAAAAGAAAAGTAAAGATTTAAACTGGTTAATTAATGATACCTTATCCCTTGGAGCTGCTATTGAAAATATGTGTTTACGGGCCACTGATTTAAATATCGGCTCTTTATGGATAAGAGATATAGACTGTGTTAGTAAAGAAATAGAAAGACTAATAACTATCCCTAACCAAGACCTAGAACTATCATCAGCCCTAACTATTGGCTACAAAGATCAATCACCCCATGCTCGCCCTCGTCAAGATTTAAATACCCTAATTAAGTGGTGTTAAAATCTATACAAATCAAAAAAAAGTGGTATAATAATAAATAAGAATAGAATAAGAGGAGGGTAAAAATGATTAGAAATTATTTAAAAAATTATGAAAAATATTCTATGTTAACATCTATTCTTTTAATGATTTTAGGAATATTCTTAATAGTAAAACCTATTAAAAGCGTGGAAACTTTTATTATTTTCTTTGCTATTATCATGATTACTAGTGGTATTTTAAGTTTTATTTCCTATTTTGTCATTACAAAGGAAGAAAGATTAGTTAGTCTTGATTTGATAATTGGTCTTATTACTATTATCACGGGGATATTTCTTTATATATATCGCTTAGAGTTACTTAATATTTTTCCTACTATTTTAGGAATTTGGATTATCTTTACTAACTTAGTAAAAATGCAATTATCTATTAATTTAAGTGTTATTGAAAAAAGTAGTTGGATTTTACTTTTAATTATTAACATTTTAATGATTATTTTTGGAATTTTACTAATTGTTAATCCATTCGGATCTTTAATGGCTCTAACCGAATTAGCCGGAATGTTTTTATTAGTCACTGAGACTATTAATTTACTGGAAAGTATTTATGTTTTAATAAAAATTAAATAAGTTAATCACTAAAGAATTTGATTTTTTCTAAAGAATCATTTCTTTTTTTTAAGATTAATGATAAATTATTAATAGGAGGATATTATGAAAAAAACAAAAAATATATTAATCCTACTAATAGGATTATGCTCTATATTTACTATTAATGTTTATGGAGAAGAAAAAGATAACTATTTTACTGCTGATAACGATGTTATTGAAAACAATATCGTTAATCATAGTCTATTCACAGCTGGTGACTCAGTTCTTATTAATTCCAAAGTAAAAGGAATTCATTTAATAGCTGGTAATAATATTAATATAAAAGGTAATGCTGAATATCACATGTTAGCCGGTAATACTGTTAACTTCTCAGGTAACAGTAAAAATGATTTATTCATCGCTGGTAACAACATCAATCTTTTAAAAGAATCAACCATTGGCCGTGATGTTTATATAGCAGGAAATAATGTTAATATTAATGCGGATATTAAAGGAAATATGTTTATAGCAGCAAGTAATGTTACTATAAACTCTACATTAATTAATGGCAATTTAAGTATCAATGCTAATAACATAACAATCAGTGATACCACTACCATTAAAGGAACCTTAAACTATAATGAACAAGCTACCACTAAATTAAATACTGCTAATATTAATGCCATTGAAAAAACTAAAGAAGTAGAAACTACTCCTGATCAAACATCAGAAATCATCGCTTTCCTTATTAGTTTTTTAACTCTACTAGTAGTAGCTAGTACTCTTAACTTTATATTCCCTAAAATATCTAACTACTTAGCTAATACCAAGTTTGATAAAAAAATAGGAAAGACGCTCTTAAAAGGTTTAGCAATATTAGTATTAAGTCCTATTATTTCCCTCTTATTATTAATAACTGTAATTGCTGTTCCTCTTGGTATTATCAACTTTGTTATCTATATCATCGCTTGTTACTTATCTTTTGCTATCACATCCATTTATCTTGGTAAATTACTAAGTACCAAAATCTTTAAAGAAGCTAAAAATAGTTATTTAGAAATTCTTATAGGTGTTATCTTTGCTAAAATCATAAGTCTTATTCCAATCCTTAATATTATTTATATAATCTTTGCTATCTTATTAGGACTTGGTCTAATGTTAAATATGTTTTTAACCTTTAGAAAAGAGAAAGTTTAATCTTTCTTTTTTTTGTCAAAAAAGAAAATATTCATGCTATAATAAAAAGAGCAAAGCTACTTGCAGTATAAAAGAGGTAATAGTATGAATAAAAAAATAATAATTATTAGTATAATTGCAGTCTTTATTTTAACCATAATAAATATTATTATCTTTTTACCTCCAACTTTTAAATTTAAAAGTAAAGATCTAACTTTAGAATACGGTACTAAATATCAAGAAACTCCTTACAAGGTAGAAAGATTTGGTAAAGATTATACTAAGAAAGTAACTGTTAAAAACAATATTAATTATCAAAAACTTGGAACCTATCACTTAACCTATCAAGTAAAAATAGGTCTTATTACTTTCAAAGAAATTAGAAATTTAAAACTTGTCGATAATACTAAACCAGAGCTAATCTTAACAGGCTCTCCTGAAGTATTAGTATGTCCTAACCAAAAATATACTGAAGAAGGGTATAAAGCAACTGACAATTATGATGGTGATATTACTTCTAAAGTAAGAGTTAAAGAGCGTGAAAATACCCTTTTCTATACCGTTAAAGATTCATCCAATAATAAAACTACCGTGACAAGAAAAATAACGTATGAAGATAAAACAGCCCCTATTATTACCTTAAGTAATCCTAATAAAGAAACAATATATGTTGGCGGAACCTATCACAAAAGTGATTATACAGCTACCGATAATTGTGATGGTGATATCACCTCTAAAGTTGTGGTTACCGAAAATGTTGATCCAAATAAAACTGGTACTTATAATATTACTTATCATGTAACTGATAATGCTAATAACAGTACTGATGTAGTTAAAGTCATTAAAGTCATAGCAAGACCAACTTATGACAGTAATAGTCTTGGCGTCATTTACTTAACTTTTGATGATGGTCCAAAAGAAGGAACCACAAACACTATTTTAGATATTTTAAAAGAAGAGGGCATAAAAGCTACCTTCTTTGTTACCAACAGTGGCCCTGATTATTTAATTAAACGGGAATATGATGAAGGTCATACCGTTGCCCTTCATACTGCTAGTCATAATTATGCTACTTTGTATCAATCTGTAGAAGCTTATTTTAACGACTTATCAACTGTTCAAAATAGAGTCGAAAGAATTACCGGTTATAAATCAATGATTATTCGCTTTCCCGGTGGTTCCTCTAATACCATCAGTAGACGTTATTGTCAAAATATTATGAGTACCTTAACTAGTGAAGTTTTAAATAGGGGATATCACTACTTTGACTGGAATATCTCATCTGGTGATGCCGGATCAGTGAAAACTGCCAGTGGTGTTTATAACAACGTTGTCAAAAACTTAAGTAAAACAAGAACTAATATGGTTTTAATGCATGATATAAAATCATACACCAAAGATGCACTCCGGGATATTATTAGATATGGTAAAGAAAATGGCTATCGCTTTGAAAGAATAACTATGGACACCAAAATGATTACCCAACGAGTAAATAACTAAGGATGAAATTATGAAAAAACTACTATTTATAATATTAACAATTACTATTTTAGGAACTAGCTATTACTTTTTAAGCCAAAAAAAACCTAAACAGGCCGCCAGTAATAATATTGAAGAAAAAATAAAAAAGCAATTAAAGAAAAAGACTTTAGATGAAAAAATTGCCCAAATGCTTATCATCTATTATTCCTCTACAACCTATGATGAAACCCTTGAACAAACGATTAAAGAAGTAAAACCGGGTGGTTTCATCTTGATGAATGATAATATTTCCACTTATCAAAATACCTTAAATCTCGTTAAAAGCATGCAAAATGATTCAAAGATCCCCATGATCATTTCTATTGATCAAGAAGGGGGAATCGTCCAAAGACTTCAAAAAATCACTGATATTGAAGTAACAAATATTCCTAGCATGCTCGCTTTAGGGAAAACAAACGACAAAAACCTAGCCTATAATGTTGGTAAAATAATGGCCCAACAACTAAAAACCTTAGGAATCAACTTAGACTTTGCTCCCGTTGTTGATATTTATAGCAATAAAGATAATAAAGTAATTGCTAATCGTTCCTTTGGTAGTAATAGTGAAGAGGTAACAACTATGGCCCTAGCCCTTAAACAAGGCTTAGAAGACAATAACGTCAACACCTGCTTAAAACATTTTCCGGGTCATGGCGATACTACTGTTGATTCTCACTATAATCTTCCCGTTATTAACAAAGATTATAATGACTTATCGAAAGTAGAATTAATCCCATATTATAAAGCCATAAAAAATAACACTAATATGATTATGATAGGCCATATCGCTCTTCCTAAAATAACTAAAGATAATACACCCGCCTCCCTTTCCAAAGAAATAATTACCAATCTTCTAAAAACCAAACTCAAATACCAAGGTCTAGTTATCACTGATGCCTTAAATATGAAAGCTTTAACCGATAATTATAGTGATAAAGAAATATATACTATGGCTATTAATGCTGGCGTTGATCTTTTATTAATGCCAAATGGTAGTAGGAAAGCAATTGAATACATAAAAGAAAGCATTAAAGAAAAGAAAATAACCGAACAAATGATAAATACCTCCGTTACCAAAATTCTAACCTACAAATATAATCATGTGAAAGAAGAGTATTTAGACTCCAGTTACTTAAATAAAGAAGAATACAATAAAATTTTAAACCAAATAAAAAACCCTTAAAAGGGAGTCTAATTAAGCCTTAACGGCTTTTTTCTTTTTTGATTTTAACATTACTAGATACAAGATTACGATCAATTTTAGCATTATATAATTCCTTATCAGCTAAATCAAATAATAGTCTAGCTAGTTCTTGATAGTTATGATTATTATCTTGAGATTTATATTCTTCAATAAAAGAATGATCAACATGAAACATCCCAAAAGACATAGTGACACTTTCATTATCCACATTATTATTCTGAATATTACATCTTAAATTTTCACAGACATTTAACGCATTAACATCATTTATATTTTTTAAAACAATTAAAAACTCTTCACCACCATATCTTCCTACTAAATCTCTTGTCCTAACATCACTATTTCCAACACTATTATTTAAAACAGAAGCAACAGACACTAATACTTTATCCCCAAAAGAATGCCCAAAAGTATCATTGAATTTCTTAAAATGATCAATATCTCCAATAATAACTGCAAATTCTTCATTAAATTGAAAAGCATACTTTAAATATTCTAAATATTTCTTAAATACAAATTTTCTTGAAAGAACTCACGTTAATTCATCTAAATAGTCAACACTTTTCTTAGCGTCAACATACTTTTTATAAATATTATCAATATCTATAAGTTCAAAATCATCATTAAATTTACTAATCTTATAATACTTTAAATCAATTAAATTAAAACAAATATCATCATCTACAAGTTGAAAATCTTCAAGCCTCATACTAGTTAAAGCAACCTTATCATCAACCATATTAAAAATATTTTCATCATGTATTATTAATTTTGAGTTATTTTCAATTTTTCATAAGTCATCAAATTTCATAATTCCTCCAAAGTTAATATTTATGAATAAAATTATAACTTAAATTATTTAAAAATAAAAGAAAAAAAGCAATCAAAAGACTGCTTCTAAAATTAATTATCAATATCAAGGGGAGTAAATAAAACTCTTACATCAACTTCTAGTGCTGTTGCTATTTTTTGAACAGTATCAAGTGAAAATTGTTTTTCACAACCACTTTTTGTTTCAATTTTCTTTAAATAATCAACACTAATATTACTTTCCATTGCTAGTTTAACTTGTGTCCATCCTTTTAATTTTCGTTGCTTCTTAATATTTTGCGAAACTATATAATACAAATTGTCTTTACTCATATTTATCACACTCTCTAACATGGAAGTAAATCATTATTATAATTTTCTCATTAAAAAACTATTAAAAAATTACGATATAGTACACTTTTGTGGAAAATTATGATACACTTAATATGAAAGGAGTTGAAAGAAGTGGAGGACAAGAAAAAAATCACATTACCTATTAAAATCATTATAATTGGTGTTGTACTTGGTCTTATCATTGCTGGAATTGGTGGGATAAAGCAAATTAATGCTAATAATACCAATAAAGAAAGAAAAGCAGCAGCCAAAAAAGCTGTTGATAAAGCAGTTAAAGAAGCAAATGAACGTCTAGCAGAAATCGAAAAAGAATATAACGACATCAAAACTAAGTACGACGCTAAAGCAAATGAGTGTGATGCAATTATTGTTGGTAGTGATGATTGGTTTGAAAAGACTAATAAATGTCAAAGAGAAAAGAGTGAATTGGAAGACCAATTATCATCTTTAGAAATTGAAGATACATCTATTAAAAGTAAAGATTATACTGTCTATTATCAAAAAGTTGAACCAATGTCATATCAAATATTCTATATAATTGGTGCATCCGTTACCGGTCTAGCCGTACTTGGAGCCTTTATTATATATTTAGTTAAAGGCAAAAAAAGCTATTAGTACAAAAGGAGAACAAATATGCTATTATCAACAACATCATCACTAGATGGCAAAACCATTAAAGAATACCGTGGTATTGTTTTCGGCGAAGTTATTAGTGGTATTAACTTTATGAAAGATTTCACTGCTAGTATTACCAATTTTACAGGTGGAAGAGCAAGTGAATATGAAGAAGATTTAGTTAAATCAAGAGCAGATGCAATTAATGAAATGATTGGCCGTGCCCAAAAAATAGGGGCTAATGGCCTAATTGGGGTAAACGTTGATGTTGAATCCATCACCGTGGGAGAACAAGGACAAATAATGATAATGGTAGTAGCAACAGGCACTGCTGTTGTTGTCGAATAGGAGAAATTATGAAAAAAGATGATCAATATGTAGGAGTAGATGAAAAATATATTCCTAAAAATGATGATACACTAACTAATGAAATCAAAAGCGATATGCATAATGCTTATAAAGGTGCTAAAAAATATGTTAGTGATAAAGATAATCAAGAAAAAATGAAAAGTGTTGGAAGAACTGGTCTTAAAATAGCCAAAGGATTTATTATTTTATATATTGTCGGTGGCATCGTAGCCATAGGGGTCTTTATCTTTGCTCTTACAATGTTTTTTAGAATTTTTAATCAAAGTGAAAATATAATTAGTAATACTACACAAATAACGGATACTAATAATATTGATAGTGATTCTTTTAATCTTCCCTTAGAAACTTATAAAGGAAGTCAAATGGGATTTGTAGTTACTAAATTATTAGATGAAGTTATAAATAATATAGAAAAGTACCAAAATCATTCAATCACTGTTTCCTATAATAATACAACCACAAATATTGTAAGTGATATTAGAACCATTAAAAACAATTTAGAGAGTAGTAGTCAATACGAAGTCTATTTTAGTTATGATTCTAAAGGTTACATAAATAAAGTTACTATTGAAAACAAATAAACAAAAGGCTCTATCAATTAGAGCTTTTTTTGTAATTATCTTTTCTATTAATTCATATAAAAAGGTAATGACTTTTTACAAGAAGTCTGATATACTGAATTCATATAATAGGAGGAATTTATATGGCTTTAATTAAATGTCCTGAATGTGGTAAAAAGATGAGTGATCAAGCAGAAAGTTGTCCTCACTGTGGATATTCTTTCGAAAAGAAAAATGATAAGAGTGATACTTTAGAAAATTTAAAAGGAAAATGGAATAATAAATATCTTTTAGTTTTATTAGTTGTAGCCGTAGGAATCTATTTCTTTTTCTTTAGCAACACCATTAAACAAACACCAACTGAAGGAACAGGAGATAATCCAACTACTGAAAATAAACCAAGTACCACTGGTAATTATGAATTTAATCAAAACGGTAAATACTTTATCTTTCCAAATACCTATAAAGCATATGTTAGTAAAGATGGTAGTATTTATGTGGGAAAACATATTGATAATAATGGTGCCTTGATTCCATATGTCATGATTGAAAAATATAAAAATTATTATGATCCCAAAACCCTTTTGAGTGAACTTACAACTGCTATTGGTAAAGAATATCAAGACGCTACTATAACTATTGATTTACTAAGTAATTATATTGGTAATAAATATGTCTATGGTATCCAATATACCTACACATCAAGTAATCATGTCGTAATAGATAATCGCTATGCTTTCTTAGTAGGTAGTAGTATGTATTTAGTAACAACCAAAGAAGAAAACGTTAACACCACTGAGATAAATAACGTTGCTCAAATGATAATTGAAAGTTTAAAGGAGGTAAATTAAATGGCTTTAATTAAATGTAGTGAATGTCATAAAGAAATTTCTAGTAGTGCTAAAGTATGTCCTAATTGTGGATATAAAAATGAGAAAAAAACATGCCCTGAGTGTGGTAGTATTATCAAACCAAAGGATATGACTTGTCCTGAATGTGGCTATCCACTTCAAAAGAAAAATACCCAAAATATTATCAATGAAAATTTAGATAAAATTACAGGAGCTAAGAGTGAGAACTATGTAACATTTAAAGATTTATTTAAGAACACTTTTGATAAACACACTGAAGAAGATCTAGATGAAGTCTTTGTTTGTGGTAGTGCTAAAACAACTCCTGATGTAAAAGATATTGATCCGACCAAAGCAACCGCATGGGTTTACTTTAAAATTTTAATCTTCTTTCTCTTAGCATATATTCCTGTAAGAATTGGTTTCATAGATTATGGCAATGCTAACTTTTTACCAGCCATGATCATGCTGGCAGCCTTCGCTGTTCCCGTTACTATTTTAATATTCTTCTTTGAGATTAATATATTTAGAAATATTCCATTTTACAAAGTAATGAAATACTTTATTCTAGGAGGCGGCTTAAGTTTAATCTTAGCCATATTATTCTTCTCCTTAGATTTCAATACCGATATAACAACTTTCTTTGGTGCTATAATGGTTGGCTTAATTGAAGAAGTGGCTAAAGCTGCAATAGTAGCCTTCTTTCTCTTTAAAAGTAAAAAGTGTAATTATATTCTCAATGGTTTACTAGTAGGAGCCGCTGTTGGTGCTGGTTTCGCTGCCTTTGAAACCGCCGGTTATATCTTAAGATATGGCCTAAATGGTGGTCTTAATACCATGCTTCAAGTTATTAAACATCGTGGCTTTCTAGCACCCGGCGGTCATGTCGCTTGGGCCGCTATTGAAGGCGCTGGCTTAATGTATGTAAAAGGTTTTGCCAAACTTGATAAAACCCATTTAAATGATAAACGATTTTTACTTATTTGCCTAATTCCAATCGTTCTTCATGGCGTATGGGATATGCCAATAAATGCCCCATATTATTCTTTGCAAATTGTTCTAACCATACTAGCTTGGTTAGTTATCGTCTATTTTATCAATCTAGGATTAAAACAAGTAGACGATGCCAAAAAATTAGAAATGACCAAAAGTAATTCTAAGCCTAAGAAAGCCAAATAAGCTTTCTTTTTAATAACAATTACTTAAAAGATATGATACAATAAATAATATATAGAATATTTTATAATAAGAGTAATTTATAAAGGAGAAATTATGAAAAAAATAATATTTAAAACCCTAATTTTTATGTCTATCATTCTAAGTTTAACCAGTTGTGGTAGTAGTCAAAATAAAAATAATAAAGTAAAAATAAAAAAACTTGCCACAGAAACTATTAAATACACAGATTTTAATAATGGCTTAATTAAAATGAAAATTCCAGAAGGTTGGAAAGTTGATGTCTTAGGAGATTACATTCATTACACGGTTAAAGCCTATGATCCTAATAATCCAACTTATCAGTTTTTCTTTAATTTAAAAAGTGAAGGTTATAACAAAAGTGAAGATGCTAAAAGATGGCAACAAAAATATTATCCCGATAGTATTTTTGCTAAAGCATCCGTCATTGCCTCTAAAGATACTGAAGGTTTTTATAAAATATTTAATGATATGGGACCACTCAATAATACCGAATCATTTACTTTTCCAACTTTAACCGATTTTAATGTCATAGAAAACTTAGGACAATCATCATTTGGTGGTGATATATTAAGAGCTACTTTCAAAGATAGTGAAGGAAAAGAAGCTGAAGGTTTATTTACAGCCTATGTTTATGATGCTGGTCCATACTATGTTTATGAAAATATCATCTCCGGAAAACAAATAGATATCTATTATTTAAATGTTTATGATGCAATCTTTATTACTGCTCCAAAAGATGAATTAGTAAACTGGGAAAAAACATTAAATAGAGTCGCTTCCTCATTAGAATTCACTGATTCTTTTATGAGTGGGTTTAACAGTGAACAAGATGCTGTCATGAAAAATTTTCAAAATGTTAGAAGTATCTGTAATCAAATAAGTGATGGTATTATGGATTCATGGGAGAAAAGAAATGCCAGCTATGACATTATGAGTCAAAAACAAAGTGATGCTACCCTTGGCTACGAAAGAGTCTATGATACTGAAACCAACGAAATATATAAAGCTTATAATGGCTTTACTGATGACTATGATGGTAATAGATATAAAACTATAACCGATGATATGTACACTAAAGGGATAAGTGGTTACATTGAAAAATAATAAAAAATAGATAAGAAGAAAAATATGGACTTAAAAAAGATTCAAAAAGATATCTGGCAAAACAAATTAAACAAAGGCTTTAATACAACCAATGTAAATAAAGAATTTTGTTTACTATACGGAGAAGTAGCAGAAGCGTATGATGCTTGGCGTAAGAAAAAAGATGATTTAAATGAATAATTAGCCGATATTGCTATTTACCTAAGGGGGTTATCTAAAATGTTAGGCTTTGATTTAGAAACTGAAATAGAAGCGAAAGTTATGAAGAAATAAAAATATCCTAGGTTTTGACCTAGATCATTCCTTCTTAACTTATAAGAAAGAATTAAAAAAATATGGTTATAAAATTACTAAAATATCAATTAAAGAAAAAATTATAATATTTAATAAAATAAATAAATGAAAGTTGTCAAAGAATAAAAGATATGCTAGTATTACAATAAAAGGAGTAAAAAAATGAGTGAAAACAAATATTTAAATGAAAAGAAATATCAAAAAGCAGAAAGAAAACTAACCTTAGTAGCTATTTTAGTATTAATAATTGGGTTATCAATTGGAGGTTATCTATTATATAAAGGTCTTGCTAAACCAGAGTCCCATAAAGTTGAAACCTTAAAAGCCGAATTAGAATCTCAAAAACAAGCTCTTGAAGCAAGTGGAGTAACCTTTGATATAACTACTGACTATAATGATGGTAAGGCCTATGATTTAAAAATTATCACCGAAGCCTTAGATCCAAGTTTTGATCACTGTAGTTTTGAAGAATATAAAGATAATTCTTTAACCAAAGAGTATTGTTCTGCTAAAAATAGTATCAGTGACTTTGCTAGTAGTGCTAAAATCATGTTAGGTGTTTTTATCTGCCTTGCTACTTGCATAATTTTTGGTTCAATCTTAATGACTGCTAAAGGAAGACATATCCTTGCTTTTCAAGCCCAACAAGTTATGCCTGTTGCCAAAGAAGGAATTGATGAAATGGCTCCAACCATTGGTAATGTTGCAAGTGAAATAACAAAAGGAATTAAAAAAGGGTTAGAAGATGACAAAAAATAGTCATCTTTTTTATTATTAAAAAGCCATGATAATAATCATGACTTAAATTTATTATTCAAAGAACTTATCCATAGTAATATTCAAAACTACCGATATTTTATATAACGTATCAATAGAACATCCAACTTTTCCCTTTTTATACTCAAGTCGTCTAATAAAATCATATGATCTACCAACATCTACAGCTAATTGTTCTTGAGTAATTCCAGCTATTTTTCTATATTTTTTAATATTTTTAGATATGCGTTCCATTATATTATCATCAAAATTAAATTCTCTTTTAAAAGTTGTCATAAATATTTCACCTCTAATTATATTGTCCTATTTATGACTTTTTATGTCCGGGAACAGAAAAGTCCTGTAAAAGGGTATTCATAGGTCCTGTTTTGTGTTATACTAATCTTAGAAAGGAGAAGTAAGTGTATGTCTAAAAGTAATGAAAATAAACAAAGTGGTTTCGCAACTGCCGGTCTAGTTTTAGGAATTATAGGTATTGTTTTTTCCTTCATACCAATAATTAACAATTTTGCTTTTGCTTTAGGCGTTTTAGCCCTAATTTTTGGAATAATTTCCCTAATAAAAAAAGCAAACACTGGCAAAGCAGTAGCAGGAGTTATCCTTGGAATTTTATCTATTGTTATAACTTTATCAATGCAAAGTGCTTTTTCAAAAGCGATAGATGAAACACAAAAAACACTTGATGAAGTAAGTGAAGATTTAGATAAGGCCGCTGGAAACAGTACAGAAGAAATCTTAAAAAAAGAGATTAATGTGACTTTAGGCAACTTTAATGCAACTACTGACGAATATGGTATTACAGATTCTGAACTTGATGTAACTGTCAAAAACATTACAAATAAAAGAAAATCTTATTCAATTCATATTGAAGCAATTGATGCAGACGGAAAACGAATTGACGAAGATTATGTTTATGCCAATGATTTAAATGCCGGTCAAACTCAAGACTTTCAAATTTTTACTTTAGTAGGATCTGATAAAGCCGAATTATTAAAAAGTGCTACTTTCAAAATTGTTGAAGTATCATCATATTAAAACAAAGAGCTGATATTGAGATAAGATTTCTCATTATCAGCTTTTATATTAAAATAAAAAAATTAAATTAAAATATGGTACAATAATAATTATTGAGGAGGAATTTTATGATTTATAAATGGCTTTATAAAACCCCTGATGGTCTTAGTGATATGTTAATGAATAGTGATGGAGAATGTCTAACCGGTTTAAGTTTTGTTGACTCAAAAGATACTGAAAAACATGTTACTGATTGTGAAGAAAAGAATTTACCAATATTTGAAGAGACCAGCAAATGGTTAGATCTTTATTTTAGTGGTAAAATTCCAACCTTTACTCCTAAATACAAAATTAATAATTTAACCCCATTTAGACAAGAAGTAATAGATATAATGAATACCATTCCTTATGGAAGTACCATAACATACCAAGATATAGCAATCCTTATTGCCCAAAAAAGAGGTATTAAAAAAATGTCTAGTCAAGCTGTTGGTGGGGCCGTTGGCTGGAATCCCATTTGTATTATTGTCCCTTGTCATCGCGTTGTCGGAGCAAAGGGAAATTTAACAGGCTATGGTGGTGGAATTAACAACAAAGTTGCCCTTTTAACTCTTGAAAAAAATGATATGAATAACTATTTCATCCCAAAGAAAGGAACAGCACTATGAAAAGGTGCAAATGGTGCAATTTAAATAATCCTCTATACATAACATATCATGATAAAGAGTGGGGAATACTAAGTGATGATGATCACTATTTATTTGAAATGTTAATCCTAGAATCATTTCAAGCTGGTCTTTCATGGGAATGTGTTCTGAACAAAAGAGAAGCTTTCAAAATAGCGTATGATAATTTTAATATTGATAAAATAATTAGCTATGATGAACATAAAATCAATGAATTATTATCCAATCCTAAAATAATAAGAAATAAATTAAAAATAAAAGCCAGTATCAACAATGCTAAAATATTTAAAGATATTCAAAAAAAGTATGATAGTTTTTATAACTATTTACTTTCATTTACTCAAAATAAAATAATTTATGAACAAGGCAAAGTAACTAATAATTTATCTGATACTATCTCTAAAGACCTAATAAAAAGGGGAATGAAATTTGTAGGCTCAACCATTATTTATTCCTATTTACAAGCCACTGGATTTATTTATTCTCATGATAAAGAGTGCTTTATGTATCAGCAAAATTCCAATAATTATAAAAAAACAATTTAACTATTCACAAACACCCCTCGGGGGTATTATAATTTTATCTGGAGATGAACTAAATGAACAAGAATGAACATAGTAAAACAAATATCAAAAGTACTTATAGAGATGAAGAAACAAAGAGGAAATTGAATAAAAGACTTAAAACAATTGAAGGTCAAATTCGTGGGGTCCAAACTATGATAGATGAAGATAAATATTGTAATGATATATTAATTCAACTTTTAGCAATAAATAAATCTATCAAAAGTGTTAGCAATGAAATATTTAAAAACCATTTTTCTACCTGTATTGTTAAAGATATTAAAAATGATGATCCTAAAATAATTGATGAAGTAATGGAACTAATAAGGAGGCTTAATTAATAAATGAAACAAATAATTTTAAGAATAGATGGTATGACTTGTAGTGCCTGTTCATCAAGCCTAGAAAAATATTTACTAAAACAAAAAGGAATAGATGATGCCCTAGTAAATTTAGTAATGTCATCAGCAAGTATAAGTTATGAAGATAATCTTACTATAGATGATTTAAATAGATTTATAAGTGAAGCAGGATATAAATCATTAGGAGTTTATGATGAACATGAAAATAGCACTGGTAATAAAAATATTTATTTTTTAGTTAATGGTTTGCTTACTTTATTAGTTTTATATATTTCCATGGCCCATATGCTAAGTTTACCATTAATACCATTTTTAAATATGCAAACTCATCCCGTAAACTATGCTGTATGTTTATTTATATTTAGTTTATATTATATATATTTTGGTAAAGATATTATTATTAATGGTATTAAAAATATTAAATATAAGTCCCCAAACATGGATACTCTAGTAACATTAGGAGTCCTTTCAAGTTTTATCCTTAGTACCTTTAATATGCTAATGATATTAAAAGGAAACAATGAATATGTTGAAAGCCTATATTTTGAAAGTGTCTGTGTTATTCTATATTTAATTAAATTTGGTAGATATATAGACGGTATTAGTAAAGAAAAAACTAAAGATGCTATCAAAGGGTTAGTAACTATTACTCCTAAATCAGCTATATTATTTATTGATAATAAAGAACATGAAGTATCTGTTGATGAAGTGAAAAAAGGAGATATTTTAATAGTTAAACCGGGAAATAGATTCTCTGTTGATGGAACGATAGTAAAAGGTACATCACATGTTGATGAATCATTTATAAGTGGAGAATCCCTTCCTGTTAAAAAGAATATAAATGATAAAGTAGTAGCTGGATCCATAAATCTAGATGGGGAAGTTTTGTATAAAGCTGAAAATATAGGTAAAAATTCAACCATATCAGAAATAGTAAGATTAGTAGTTGAAGCCACTAATACCAAAGCTCCTATTGCAAGGCTAGCCGATAAAGTGAGTGGCGTATTTGTGCCAATTGTGATAGCTTTAGCCCTTATAACTTTTCTTCTTCATTTATTGTTAGGTTTTAATTTTAGTGAATCTATTATTTATTTTGTAACTGTTCTTGTTTGCGCTTGTCCTTGTGCCTTAGGTCTTGCCACTCCACTTGCCATCGTAGTAAGTGAAGGATTATGTGCAAAAAGTGGAATACTCGTCAAAAAATCAGAAATACTTGAAAATGCTAATAAAATTGATGCCGTTGTTTTCGATAAAACTGGCACCTTAACTTATGGAAATTTAAGAATATCGAAAATAAAAAATAATTCTCTTTATTCCGATAAAGACTTACTAGAAATAGTATCATCGTTAGAAAGTAAATCAACCCACCCAATTGCCAATGCTTTTTCAACATATGCTAAAGAAAAGAATTTAAAGCCTCTCGAAGTCATCAACTTTAAAAATATAACAGGAATAGGCTTAAGAGGTACTATTAATAAAAAAGAATATTTAATAGGAAGTAATAAAATATTTGCAAAATTTAAAACCGATAACACTTCTTTCAAAGAAGAAAAAGAATTATCCCTAAGTGGTAATAGTTTAGTCTATGTTGTCGAAAACCAAAAAGTAATTGCTCTTATCGGTGTAAAAGATATCATTAGAGAGAATGCTAAAGATGTTATAACTAAATTAAAGTCTATCAATAAACAAGTTATTATGCTCACTGGTGATAATGAAATTACAGCTAAGATAATTGCTAAAAGTATTGGTATTGATGAAGTAATAGCAAATGTATCTCCTAAAGATAAATCAAATAAAATTAAAGAATTAAAAAATAATGGTTTAAAAGTAATGATGGTAGGCGATGGTATAAATGATGCACCAAGCTTATCTCTTGCCGATATAGGCATAAGTCTAAACTCGGCTATTGATATTGCCGCTGATTCTTCTGACGTTATATTAATGCGCAATGATTTAAATGCAATTTATAATTTATTTATCATAAGCAAAAAGACATTAAGCAATATCAAAGGTAATTTGTTTTGGGCCTTCTTTTACAATATTTGCATGATTCCCATCGCCAGTGGCCTATTAGAGTTTATCAATATTTCCATGAATCCAATGCTAGCAGGCCTTGCTATGACTTTATCCAGCCTCACAGTCATATTTAATGCTTTAAGATTAAAAAAATGGAAGGAGAAATAATATATGTTTAAGAAAAGAATAAAAAAAGTGGTAACTATTGAAGGAATGGTATGTGATCATTGTAAATCTAAAGTAGAAAAAGCTTTATTAGAATTAACAACTGTTACTAAAGTAAAAGTTAATTTAAAAGACAAAACTGCCACCATATATTCCGAAAGTAATATTGATGAACATGATATAATTAATGCTATTACTAAATTAGATTATAAAGTCATAAATATAAAAAATAATTAAAAAAACCACAAAAATCATAAATTTTCTAATTGAAAAAAATTTAAAAAAATAGTACAATTTACCTTGTGAGACGAGTAGCTTTCAATGAAAAGACGTAAATCCAGTTTTGGATTTGCGTCTTTTTTCTCGTCAAGATAGGAGGATTTATGAAAAAAGAAAGACAAAACAAAATGGCTGTAGAACCCATTAATAAGCTAATAATAAAAATGGGATTACCTATGATTATATCTATGGTTTTACAAGCCCTATATAATGTTATTGATAGTATTTTTGTTGCTAATATGGAGGCTAAAGGTGCTATTGCCAATCAAGCCTTAACCTATGCTTTCCCCGTTCAAATCATGATTATTGCAATTGGTGTTGGGACTGGAGTAGGGCTAAATGCCATCCTTTCCAAAAGCTTAGGCGAAAATGATAAAGAAAAAGTAAATAAAATATCTGGAAATGGTATATTTTTAAGTATCTGTATCTATTTAGTATTTCTATTATTTGGTCTTTTTGGTTCTAAATGGTTTATTTCTTTATTTACAAGTGATAAAGAAAAAGCCTTTCATAAAGATGAACATTCAACTTATGAAATAGATGCTACTATAGTCGCAACTCACATGATTTTAGAAGCACCGAACTTAGATATCGATACTACTTGGATAGAAGCATTTGATCATCAAGAAACTAAAAAACTATTTAATATAGATAATAACTATATTGATATTATTTTCAATTTGAAATACATTTATCAATTTTAATTATCATATTACACTTGCGTCTATTTCTTAACTCTTCAAACCAATTAGATTTAGCATTTAATATATAGTGCTTTTTTTAACAAGAATAGGTAAAAATAATCAAATTACAATTTATTGATGAGATTAGTTTGGAATATAACTAATCTTTTTACTATTCATATACTTCTTAAAAAATAATCGTGAAATTGTGGTATAATTATATAAGAGAGAACTTAGATTTATTTTTTAGAATGGAGTGTTAGGTGATAAATATTGTGAAAAAAATTTATATAATAACAGGAGCAAATGGTTTTTTAGGTAATAATATCATAAGAAAGTTAGAACAAGATGCTGATAATGAAATTAGGGCTTTTGTATTAAAAGGCGATTCTATTAAATCACTTGAAGGATTAAAATGTAAAATCTACTATGGTGATGTAACTAAAAAAGAAACTTTATCATTAATTTTTGAAAATACTGATGGAAAAGAAGTTTTTGTAATTCATTGTGCTGCAGTAGTATATATAAAATCAAAATACAATCCACTTGTTTATAATGTTAATGTTAATGGAACTAAAAATATAGTAGATAAGGTAATAGAGTCAAAAGCAAAACTTATCTATATTAGTAGTGTTCATGCAATCCCAGAGCCACCTAACAATGAATTAATAACAGAAATAACTAATTTTAACCCTGATAATGTTGAGGGATTATATGCAAAAACAAAAGCAGAAGCTGCGAAGTATGTAATTGATGCAGTAAAGGGTAAAAATTTGAATGCTTGTATTATTCATCCATCTGGTATTATAGGTCCAAATGATTTTGGAAATAGTCACTTAACACAATTAATAAAAGAAGTTGCAAGTGGCAAATTATTTGCTTGTGTAAAAGGTGGATATGATTTTGTTGATGTAAGAGATGTAGCAGATGGTGTTATTAGTGCTTGTAAAAATGGTACTAATGGTGAATGCTATATCTTATCTAATAGATATATTGCAATAAAAGAATTATGCGATTTAATTTGTGATGTGCAAGGAAGAAAAAAGATTAAAATGGTATTACCAATAGG
>CAKPIT010000006.1 GCA_934162445.1 uncultured Bacilli bacterium
TTCCAAGCTAACAGTGGGTTAGATTTTAGACATTAAAAAACTTACGACACCATAATAGGTTCGTAAGTTGTATTCAAATGGAGCGGATGAGGAGAATCGAACTCCCGTAGTTAGCTTGGAAGGCTAAGGTTCTACCATTAAACTACATCCGCAAATCACAAATGCCAACTTCAATTGACATTTATAATTATAAACAAGGTAGGTAATATTTGTCAACCTTTTTTTATACTTTTGTAACATTTTGGTTAACGATTTTATATTTACCACCACAAATCTGACTTAAGGAGATATGGTATCTACTACACAATGATATCAAGCACCTAGTAGGAATTCTTATCTTTCCTTCTTCATAATAAGAATAACTTGATTGTTTAACACCCAAATAATTAGCGAATTCCCGTTGTGTTTTATTGATTCTCAATCGATATCGTCTAATCTGATTACCAATAAATTCCAAATCAACATTATCTCCATAATGAATTGCAACTTTACTAGTCGATAAATCAAGCATGTAGTCAACGTTAGAATGGAAAAGATTGGCAAGTCTAACTAACTTCTCAATTGGAAAGTTAACATCGCCCAATTCCCACATTGCGTAAGTAGATCTTTTAACGCCTAAATACTGTGCTACTTGAAATTGTGTTAAATCATTGTCTTCTCTTAAATCTCTTATTTTCCCAAACTGCATCTATACCACCTAAACAACATTTTATTACAGTAATGGAAATATTTCGCGATTTGTCAAAATAATTGATAAATTTGTGAAAAAAAGCCCATTTTACCGTTAAAAATTATAGTAGGAGGTGATAATAATAACAAAAATCAAACTGTTAAATCAAGAAAATAACTATGATTGTGGACTCACTTGTCTTCTAATGATCCTAAAATTTTATAAAACTGATATTTCCAAAGAAAAATTAAAACAATTAACTAATACTACTTCTAAGGGAACAAGTATGTATGATTTAATGAAAGCAGCAACTTTTCTTGGTTTTGAATCATACGGCCAAAAAGGTGATATTAAATTAGTAAAAAAAGAGGATTTACCTTTTATCGCTCATTTTTCATTATCACTAGAGCCCAAACTATATCATTTTGTTATAGTTAGCCGTATAACAGATAATAAAATAACGATATTAGATCCATCAACAAAAGAGAAAACTCTTTCCATAGAAGAATTTCGTAAACTATCAACTTCTAACTATCTTTTTATCAAAGAAACTCCTAATACTATAAAACGTATTAGAAAAGATTACATAATTACCGAAAGAAAAAAGGTATTTAGAAAAAATAGATATAAAATATTTACGATAATAAGTGAAATTATTATTCTAACCAGTTTAGAAATAATTAGTCTTTTCTTTTTAAAATTAATTATCAATAATTCTTTAATTAGTAAATCCCTAATTAACTTTAAATTTCTCATAGTTATCTTTTCCATTATATTGTTATTAAAGATAGGGTTAACATACTTTATTAACTTAACAGTTACAAATCTTAATAATCATCTCAGTTATCATTATAAATCGTTACTGATGAGAAAAATATTATCACTTCCTAATCTATATTATCAAACCATCACTAATGGTAATTTTATTAATCTTTTTGCTGAAGTAGATATTATTACCGAATTATTCACAACTTCTTCTTTTTTAGCTTTTGAAAGTAGCATTATATTAATTGTTATTTATTTGTACTTAAATAGTATCTCATCCTTTTTAGTTCTTCTTCTTTTCCTTACTAATTTTTTACTTTTAGGCTTTATATATATAAGTAATATCTTTAACAAAAATATTATTAAATTCTATTTTATTTCTAAAGATAATTATCAAACATCTATTAATTCAATAGTAATTAATGAAGAAAAGATTAAAGGCCTAAATTTAGGAAAAATAATTCATAAAAGATTTAAAGAAAAAACTTCTTCTTTGCTATTAAATACTTCTAGATTACTAAAATATAAGTTTTCCACCCAAAGTATTATTACCATAATAGATAATGCCATTTATCTAATTATTTTAACGATCGTTGGCTATTTATTAATCACAACTAAAAAAATATCATTAGCAACATTCATTTTAGTTGAAAGTTTAGTCCATCTTTCATTAAGTCATACTAAAAGTATAATTGCTCTTTATTTAAAAAGGGAAGAATATCAAAAATTAAAACTGCGTCTTAATGATATTCTTGAACTTGAAGAAGAAACACTCTTATTTCACCAAACTAAGAATCTTAATTCTTTAAAAAAGGAAATAAACATAAAGAATTTAACTTTTAAATATTATAATATTCTTATTTTAAAAAATATCAATTTGGTAATAAATGCCAAAGATAAAGTATTTATTTATGGTGCGAGTGGTAGTGGTAAAAGTACTTTAGTTAAATTGCTTGGCCGTTATCTTCCCGTTCATTATAATTCTATTAGTATCAATGAAATTGATATTACCCATTATAATCTAGCAACTCTAAGAAAAATGGTTACCTATATTAGTAGTAATACCATTCTAACAACAGACACTATCAAAGACAGTATTTATCTATCAAGACATCCGAATATTAATAGTGAAAAAATATTATCTTCATCAGGAGTCCAAAAATTGTTTAAAGAAAAGAAATATAATCTTGCCACCAAAATATCAGAATCAGCCTCTAATCTTAGTATGGGCGAAGTAGCAAGAATTAATTTAGCCCAAGGTCTTTTAAATGATAGTGAAATTTATATTTTGGACGAGTGTCTATGCAATGTGGATATAAAACTCGAAAAAGAAATAATAAAAAATATTTTATCTATATATCACGATAAAATAATAATTTATATTTCTCATCGTATTTCTAATAAAAACTTATTTAATCGTATCTTTTACATGAATAAGGGAAAGTGTTATGAAAAAAAATAAATGTTTAATCTATATAGGGCTCCTAAATGTTTTTATAACCATCGCATTCATCTATTTTCTAACTAAAATAAAAATATGGACTTATGATAATTATACTTTTTTAAGGAAGATGATATCTATCAAACATTATTAACTAAAACTGAAAGAAAAAATCTTCGCAGTGTTAGTTATTGCTATATAGATAGTCATAAAAGATATTACAAAATAATAAAGGAAGAAAAGATTAAAAGTAAGTATTTAATACTAATAGAATTAAAAAATGAGGATAGAGATATTGTTGATATAACAGTTCCAAAAACTAAAAAAACAGTTATGAGTTTGATAATAGAAACATGGAGGTCGAAATGAAAAAATTAACCACAAAAGAATTAGCAAATATTAATGGGGGAGCATCAGCAACAGCCGTATTAGCCCTTGGCTTAACAGTTACTGCAATTTTTACCTTCATCATTGGTGTTATAGAAGGTATAACAAATCCTACCACATGTAAAGGAGATGATTAAATGCAAAAATTAACTAAACAAGAATTACTAACTATTAATGGGGGAGCTACCTATGGAAGTTCTTCTTTGATAAATGCCATTGCAAATCTTATTGAGGTACTTTTAGATGCTGGTAAGATTCTTGGTACTTCCTTAAGGAGGATTAATAGCAATAAACTATGTCCACTAGAATAAAAAAATATCATAAAATTTTATTTCTTTTTCTCATAAATGCCTTAATTAGTATCCTTTTTTATAACCTTGGCTACTGGTTAGGACCATTTTTACGCTCTTTTTTCTAAAAAAAACACATAATTTGACAAAAAATGTTGTCAATTAAAGATAATAAGTGTTATAATCAAATGTAGAAAAAAGCGAAGGGAGGGATAATTTAGTATGGCACAAATTCCAGTTAAACACGGAGATCTAGATTTTGCAATTAGAAGATATAAGCAAAAGCTTGCAAGAAGTGGTGTCCCTTCTGAAGTAAAAAAACATGACGCTTATGATAAACCAGGAGTTAGGCGAAGAAAAGCTAAAAAAGAAGCTATTAAAAACGCTCACAAGAATGAACGTAAAAGAAGAGAAAGAAACTAATATATAATTGGTTTCTTTTTTTTAGTATTAAGACATAAAATATTTAGTAGGTGATCTTAATGCTCATTAACCAAATTAAAAATTATTTAGAACAAACATCCCTTGAAATAAATATTTATGACAACCTTATTCACATTGTCAATTATCAAAAAATAATTTCTTTAACAAATAGTAAAATCATTGTTAAAGACAACTTAAAAAAAATAATTATCACAGGTACTTCTTTTTCCTTAAATACCCTTTTAGATAGTGAACTTTTAGTAAATGGTAAGTTAGAAAGTTTAGAGATAAAATATGAATAGATATATTTTAAAAATAACCGGAAAAAGAATAGATACATTTTTAAGCTTTTTAATCAAAATGAAAATTCCTCTAAAGAAAATTAAAGAGAGTAGAGATACTCTTATAATTGAAGTGTTAGAAGAAGATTATGATAAATTAAAAAGAATAAAAACTACGTATCAAATAGAAATATTAAAACGCAAAGGTTTAATATATTTTACGCATATTTTAAGAACACGTAAATTGTTTTTAAGTGCCCTAATAATGGGCTTTTTGCTACTAACTATATTAAGTAATATGATATTTAATATCAAAATAATTGATAATAATGATGAAATAATTAATATAATCATGAATGATCTATCAGAGTTAGGAATAAATAAATATCATTTTAAAGTAAATTATCAAACTAAAGAAGAAATTGAAAAAAAGATTTTACAAAAAGAAAAAGATAAATTAGAATGGCTTGAAATTGAAGAAATAGGAACAACTTATCAAGTAAAATTAATAAAAAGAATCAAAAATAATATCAAAAAAGAGCAAGAGGAACGAAGTATTATTGCTAAGAAAAATGGTCTTATTACTAAAATAATTGCTGATAAAGGGGAAGTTGTAACTAAAAAGAATGCTTATGTTAATAAAGGGGATATTTTAATTAGTGGTCTTATTAAAAATAAAGATAATATTGTTAGCAAAGTAAGATCAGAAGGAAGTGTCTATGCCGAAGTTTGGTATAAAGTAACTTTAAATTTACCACGTAAATACACAGATAAAAAGAAAACAGGGAAAAAAATCAAGACTTTTAATTTTCACTTTTTAAATAACAATTTCTATTTTCCTTTTAACTGGTATAAAAAAAGCCAAAATAATAATCATAAAATTTGGAAAGAGCAATTACTACCGTTAAGCTTTAATTTTACAACTAAGGAAGAAATAGAGTTAATAAATATTGATTATACTGAAAACTATAAAAAGAATATCCTTCCTCTTGCCATTTCTAAATTAAAAATGAAATTAGGTTCAAATATTAAAATAATTTCTGAAAAAATTTTGAAAAAAGAAGTAAATACTGCTAAAATAAAAGTAGATATATTTTTCAAAGTTGAAGAAGACATAACTGATTATATATCCTTAAAAGAAATAGATATCGAAAAAGAAAATGCCAAACAAGCACAAGAGGAGTGATTATAATGTTTACAAGTATCAGTAATTCTATTGGTAATGTTTTTTCCCTAAGTCTTCCCATGGTTATTATTTCTGTTGTTGTTACTATAAGTTTAAGGGTAACTGATATAATCAAAAATAAAAAAGACTTTTGTTTGTACAAAGAATTAATCTCATTATCATTCATTATTTATATTTTGTGCTTATTCCAAGCTGTTACTTTTCAAGATACTAACAATTTTTCATCCAATAATCTAATTCCATTTAAAGAAATGTTTAGATATAATATTGGCAGTCGTCTTTTTATTAAAAATGTTCTAGGTAATATTATTATGTTTTTACCATATGGTTTTTTTACTAGTTATTATTTAAAAGAAAATAAAATTTTACCTATTTTTATTCTAACAATCATCACCTCATTTACCATTGAATCAACCCAGTTAATGATTGGCCGTGTTTTTGATATTGATGATATTTTCCTAAATGTTGTTGGTGGTGTAATAGGTCACTATTTTTATATAATTATGTTAAAGATAGGAAATATTTGTCCTAAGATATTTTTATCTGAATGGTTCTTAAACCTAGTAGCGGTTCTTTTACTTGTTGGCTTAATAACGCTACTTTAAAACTTTTATTATTTATGATATACTAAAGCCGGGTGTTGTATAATGAATAAAATTAATATTTATAACGAAACAGGAAAAGAAATTCCCTATACTAAAATTATGAAAAAAGTCATCAAAGAAGCTTATCATATTGAAAAAACAAAGAATGCAAGCTGTAGTATTATTATAGTTAATAATGACTATATTCATAATTTAAACAAAGCCTATCGAAAAATTGATAGAGAAACAGATGTTATAACATTTGCTCTAGAAGATGATAAGACTTGCCTAACTCCCAAAAGCATTAGACTTTTAGGAGATATTTATATTAGTCTTGATAAAGCCATAACTCAAGCCGAAGAATATGGTCATTCGCTAGAACGTGAATTGTGTTTTCTAGCAGTCCATGGTTTCTATCATTTATTAGGTTATGATCATCAAACCAAAGAAGAGGAAGAAATAATGTTTAAAAAACAAGAGGAGGTATTAACCAAATATGGCATCAAAAGAAACTCAAAAGTGCTCTAGTTTAAAAAAAATAAAAGCAAGTATCATCAATTCTTTAAATGGTTTAAAAGCATCTTATAAAAGTGAACAGAGTTTATATATTCATCTTTTAGCCTCTATAACTTTAATAATATTAAGCATCATTTTTAAAATAACTTTAATAGAGTGGTTAGTCATTATTGCTATTATTGGAATAACCCTTGCAGTTGAACTAGTTAATACAGCCATTGAAAGTACTGTTGATTTAGTAACTAAAGAATATCATCCTCTAGCCAAAAAAGCCAAAGATATTGCCAGTGCTGCTGAATTTGTTTTAGCTATAACATCAACTGTTACCAGTTTAATTATTTTTGTATCAAGAATATAAGGAGGTAAAAATATGAAATGTGGAACCGTAAGCATTATGGGACGACCTAATGTTGGTAAAAGTACTTTATTAAATGCTCTTTTAAATGTTAAATTAGCCATTACAACCGATAAAGCCGGTACAACTAGAAATATTATTCAAGGAATTTATCAAGATCAAGATTCCCAAATAATTTTTATTGATACGCCGGGGATTCATAAACCTCTTAATAAATTAGAGACTATTCTCAATAGTAAATCATATCAAAATATTGAAAACTCTGATGTTATTCTCTTACTAATAGATGCTACCACAGGTTTTGGTAAAGGCGATAAATTTATTCTTGACAAAATAAAAGAAAATAAAGATGCTAAAGTATTTCTTATCTTAAATAAAGTAGATAAAGTTAATAATGAAAAATTACTAAAAATAATTACTAGTACTAAAGATTTATATGATTTTAGTGAAATTATTCCAATTTCTGCTTTAAAACATGAGTCATTAGATGATTTAATAAAAACTCTAAAAAAATATTTACCTCTTAATGAACCAATCTTCAAAAATGATGAATTAACCAATTTACCAGTTAAATTTATTATGGCAGAGTTTGTTAGAGAAAAATTAATGCAATTAACCGAAAAAGAAATACCTCATACTGTCACTTGCTACACTGAAGAATATAAAGAAGAAGATAATCTTGTTAAATTAAGTGTTTTAATAGTTGTTGATAGAGCTAACCTTAAAAAAATTATAATTGGTAAGCAAGGTAAAATGTTAAAAGAAGTAGGGACTTTAGCAAGACATGATATGGAAGAATTTTTAGGTAAAAAAGTATATTTAAATCTATATGTTAAAACAATTGAAAATTGGCGTGATAAAGAAAAATATTTAATAGAGCTTGGTTTAGACGATAAAAATGCATAAAAATTAAATTTTCTCATCACTATTTGATAAAGGAGATGTGAAAATGACTAGTTATCAAATAGTATGGAATCTTTTTAAGAAAACCGGAGATATTAAATACTTTCTTTTAGCAAGTAAAATAAAGGAAAGTGAACATAATGAAAATAGTAGATGTAAAAGGCCTCGCCTTAAGTGAAACAAATTATAGTGATTCTAGTAAAATTTTAAATGTTTTAACAGAAGAATATGGTTTAGTCGGTATTATTTCAAAAGGCTGTCGGGCTCTTAAAAGTAAATTGCGCGGGAGTTCAAGAAAACTCATTTATGGAACCTATCATTTCTATTATAAAGAAAACGGTCTTTCAACTTTAATCAGTGTTGATGTCATAAATGACTATCCCAAAACCATGAAAAGTTTAGAATCTGTAGTTTATGCTACTTATTTATTAGATCTTACTAAACAAGTTGCTAAAGATAATCAAGATAAAGAAATATTAAATATAATAGTTAGTGCCTTATCAAAAATAGAACAAGGTCTAAATCCTTCTGTAATTAAAAATATTCTTGAATTAAAATATTTAAGTTTTTTAGGAGTGGCACCCATTGTTGATGGCTGTTCTATTTGTGGTAAAACAACTAATATTATCAGTTTAAGCGATACAGCAGGCGGCTTCATTTGTAGCAATTGCTATCAAAACGAAGGTTATTATAGTGCTAAAGCTATAAAATTATTACAAATGTATTACTATATAGATATATCCAAATTAGAAAAAATTGATGTTGAAGAAAAAGCTAATAATGAAATAAGTAAATTTCTTGATGCCTATTATGAACGCTATACAGGAATTTATTTAAAAAGTAAGAATATGAAAAATCTTGCTAAGTTATTATGAAGTAGGAGTAATTATGAAAAAAAAGATTATAATTTTAACTAGTATATTTATTTTAATTTCTATTTGTATGATAAGTGGAGTAACTTATAACTTTGACCAAGCCATTTATCACTTTTTTATAACCAAACAACCACCTGTAGTTACCAAAATGTTTAATTTGATAAGTACTATGGGTTCAACCGAAGCCATAATTATTATTACTCTCGGTTTAATTTTCCTTTTAAATACTAACCATAAAAGAGTGTTTGCTCTTGCCAATACTGCTTTAAGTGCCCTTATAATTTTTATTAGTAAAAATATTTTCACAAGACCGCGCCCATATATTGGTAGTCTTATTTTAAACAGTTATAGCTTTCCAAGTGGTCATAGTTTAATTGCTACTACTTATTATGGTTATTTAATTTACTTGTTAAATAAAAGTGATTATCATCCAATAACTAAAAAAATAGGGACAATTAGTCTTTCTAGTTTAATCTTTCTAATCGCCTTAAGTCGTCTTGTTTTAGGTGTTCATTATTTAACCGATATTTTAGCAGGAATCACTCTAGGCCTTCTAATTTTAAGTGTTACTATTTATTATTATGAAAAGACTAAAGAAAAAAACATCAAAGAAAAACCAATATTAAGGACTTTAAGTTATGGCTTGAATGGAATAACTTATACTTTAAGTCATGAGAGGAATATGGTTATTCACTTTTTAATTATGATTTTAGTAATCATTGCTGGTATAACTTTTAAAATCAGTTTTAATGAATGGTTAGTCTGCTTTTTACTTTTCGCTTTAGTCTTATCATTAGAACTAGCCAATACTGCTATTGAAAATGTTGTTGATCTTGTAACAAGTGAAAAAAATTCTAAAGCCAAAATAGCCAAAGATGCTTCCGCCGGAGCCGTTTTAATATCTGCCATTTTTGCTAGTATTATTGGTCTTAGTATCTTTCTTCCTAAACTAATTAATCTTTACCTTGGCAAACTTTAAAAAAAAAAGTATAATAAAAAGCGAAAGAGGTGGAAAATATGAATTTAGGAATATTAGGAAGTAGTAGTACTAGCCTCGCTTTAGATAGCTATTTAACTAATTCTAATGCTGCTGATTTACTTGCTACAAAAAAAGATTATACATTTATAGTTGGCTGTGAAACAGGACCAATGCAAAATGTTGTAGAACTTTTAGAAGAAAAAGGTTGTTTCATGGAATATGTCGGTCTAGCAGGAAGTAAAGAATTAGAAAATAGTAGTGCTGATGTAAAAATTACAGCTACATCTCCAATCAACAGAACGGAAATTATCACTAATGAAAGTGATGCTTTACTATTTTTAAGTGGAGGCATAGGGACAAGAGCAGAGTTTTATAGTGCTCTAACAACCAAATTAGAATTAAACACTGATAAACCTTTAATAATATATAACGAAGATCATAGTTACGATACCTTGTTAAAGGATATGGATCAAGCTATTAAACAAGGAAGCATGACTAGTAGTGCTAGACTATGTTTTGATGTTGCCATGAATACTAATGAATTAGATACTATCTTAAAGAAATATGAAAATAAAACTACAAAGGAGAAGAGTAAATAATGGAAAAATTAACGATGGAAAAATTAGTTAACTACTGTAAACAATATGGAATAATCTTTCAAGGAAGTGAAATTTATGGTGGCCTAGCTAATACATGGGATTATGGTCCTGTTGGCGTTTTATTAAAAAACAATGTCAAAAAAGCATGGTGGAAAAAATTCATTCAAGAAGATCCTAATAATGTTGGCTTAGATAGTGCTATTTTAATGAATCCTAAAACATGGGAAGCAAGTGGTCATTTAGCTACATTTTCTGATCCTTTAATTGATTGTAAGAAATGTAAAACTAGACATCGCGCTGATAAACTAATTGAAGAAAGTGGTGTTTTAGAAGAAGCCGGTGGTATGAGTCATGAAGATTTAATGAAAACCATAAAAGAAAATAATATCACTTGTCCAAACTGTGGTGCTCTAGATTACACTGATATAAGAGAATTCAATTTAATGTTTAAAACTTTCCAAGGTGTAACAGAAGATAATAAAAGTACTATCTACTTAAGACCCGAAACTGCTCAAGGTATATTTGTTGACTTTTTAAACGTTCAACGTAGTATGCGTCTTAAAGTGCCATTTGGTATTGGTCAAATAGGAAAAAGCTTTCGTAATGAAATAACTCCCGGTAACTTTATCTTTAGAACTAGAGAATTTGAACAAATGGAACTTGAATTTTTCTGTAAGCCGGGTAGTGAATTAGATTATCACAAATATTACAAAGCCTTTTGTTACAACTTCCTATTAAATTTAGGAGTAACTAAAGAAAATTTACGGTTAAGAGATCACTCTAAAGAAGAATTAAGTTTCTATAGTAATGCTACTACTGATATTGAATATAAATTTCCATTTGGATTTGGAGAACTTTGGGGAATCGCTTCAAGAACTGATTATGATTTGAAAAGCCACCAAACAGTTTCCAAAGTAAAACAAGAATATCTTGATCCCGAAACCAACGAAAAATACATTCCATATGTTATTGAACCAAGTGTTGGTGTTGATAGATTACTATTAGCTGTTTTATGTGATGCCTATCATGAAGAAACTCTAGAAAATAATGATACAAGAGAAGTCCTAAAACTTCATCCATTCCTAGCCCCATATAAACTAGCAGTCCTTCCTCTTGCCAAAAAATATCATGGTGAAAAAGCAACTGAAATATATAAAGAATTAAGTAAATATTTCTTTGTTAGCTATGATGCATCAGGCTCAATTGGTAAAAGATATCGCCGTCAAGATGCAATAGGTACTCCATATTGCCTTACTGTTGATGAAAATACGTTAAAAGATAATACTGTTACAATTAGAAATAGAGATACTATGGAACAAGTAACTTTAAAATTAGAAGAAGTAAAAGAATATATTGAAAAGAGTTTAGAATTTTAATGAAGCCTATCATCGGTATCATGACAAGAAGTGGAGCAAATGAAAATAATACCCCACTTCAGTTTGTTTTTGAAAGCATAAGACAAGCAGTTATTTATAGTAATGGTGTTCCTTTATATTTAACACCACCTCAGAATATAAGCTATTATCAAACTCATTATAAAGATTTTCCACCATTAACTAGTGAAGAAAAAGAAATAATAAATTATCAATTATCACTAATAGATGGTCTTCTTCTTCCCGGTGGTTCAAAAATGACATATTATGACTTTTATGTTCTTAAAGAATGTCTCAAAAGAAACATTCCTGTTTTAGGTATCTGCTTAGGTATGCAAATAATTGCCAATTTAAATATTAATAACTTTACTCTTTTAGATGTTCCTAATCAAAATATTCATCATCATCCTAATGATGTAACCAAAACTCATCCTATAACTATTGAAAAAAATAGTATTCTGTATAAAATTTTACAAAAAGATAATATCTTAGTTAATTCTAATCATACTAAAATGGTTGATTATACCAAAGAGTGTAGTGTTATCGCCAGAAGCTCTGATAATGTTATTGAGGCCGTCGAACTAAAAAATTATGATTTTTGTCTTGGTGTTCAGTGGCATCCAGAAAAAGATATTTTAACGAATTCTGACTCTAAAAAAATATTTTCATATTTTCTTCAAATGGCACAAAAATATAAAAAAAATAAAGAAAAAACAAATATCAAGTTAAATTTTTAACCAAAACCATGCGTTTTTCTAAAAAACAGTTGACAAATTAACGGTTTTAGCATATATTAGTAAAGACGAAAAGGAAAGAGATGTATTTATATACACCACCTGATTGGCTCAAAGAAGTAATAAATATGCCAATAGGTCTAAAAGCCTAAAGAATGATCTTGGTTTTTAAGTGGGTATAAATATATATCCACTTTTCTTAATTTTATGGAGGTGTTAATTATAGCAAAGGATAATAGAAGTCAAAAAATCAATGATGAAATTACCGCTAAAGAAGTACTTGTTATTGGGCCAAACGGTGAACAAGTAGGGATTAAATTGCTTGAAGATGCTAAGACTTTAGCTAGATATGCTAATCTTGACTTAGTCTTAATGAATCCAAATGGAACTCCCCCTGTCTGTAAAGTGATGGATTATAACAAATACCGTTATGAAAGAAAGAAAAAAGAAAAAGAAGCTTTGAAAAAGCAAAGAGCAACTCAAGCTGAGTTGAAGGAGTACCGTTTATCTCCTGTTATTGATGTAGGTGATTTTGAAACAAAATTAAAAAATGTTATCAAATATCTTCAACACGGAGATAAAATAAAACTTACCATCAGATTCAAAGGAAGACAAATGGCACACACTGAGCTAGGTAAGGAAGTTTTAGAAAAATTTGCAGAAAGAACTTTAGACTATGCAACGATTTTAGAACATCCAAAACTAGATGGACGTACTATGACAATGTTTTTAGTACCTAAGAAAGATAAACAATAAAGGAGGAAGAAAAATGCCAAAATTAAAAACACATAAAGGAAGTAAAAAAGTTTTTAAGAAAAGAAAAAATGATTACAAAATTGGACATCCCGGTAGTAGACACAACACAGGAGACAAAAATACAAAATTTAATAGAAAGAAAAGAAGTAGTTCAGCTTTAAGTAAGTCTGACATTAAACGTTTAAAGAACATAATTTAATAAACAAAAAGGAGGAAAAGAAGTATGGCAAGAGTTAAAAATGGAGCTGCAACAAAAGCTCGTCATAAAAAAGTATTAAAACAAGCTAAAGGATATTTTGGAAGTAAACACAGACTATATAAAAGTGCAAAAGAACAATTAATGCATTCAGGAAGATATGCATTCCGTGATCGTAAACAAAAGAAAAGAGAATTCAGAAAATTATGGATAACAAGAATCAATGCCGCTTGTCGTGAAAATGGTATTAGTTATTCAAGATTTATTGAAGGTTTAACTAAAGCTGGTGTTCTAGTAAACCGTAAAATGTTAAGTGAAATTGCAATTAACGATCCAAAAGCCTTCAGTGAATTAGTAAAAGTTGCTAAAGATGGCAAAGAAGGTAAAATTACTGCTAAAGAAGTAACTGCTACTAATGAAGTAAGAATTGAAAAAGCAAAAGAAACAACTAAGAAAGAAACAAAAACAACTTCTAAGAAAGAAGAAGTAAAAAAAGAAACAAAAGAAACCAAAACAGATTACAGTAAAATGACTGTTGCAGAATTAAAAGAAATTGCTAAGAGCAAGAATATATCTACAACAGGACTTAAAAAAGCTGAAATAATTGAAGCTTTAAACAAATAAACATATTTTGGAATTTAATTATCTAGTGCCTAAATGGTGATAATTTTTAGAACAAAATAGAAGTAAAAAAACGAAAAGGAGAAAAAGATATGACAGTAGTATCAATGAATTATTTATTAGAATCAGGTGTACACTTTGGACACCAAAAAAGAAGATGGAATCCAAAAATGAAGGAATACATCTATACAACAAGAGATGATATTTATATTATCGATTTACAAAAGACATCTAAATGTCTTGATAAAGCTTATGAAGCTTTAAAACAAATAATAACTGATGGTGGAAAAGTATTATTTGTAGGAACTAAAAAACAAGCTATGGAAGCAGCTGAAGAAAATGCAACTAGAACTAATATGTACTTTGTTAATGAGAGATGGTTAGGAGGAACATTAACCAACTTTAGAACTATTAGATCAAGAATCAAAAGAATGGAAGAAATCGAAAAAATGGAATCAAACGGTACATTTGATTTACTTCCTAAAAAAGAAGTAATTGGTTTAAAGAAAGAATATGCTAAATTAAATAAAAACTTACGTGGAATAAGAGACATGAAGAAAATTCCAAACGCTTTAATTATCGTTGATCCTAAAAAAGAAGAAAACGCTATCAAAGAAGCAAGAATTTTAGGAATTCCTGTATTTGGTATTGTTGATACCAATGGTGATCCAGATATGGTTGATTATGTTATTCCGGGAAATGATGATGCTGTTCGCGCTGTAAAATTATTAATTGGTGCTTTAACAAATGCTATCGCTGAAGTTAATGGCAACGAAGTTATTGATTATATTACAGAAGAAGATAAAGCCAAGAAAGAAAAGAAAGAAGCTAAAAGAGAAGAAAATACTGTAGCTACTAAAAAAGAATCAAAAAAAGTAGAAAAAGAAGCTCCTAAAAAAGCTGAAGTAAAAGAAGAAAAGAAAGAAGAAGTAGATTACAGTAAAATGACAGTTGCAGAATTAAAAGAAATTGCTAAGAGCAAAAATATATCTACAACAGGACTTAAAAAAGCTGAAATAATTGAAGCTTTATCTAAATAAAAAAAGGAGGAAGGAGGCGTCAGCCTCTTTTTCTATAAAAAAGGAAGGAAGAAAAATATGTTTAAAGCAAGTGATGTAAAAGAATTAAGAGATAAAACTGGAGCAGGAATGCTTGATTGTAAAAAAGCTCTAGAAGCTACTAATGGTAACATGAGTGAAGCTGTTGATTGGTTAAGAGAAAAAGGAATTAGTAAAGCTGAGAAGAAAGCTAGCCGTGTTGCTGCAGAAGGACTTTGTAAAATAGTAACATCTGATAATAAAGCTGTTATTCTAGAAGTTAACTCTGAAACTGACTTTGTTGCTAAAAATGAAGAATTTACAAATTTTGTTGATTACCTAGCTAATACTATTTTAGCTAATAATTTAAAAACTCATGAAGAAGTATTATCATTTGAAGATAATGGTGAGACAATTGAAGCTAAATTAGTTGCTCTAACTGCTAAAATTGGTGAGAAATTATCTTTCCGTCGTCATGAATTAGTAGAAAAAAATGATAATGAAGTATTCGGAAGCTATTTACATATGGGCGGAAAAATTGGTGCGTTAGTAGTACTTGCTAACACCAGTGAAGAAGTAGCAAAAGACGTTGCTATGCATGTAGCTGCTATGGCTCCTGTTTGTGCCACTCGTAGTGATGTTCCAACTGATATGGTAGAACATGAAAGCAAAGTAATTAAAGAACAAGTTATGAACGAAGGAAAACCAGCTGATATCGCTGAAAAAATGGTTACTGGAAGACTTAACAAATTCTATAAAGAAATTTGTCTTGAAGAACAAGAATTTATTAAAGACTCTAGTGTAAACGTAGGTACATTCGTTAAAAATAATGGTGGATCTATCGTTTCTATGATTCGTTATGCTGTAGGTGAAGGAATCGAGAAAAAAGAAGAAAATTTCGCTGATGAAGTAATGAGTCAAATTAATGCTAGTAAATAATAAAAAGTTAGCCACCGGTTAACTTTTCCTTTATGTTTTCTATAGAAAATACTATAAAAAGCTAGTATTTTTCTTTATTTTATGATATAATTTAGAACGTATTTTGGAGTGTGATATAAATGAAAAAAAGAAATATAGCCATTATTGCTCACGTCGATCATGGTAAGACAACCCTAGTAGATGGAATTTTAAAAACCTCAGGAATGTTTAGAGATAATGAAGATGTAAGTAATATTTCCATGGATTCCAATGCTTTAGAAAAAGAGCGTGGTATTACCATCCTAGCCAAAACTACTGCCTTAAATTATAAAGATTATCGTATTAATATTCTTGATACTCCGGGTCATGCTGACTTTGGTGGCGAAGTAGAACGAATTATGAATATGGTTGACGGCGTAATATTAGTAGTAGATGCTTATGAAGGAGCTATGCCCCAAACAAGATTTGTCTTAAAAAAAGCCTTAGAAGCCAAAGTTAAACCAATCGTTGTTATCAATAAAGTTGATAAACCAAGTGCTAGATGCAGCCAAGTAGTAGACGAAGTTTTAGACTTATTCATCGAACTTGGAGCTGATGAAAACCAATTAGAATTTCCAGTCGTATATGCGAGTGCCTTAAATGAAACTTGTAGTCTAGAAGCTGACTTACAAAGCCAAAAGAAAGGTTTCGAGCCATTACTAGATTTAATTATTTCTGAAATTCCAGCCCCAAAAGGAGATCCAGAAAAACCATTACAATTTCAACCAGCTCTTTTAGATTATAATGAATTCGTTGGTCGTATTGGAATAGGTCGTGTCCATAATGGTAAAATCAAAGTAGGGGAAATGGTAAGTTGTCTTCGTTTAGATGGCAGTGTTAAAAACTTTAGAATTCAAAAATTATTTGGTTTTTATGGCTATCATCGTGTTGAAATAGAAAGTGCTGAAGCAGGTGATATCATCGCTATAGCCGGCCTTGCCGATATTTCTGTTGGTGAAACAATCTGTCATCAAGGTGAAAATTATAAATTACCAATTCTTCATATTGATGAACCAACTCTACAAATGACTTTTGGAACCAATAGTAGTCCTTTTGTAGGAAAAGATGGTAAAATTCTAACAGCTCGAAAAATTGAAGAACGTCTAATTAAAGAAACTCAAAAAGATGTATCCTTAAAAGTAGAACCAAATACCAATGATAGTTTCTTGGTATCAGGTCGTGGAGAATTACATCTTGGAATCTTAATTGAAAATATGCGCCGTGAAGGTTTTGAATTAGAAGTATCAAAACCAAAAGTTATCATCAAAGAAATAGACGGGGTTAAATACGAACCATTTGAAGAATTACAAATTGAAGTTCCTGAAGATGTTGTTGGTAGCGTTATTGAACAATTAGGTCTTCGTGGTGGAGTTATGGAAAACATGACTAACTTTGAAAATCAAGTGCGTTTAAATTATACTATTCCGTCACGCGGTTTAATCGGATTTTCAACAATGTTTATGACCATGACTAAGGGTTATGGTATCATGAACCACACCTTTAAATCATACGAACCATATGAAAGCGTTGACATTGGTGAAAGAAAACTAGGCGTATTAGTATCAGTTGATAGTGGTAATGCAACCGCTTATGCCATTGGTAACTTAGAAGATCGTGGTACTATGTTCATTGAACCGGGTGCTGAAGTATATGAAGGAATGATTATAGGTGAATGTAATCGTGATAATGACTTAGCCGTTAATGTTGTTAAAGGAAAACAACTAACGAACATGCGTGCTGCTGGAAGCGATCACACCGTTGTTTTAAAAAGACCACGTCCAATCACTTTGGAATATGCTCTAGACTACATAAACTCTGATGAATTAGTCGAAGTTACTCCTAATAACATCAGATTACGTAAAAAAATATTAAATACTGAAGAACGTAAAAAATTTGATGCTAAAAAAAATAAATAACTTATATTGTTTAGACTTTATAAGTTTTTTTATGCCAAAATTTTCTTTATTAACAACTTTTTAGTGACATCCATTTTTCCTTTTGCTACAATGTAAATATAGAAAGGAAAATATAAGTTATAAGCTTATTATTCAAGTATAATGAAAAATGTAGTAATAATTGGTGCTGGCCCTGCAGGGCTAAGTTGTGCCTATGAGTTGTTAAAAAAGAATAAAAAAATTAAAGTAACCATTATTGAAGAAGAACCAATGGTTGGTGGTATTAGCAAAACAGTTGCCTATAAAGGAAACCATATCGATATTGGGGGTCATCGCTTCTTTACCAAAAACAAAGAAGTCAAAAAAATGTGGCTAGATTTATTGCCCCTTCAAAGCAAACCATCCTTTGATGATAAACTTTTAAAAACAAATAAACCCTTTCCTCAAAAAGGCAAGGATCCCGAAAAAGAAGATGATGTTATGCTTCTTAGAAATAGGGTATCAAGAATTTACTATAACCACAAATTTTTTGACTATCCCGTTAACCTAAATTTTAAAACCATCAAAAATATGGGACCATGTACCGCTTGCCATTGTGGTTTTAGTTACCTAAAATCAACCTTTCATAAAAAAGAGGAAACCAACCTTGAAAACTTCTACATCAATCGCTTTGGAAAAAAATTATATTCCATGTTCTTTAAAGATTATACTACCAAAGTCTGGGGCAGATCCCCTAAAGAAATTGATGCTAGTTGGGGCAGTCAACGTGTTAAAGGAATATCAATTAGTAAAGTGTTAAGAGACTATTTCCTAAGATTATTCCATATCAAAGATAAGAAAAAAGAAACCTCATTAATCGAATCATTTTACTATCCTAAATATGGTCCGGGGGAATTATATGAAACTCTTGCTAAAGAAGTAGAAAACCTAGGTGGACTTATCATTAAGCGAGCCAAAGTTGTTGATATAAAACAAAAAAGCAATCATATTACTTCCATCGTTTACAAACAAAAAGACAAAAATATCAAACTTACTTGTGATATTTTAGTTAGCTCTATGCCCTTAAAAGACTTAGTAGCAATAACTAATAATATTCCCTCAAAAATAAGTAAAATAAGTTCCCATCTTCCATATCGCGACTTTTTAACTGTTGGCCTTTTACTTCCAAGCTTTAAAGTCAAAAACCAAGAAACTATTCACGGTAGTGTTAAAGATAACTGGATATACGTTCAAGACAATAGCGTTAAAGTAGGAAGAATTCAAATCTTCAACAACTGGTCACCATACATGGTTAAAGATCCTATCAACACTATTTGGTTAGGCCTTGAATACTTTTGCAAAGAAAATGATTCCTTTTGGAAAATGTCTGATCAAGACTTAATAAAACTTGGCCAAGAAGAACTTGCTAAAATGGGCTTTTATAATGGCCCTGTTACCGATGGCGTTGTAATCAGAATCAAAAAAGCTTATCCTGCCTATTTTGATAGTTATAAAGATATCGATATTTTAAGATCATATCTTAATACCATTGACAACTTGTATTGCATTGGTCGTAACGGTACTCATTCATACAACAATATGGATCATTCCATCTATAGTGGTCTTGTCTGTGCGGATATGATTAAAAAAGAAAACCATGATTTAAATAAACTATGGAATTTAAATGTTGATAAAGAATATCAGGAGGAAGAGTAATGTTAAACAAAATAAAAAAATATAGTCCTACCAAATATATTAGTTATTTATATTTTTCTCTTCCATTATTATTTTTCCCTTTTATAAACTTTAGTAAAGAAAATGATATATGGTTTCTAATGAGTTATGGTAAATATATTGTTAACCATGGTTTTCCCCATTTTGATATTTTATCTATGCATTCTAATTTTAAACTCGTAATTCAACAGTGGGTTCCATCCGTTCTTTTTTATGAATCCTATAAACTATTAGGTTCCCTTGGCCTTATCTTTCTTGTTTTTGTTATCAATGTTTTAATTGTTTATTTTCTCTATAAACTATGTCTTGTCATCAGTAATCACAAAGTATGTTCATCAGTAATTACTTCTTCAATAATTGCTCTTCTTTTAGAGATGAACTTTATTGTGCCAAGACCGCAAATATTTAGTCTTCTTTTTCTAATAATTTTATTATATCTTTTAGAGTCATATTTAAAAAAAGATACTAAGAAAATTTATTTTTTACCCCTTATTTCTCTTTTACTAATAAATTTTCATGCTTCCATGTGGCCCGTTTTCTTTATTTTTTGTATGCCCTATGTAGCCCTTTTAGTTGTTAATTATTTTACCAAAAAGGATAAAGCCATTTCTAAACTATTACTCATGATGTTCCTATCTTTTCTTGCTGGCTTTTTAAATCCATACACAATAGCCAATATGACATATGCCTTCACTTCATATGGCGTTAAAGAAATAAATGAAATCATCATCGAAATGGCTCCTTTTAACCTAACAGGAACCCTTGCCATTGCTAATTACTTAGTCTTAATTTTATTTTATCTTGTCTGTTTTGCCATGATTCATACAAAAAAAGTATCCCTTCATTATATTCTTTTAACTTTTGGTACTTTTTATATGTCTCTTTGCAATATGCGAAACTTTAGTCTTTTCTATATTGCTAGTCTGCCATTTCTTAGCAGTACCCTAAACATTAAAGATAACCCAAAAAAAACGAAGCCATGTTACCTAATATATTTAATCATCATCACCACCTTTGTAACTACTATTACATATAAAGCTCTAAATAATGACTATCACATAAAAAATGATAATGAACCTTTAGTAAAATATTTACAAAAAGAAAACTACAAAGGCAAAATGAAATTATATGCTGATTATGACAACGGTTCATACTATGAGTTCTATGGCTATCATCCATATATCGATGCAAGAGCAGAAATCTTTTTAAAAGTCAATAACGGTAAAGAAGACATATTTCATGAATATTATCTTTTAAACGATCGACAACTTGATCCCGAAACCTTTCTTGCTAAATATAACTTTACTCATCTAGTAACTACCAAAGGTGATGTCATCTATGAATATCTAATCAATAATAGCAATTACTTACAAAAAGTAAGTACTGATAAAATGAGTCTTTTTGAAAAGAAAGCATAAATAAAACTTTTCAAAAGGCTCTTTTTACGATATACTTAAATTGATAATAGGGAAGGGGTAACAACAATGATTTTAAGAAAACCATATGCATTATTAATAAAATATTTTCAACGCATTCATTTATTACTACTTTTATGTTCTGCCTATATATTTTATAAAATAGTATCCTTACGAAGCTTTATTGCCGACTTTTTACTAACTGAAAGTTATAGTAGATACTCAGAACCAATCACTAAATATATAAACTTTGGTCTCTTAATAAGTATTATTGCCATTATAATTACCGTCGTAGTCTTAATTATTTTGTTAAGATATAAAAAGAAACCATGGAAATTATATTTATTACCATTCTTTGAATACCTAAGCATGTTCATCATCCTTTTATATATTAGAAATTACTTTGATAGCTATACTGAATTATCAACCATCAAAACCATCATGGCCTTTAGAGACTTATTAACTATCATCTATTTTATTGAATATACCGTCTTTATTCTCTTTGGTCTTAGAGCTCTTGGAATCGACTTAAAACAATTTGGTTTTAAAAACGATGAAGAATATCTTTCCATTAAAGAAGAAGACCGTGAAGAATTTGAAGTAAATATTGAATTTGATAAAGATAAAATAGTACGTAACATCAAAAAACTATTTCGTAATATTCGCTACGTCTACTACGAACATAAATTTATCTGTAACGCCATCATCGTTATTGTTTTTACCACCACTCTAGGCTATACCTACTACTACTTTAATATTCTTCATAAAACCTATCAAGAAGGCTCAACCTTTCAAGCTAATGCCTATGACATCACCGTCAATAACAGCTATTTAACTAATACCGACAGTAATGGTAATGACATAACTAAAGGCAAAAACTATTCTTATTTAGTCTTAAATATCACTGTTAAAAATAATGCCTCAAAAAGAAGCATTAACATCGATCGTTTTAGAGTTGTTAATAAAAGTAAACAATATAAATATGTAACCCGTGAATATGATAATTTTCAAGATTTAGGTAAAAGTTACAGCACCGTTCAAGCTCTAAAACCAAATACCAGCATAACCTTTATCTTAGTCTACAAAGTAGATAAAAATCTTAATCCTAATAAATATGTATTATATTATCACAATGTCAGTAATAACATTCTTCTAAAGAAAACTAAATTAAAAGTTCAAGATACAAGAACTAATTCTTCTAACGAAACCTACAATTTAAATGATGAAGTAACTTTTCCAACTACTGACACCTTAAAAATTACTAGTGCCAAAATTCTTGATACCACAACCTATACCCGTTATACTTGTGATAGTTATTCTTGTGGAATGAAAGATTTACCCCTAACGCCAGCATCCGGAAAAATTCTTGAATTAAGCTTTACAAGTAACAACTTCACCGGCGAAAGTTTGGTTGACTTTTCAAAGATATATGCTAAAATTAAATATGAGAATAGTAAAGGTAAGACAAGGAGTATAGACATAAATCCATTAGTAACTTCTTTCAATGGTAATTATGCTTATTTTTATGTCCCAAATGATATAAAAGACAATAAGGTAGATTTACTATTTACCTTTAGAGCTAAAAGCTATCTTTATCACTTAAATTAAAGGAGAATGATTATGACAAAAGAAAAAATTATTAAGTATATAAAAATAATTTTAATAGTAGTAGTAATATTCTTTTTAGCTTGGCATTTTTATTTATATCCCAAAATTGTTTTTAAAGAAAATGAAAAGAAATTAAAAGAAGCTGGTATAAAATATTATGAAATAAATAGTACTCGTCTTCCTAAAGAGGAAGGGCGAGTTATTTCCGTTTCTCTAGATACCTTAACTAAACAAAAATATTTAAAAGAAGACTTAAAAACGGCAAATGGTAAAAAACTATGTGATTTAACTGCCTCTAATGTTAAAACCACTATCAAAAATGGTAAATACGTTTATTATACATACTTAAAATGTGGCTCCCTTGAGTCAAGAATTGATCATGAAGGACCTAAGATAACTTTAAATGGTAAAAAGACCATCACTATTTCTAAAGACAGTAGTTATAATGAATTAGGTGTTAAATCAGTTACAGATAATACTGATGGTACCATTGATACTTCTAAAGTTACTATTGAAGGCGAAGTAGATACAGCCAAAGTAGGTATTTATAAAATAACTTATGAAGCGAAAGATAGTCTTGATAATAAAACAGTTGTAACTCGTACCGTTAAAGTAGAAGAAACCCTAGCATCCATTGTTAAAAAAGATACGATGGCTACTAATAACTATTATCAAGGAAGTGTTACTAACAATTACTTAATGTTTAACAATATGCTATTCCGTCTTGTTAAATTAAATAGTGATAACAGCGTTTTAATAGTTAGTGATGAATCCTTAGCCAATGTTGATTATAACGGCTTAAATAAATGGTTAAATACCTATTTTTACAATTTACTAGATAAAAAATATCAAGCTAAAATTCAAAATGGGACATGGTGTAATGATACCGTTAGTAAAGAAAATATCAACACCTTTACTACTTGCCAAGATAATAGTCTTAACCAAAAAGTAGGCCTTTTATCCATTGCTGATTACAACAATTCCCTTGCTACTAATAGCAGTTATCTAGATACTACCAATTTAACGTGGTATCAAACTAAAGCAAGCGCTAAAGAAGCGTGGGCTATGACGATAAGTTATCCCGATTTAGTAGTAACTACTAACATGAATCAACTAGCAAACGTTAGTCCGGCCTTAAATTTAAAAGCTTCGACTAAAGTTTTAGGGGGAACAGGAACTATAAATGATCCATATATCATTGTTAAACCAAATCACTTAGCAAGAAATACAGCTATTAATAAAGCTCAAATAGGGGAATACGTTAGCTATTCTGGTTATACCTTTAGAATTAGTAACATCGAAAATAATCTTGCGGAAGTAATTATGACTTCTGTTCTAAAAAATAATGATGTTGAAGTTCTAACCGGTTATACCAATACGACCGATAAAATATATAATCCTAATGAACAAGGTAATCTTGGTTATGAAATAAAAAATATTGCCACTAAATACATCAAAACTAATTTATTCACCAAACATAAAGTTACCGTTCCAATTTATACAAAAGAAGTAACTTATAAAGGTAAGAAGGAAACTAAAGAGTATAATTTACTCGTAACAATTCCATCTACTTTTGATATTTACAGTGCCAAAACTAAAGAAAGTGAAAATGTTGGCTACTGGTTAATTGATTCTGTTAAAGAAGCTAATACCAAAACTATTATTAGAGGCTTTGGAACTCTATCAAGTTATGTCCCAGATAACACCATGGTAGCTATTAAAATCAAAGCCTATCTTGATAAAAACGTTATTATAGCTGATGGTAGTGGTACTATAACCGATCCATATAAATTAACCAAATAAAAGGAGTAGGGATATGAAGTTAAAGAAAAAAAATATATTAGCCATTTTAATTGTTATCATCCTGTTGATATTAGTTCTTATTTTCTACCAAAAAAATAGTGGAACCTATAGCAATTTCAAATTAAAGGATGAACAAGAAAATATTACTAAAGCCCAAATTGAAATAAATAATGTTGTCGGCTGGTTAAGAGTTGAAGGCACTAATATTGATATGGTGTTAATTGCCAGTATGAATCAAGAAATACTGGATAAGGATGACTATCAATATGCATGGACAAATTCTTATCCTGATACTAAAAGTAACCACTTATTCTTCATATCTCATAACATTAGAAACGTTTCAAGAAATCCGGTTGTAGCCGATAAAAATATGAATTACTTTGAACAATTGATGTCCTTCATTTACGAAGACTTCGCTTCCAAAAATCAGTTCATTGAATTAACCACCAAAGATGGTACCACCTCAATGTATAGAATTTATGGAATCTCACTTGTAAATGAAAATCAAAGTCTTTCTTATTATGATACCTTTACTAAAAAAGAACAAAAAGAATATATTCAAAAAGCCCAAAAAGAAAGTATGTATGATATAAACGTTAAAGTTGATCAAAATGATGATCTTTTAACCTTATATACCTGTACCAGATTCTACGGTGGGGGAGGCACATATTCATTTAGAGTTGATGCTAGAAAAATGCATAAAGGAGAGCAAATGAAATATGCCAAAGTCAAAACTAATAACAACTATCAAAAAATCAAGAAACGAATGGAAAAAGGAGTTGAGTCTAATGAAAAAATCTAAATTATTACTTGTTCCCTTAATAGCAATTTCCGCATCTTTAGGAGTAATGACATCATCTATGAATAGTGTTAATGCTGAAAACAACAAAACATGTCCGGGAGAAACATTTAGAGACACTTACCTTAGTAAAATAATCATTAAATATGATAAGAATCAGGCTATTATTACCAACAATTCCTCTCTTAATTTAACTTATAGTTATTATAGTGATGGTAATACCACGGAAGGGGAATTAAATAATGGAGCCACCATTACTTTACCAGTAACAACCGGTGGGGAAATCACCTATTTTCTAAAAGAAGATATGACATCAGGTTGTGAAGCTCCTAAAGGAACGGAAATTGGTCGCGTTGAAATAAATAGTGATGGCTTACAAGATAATAACTTATATAACGATGCTATTTGTGTTAACTATCGTAATAAATGGGCTAATGTTAAAGAAATGAAAGAAGCTGTTCCACATTGTTTTAGTCCCCAAACTTATACTAATTACACCAAAGAAGAGGTAAGTGGTTGGATAAATATTGCCGAGTCATATTATCAAACTAAAACTACTACCACTGATCAAAACTTTACCTCTTCAGAAGGTTACCAAAAAGTAGATGATCCAACCAATATTGTTAGTCTTATGTGTGATGCTTTTAAAACCAATAACTATGAAACCATGCATAAATACTACTATGTAGGACCTGCTAAGAAAAGTAGTAGTCTTAAAGGTTGTGAAACAACCTGTAAAGAAGAAATTGAAGTAAACTTTAGTGATCCCGTTGCTACTCAAGCTGGTATGTGTTTCCAGTATTTAATTGAAATAAAATCAAAAGTTGTCTGCAAATCAACTTATAAAGGTGAACTACCAAAAATGAAACAAGTTTGCTATCCATCCCCATCATGTGTCTCTGGTAAAACAAGCTATGTCGTCGGTGGTCCAAATGAAGATTTTGATAACTGTGTTCAATCATGTGATAATGGTGAATATAGTCAAAAATGTATTAACAAATGCTACAATCAAGTTTATAAAAACAAAAAGACAACTACGAAAAAAGCAAGTAGTGTCAATAGTAGTATTACCGCTAATCTTCTAACTTTCGAAAGTAACAGTTATTATAACTATTTAATGTTAGCATCAAGAAACGGAATACCAGCATACTCTAACAGCAATGATCGCTGTCTTAACATGAGTGCTACCGAACTTTATAATTACAAACAAAAAAATCCGGGCGGTCATTATAGTGGTAACAAATGGGTAATCGATGATGCTAATTGCCTTCCAATTGGTCCATATTACTTTAGAAGTGTTGCCCAAACTGACTTAACTTTAAGAATGGTAAAAGCACAATTCACTTATGGTAGAATCCCATCACGTGGCTACACTCCTGATGGTAATGGAATTTTAAAAGATAATTATGTTAATGGTAATATGTGTACAGATAAATGTACATGGGTTGGTAGTTGTCCAGCTGATTCCGTTTTAACCGAAACCATTGCAAGAGAACAATACGAAAAAGAATTAAAAGAATATCAACAAAATAAATCAGCCTGCGAAACCACTACTAACGTTTGTAATGGTACCGCTTGTGAAAGTGAAAATACTGAATATAAAATCATTGCTACAAACCGCAAAGAAACTGATCCAACAGCAGATGATGAAAAGAACTTAAAAGATGAAGAATTAGAAAAAGAAACCAAATATCGTTTCGTTTACAAATCAAGTCAATGCTTAAATGAAAATAAAGCTAAAGACAATCCAAAAGGCAATCGTCCAGTAGACATTCTCCTTTTCGATGGTTCTTGTGAAGATGGTGAAAAAGATGAATGGAATTATCACAATATCATCACTTTCCCAAAAGCATGGATTAACAATAAAACTGGTAGCGTTTATGATAAAGGAACTCCAACTAATAAAGAATACTACACTGATAGTGGTAATCAGTTCTGTACAAGATTAAATTCTGCTCCTGTTAATACTGCATGGTATGAGTGGAAAGTTCAACAAAACGCTAAAGAATTAACCGATGCTGAAAAAAGCACCATTACGAAAGATATTGAATATAACATTAAAGGAAAAATTAAAAATTATGGTTACTTTGATTGGAATTTTGATATCAATTGCTTCTACGCTTTAATTAAAGATCCCGCAACTTGTACTGGTACATCTTGTAAAGATAGCAACAATAAAACAAGCACACAATCCCCAGTTACCAATGCTAAATTTAGATCAATTTCCTTAACCAACCTTTTCCCAAAAACAAGTACTGGAAAAGATCGTAAGATAGGCTTCAACTGGACTTGTAATGCTACTAATCTTGAAAATAAAGATTATCCTGTTCAACCAGTAGCCTTAAAAAATAAAATTGAAAAAGAAGGAGATAACGTTTATAACGATAGCAATATTGATTATGAAATAAAACTAACTCCTGAAACTATCAAAAAAATCAGAGCTTACAACGCTAATAATAATAAAGATTATTCTAAATCAAGTGATAAATATGGTATGTCATTATCAAAAGAAAAAAGTGGTATAACAATCTACAAGAGTGACTTCTTACACAAATCAGAAAACATCAGTAGTGCCGTTATTAAAAGTGGTGTTATCGGTTGTAACGATCAAGTTGGAACCGGAAATAATGCTACTTGTGCACCAATTGATACTACTAATGCTTGTTATAATGAATACATTGCCCAAAGCAGTGTTATGAAAGGGGGCAAATAATCTATGAATAAAGCCACATTAATCGTTGGTATCATCTTACTTGCAATTATCACCTTTGGTGTTGTTAACGTTGTTCAAAATTATCAAACTGGTAACGAATTAGATTACTACTTATTAAAAGAAACTACTGAAGCGGCTATGACTGATGCAGTTGACGTTGGTTATTACCGCTTAAGTGGCTTACTTCGTATCGACAAAGAAAAATTTGTTGAAAGTTTCGTTAGACGTTTTGGTGAGAATGTATCTAATCAACGTGAATATGATATTAAATTTTATGATATCAATGAAACACCACCCAAAGTAAGTATTAAGGTAACATCAAGTACTAATGCTAGTGTTGAAGGTGACACCCTTCCCATCAGCAACAACATTGATGCCATCTTAGAATCAAAATACTATGAAAATAAATATGTTACAGAAATGACTAGAAGTGGTAAACTTGATTACAGTCAAGTTGAATCATAAAAGAATAAGGAGGAAAGAATATGAATAATTTAATAGTTGGAATTAAGAAATTTTTAACTAACAAAAATACCGTCACAATCGTGGGAGTATTACTTGCTATTATTGTTCTATATGTAGGATACAATATGCAAATAAAAAGGGCTATCACTCCCGTTACTGTTCCCTATGCCCTAGAAAAAATCAAACCAAGAAAACAAATAACTGAAGATATGATTGGAACTATGGAAATTCCTAAAGCCATGGTTACCAACAATCGTAATATTATTACCAATACTGCCGATGTTATTGATATGTATTCTAATGGTGATAGTGTTATTCCTCAAGGTAGTCTCTTTTATAAAAGCAGTGTTGTTTCAAGAGAACAATTACCAGATAGCATTATCTTAGATTATCCTAAAAAATACGTTTTATATAACTTAGATGTAGATATGGCCAGTACCTATAGTAACTCTATATATCCCGGTAATTATATTGATATCTATTTAAAAGTTCAAAATGCGGCTGCTAACCAACAAGGAACAATCGCTCCAGACCGAATTATGATTGGTAAATTACTAACCAACGTTAAAGTCTTAGCAGTTTATGATAGTAGTGGTAACAGTGTCTTTGATGACTTAGATGAAAAAACCGCACCTGCTCAAATCATCTTTGCTGTTCCAGAAGAATATCATATCTTATTACGTAAAGCTTCATATTTAAGAGCCTACGAATCAGAAATAATTCCTGTTCCAACAGCTGAAAGCTTAGAAGATAATCCGGGCGATGTTAAACTTTCTAGTGACGATTTGAAAAACTTCATTAATAACGTAACCGCTATGACAGAAGAAGACTTATCATACACTAGATAAAAGGAGGAAGTTATGAACGATTCCATATTTGATAAATTAGATTTTGGTCCCTTTAAACCTTTAATAGATGATGATGATATCACCGATATTTCCTATTGTAATCATGGTCAAATTTGGGTTCGTTCCCTAACATATGGATCTAAAAGAGTAGAAATAGAAGGCCTAACTGATACCTTCGTTGAAAAGTTAGCCTTCCAGTGCTCAAACGTTATGGGAACAACCTTCAATAATGCCAAACCATTTCTAGATGCCGAAAGTAGTGAACTACGTCTTAACTTTGTTCATTCTACTATTGCCACCAATGGTATCGCGGTTGTAATCCGTAAAACACCCGCTAAAATTAGATTAAGCAAAGAAAAACTACTTAAGGAAGATTACTTTACCGCCAATATTCATGATATTTTAATAAAATGCGTTGAAGGACACTGTAATATCATGGTAAGTGGTGAAACCGGCTCTGGTAAAACAGAATTTGTTAAATATCTTGCTAGTCACACCAAAGAAAATGAAAAGATAATTACTATTGAAGATACTCTTGAATTACATCTAGATAAGATATTCCCTCATCGTGATATCGTTGCTATGAAAACTAATAACATTGCAAATTACACCGATGTTTTAGTAACCTGTATGCGTCAAAATCCTAAATGGATTTTACTATCAGAAGTTCGTAGTGCTGAAGCGGTAACCGCAGTTCGCAACTCAATATCATCAGGGCACAATATCTTATCAACCATCCATGCTGATAAAGCCAGTGCTATTCCATACCGTATGTATTCACTACTAGAAAATGACATCGATGTTGATCAGTTCTTAAATACTATCTATCGTTACATTCAACTAGGAGTTCATATTAAAGCTTACTATAGCAAAGAATATGGTAAATTCCACCGGGAAGTTGATGAAGTAGTAGAGTTCTACGTTGATGAAAACAACAAACCACAAACGCATATTCTTTATCAAAAAACTTTTGGTAAAGCTCCCGTTCAAAATATGCCAAGTGATCATTTACGAGAATACTTAGAAAATCAAAACATCCGAATTGATGATTTATTTTCTAAAGGTGACTCATTAAGTAATATTAATACTGAAGTGGAAAGTTTAGAAAACTCCACACCAAATATACCTAATAATTCAAGTATTACACCAAATACTAATTCCTTTGGAGTTAATTTTTCTCCCGATGAAATAGTATAAGAAAGGAGGGGTTAATGTGGTACTTTTCTTATTAATCGTCATTGGTTTAGTTATCATTTTATACCGCGATTATAAAGGTCAAGATGTTTCTAAATATATCATTGAACAAGTTCAAAGTATATATGACCGTTTCGCTCCTTTATCTTTTAAAGTAGTGCGTGAAAAAACCAAAGAACTAGGGCAAGAATACACCACCAAACAATATTTAATCCAAATCGCTTTACTAGGAGGTTTTACCTTTTTAGTTACATATTTGTATTTTTATAATATTGTTATTTCTGTCATTTATGTTATTATTGCCATTGCCTTTATTCCATATCTATCATTTTTAAGATGTAAAAGAGTCTATAGTGAATTTATCTTTGAACAAGTTCAAATCTATACGACCAATGTCATCATGGAATTTGCAACAACCCAAAGTTTTGTTAAATCCCTTGAAGGTGTAAGAGATTCTGGCGTCTTAGAAGATCCTTTATTAACTGATGTTAATCACATGATAGATTTAGCCTATGAACAAGGGTCAATTGATGAAGCCTTATCTTACATGAATAATAAATATCCATATTATATTGTTAAAAATATGCATCAGTTATTCTTACAAATAACTAAAGAAGGTGCCAAAGATACGGGTGAGAGTTTAGAAAACATGCAACTAGATATCGATACCCTAGTTGAAAGTGTATATAGAGACCGTATGGATAGAGCCAACTTCCATAAAAAGTTCTTACGTTATGGCGTTGTCTTATTCCTTCTTGTTATGTTAGTCCAATATATGATAGGAAATGATAGCTATCTAGAATTAATCAAAAGAACCTATATTCAATTAATCCTTCATGGAATTATTATTTTCAATAGTTATTTCCTTCTAAAAGGAGAAAAATATTATAATGAGAATGTGGGGGTAGAGTAATATGGCTATAATAATTGTTGCAATTATCATTATCTTTGTTTTAATCTATAATAAAACAATTGATGAAAAAAAATTCATAAAAGATAACCGTAAATACTTTGATATTATTAAAGAAGATGATTATGATTTCTTAGTTTATGCTAAATATGGAGATAAAGTAGAACCTGATGTTTTATTTCAAAAAAGAGTAATCTATGCTTTAGGAACATTCTTTCTTTTTATGTTCTTATTCATTAGTAATATCTCTTTAATAAACATTTTATTAGCAGTTATTATTTCAATCATTATTTTTAAATCATCATATTTACAATTAAAATCATCATATAAAAAGCATCTGCATGAAATAGATATAATGTTGCCATACTATTTAAAGAGTTTAGAAATATTAATTCAACATTATACGGTTCCTGTTGCAATTGGTAAAAGTATTGATGATGCCCCTGATATTTTTAAACCGGGGTTACGTGACTTGATTGAAAAAATTAATTCTGGTGATTCTAGCATTGATCCTTATATGGAGTTTGCCAATACTTATCCTGTTAGAGATTCCATGCGTATGATGCGACTTTTATATCGTCTTGGTTTAGGTGGTCAAGAAAAGAAGCAAGAACGTCTTTTAATGTTTTCTAGAACTGTCTCAAACTTACAAGCGAAAGCACGTGATACTAAATATAAGGAAAGACTAGACTACATGGGAAATCAAACCATGATTATGTTAATTGTAACTGGTGTTTCTGTTATGATTGTAATCTTGACATCTTTAGTTACAATGATTTCCTAATTTCAAAAAAACTAGTTACAAAAAAATAATATTTTGTTATAATTAAAGTGATAATCAGAAAGGAAAGGTGAGTTAATAAATGAAAGAAGCAACTGGAGAATTAAATATGACTGTAGTAACTATTATCCTAATAGGAGTTGTTGTAGCCTTTTTCTATGCATTTTGGCCTACAATAAGAAATAGTATTCAAAATCAATGGAATACAACTACAACAGACCAAACAGTACAACCAAAAGGCTAAGAGGAAGTGATTAATAATGCGGGAAGCGATAGGTCAAGTTTATACCTTACAAATTATATTAGTATTTGTCTTACTAATTAACGGATACATGGCATACTCTGTCAATTACACTAGAGCATTCCGTGTTAAAAATCAAATAATTAATTATATTGAGCAATACGAAGGGGCTGAAGGCAAAGAAGTTCAAACTAAAATTGCCGATTACACTAAGCAAATGACTTATAATGTTTCAAATCAACAAATAACAACTTATAAGAATAATCATACTGATGCTGTTTGTCAAAATGATTGGTGTTATATTCCTCATAGTGTTAATAAGGAAGAAGCCGATGGGACAAGACAAGGTAAATACTATACTGTTACAACCTTTGTCAATATTGATATTCCCGTCATTAATAATCTAATTGGCCTAGGATCCTTTTTAGAGGTTAAAGGAGAAACTAAGACTATTTATACAGAAGAATAGGAGTTGACTATATGAATGTTATTATTGCTAATGAAGCAAAGGATATGTTATCATCACTAGATATTGAAGTAATTAAAAGTGTTGATGGTATCCATACTGCCGATGAAATTGTTGAAATGTTTAAAAACTTTTTCTATGCTAGAATGATTTTAGACATAACAGCTATTGAAAATTATGATGATATTACTAATATTCAAAAAATATCAATTGGTCTTGATGCTGATAAAATAATCTTAGTTTTACCAAATAATGAATTATATGCTTCAAGTACTTATTTATCAAAGATCATTTCCATGGGAATATATAACTTTACTACAAATCTTGATGGCGTAAGATATTTCCTAGAACATCCTAATACTTATAAAGATGTAGCTCATATTCAACAGCTTAGTAATTTATCAAGTACTATCAATGATAAAGTCATGGCTGGTTCAAGAATCATCGGTATCAAAAATGTTACTGATCATGCTGGTAGTACAACCTTAATATATATGCTCAAAAAAGAATTAGAACAGTCTTATGGAATGAGTGTTATTGCTATTGAAGTGAATCGTCATGACTTTGCCTATTTCAATAGTCCTAATATGATCTCAGTTAGTGATGAAAACTTAATGAGTGAAATTGTCAAACGAAAAGATGTATCTGTTATTTTAATAGATTTAAATGATTCAAATAATGAGGGTGCCTGTGGCGATGTTTTATATTTACTTGAACCATCAAGTATAAAACTTAATCGTCTAATGCGCCGTAACCGTAAAATCTTTGAAGAATTAAGAGGGAAGAAAATAGTTTTAAATCAAAGTCTATTATCAAATAGTGATATTATGGATTTTGAATATGAAGGTAAAACTAAAGTGTATTATAATATTCCCCCCCTTAATGATCGTATTAAAAATCCTATCTTAAGTGAATTCTTAGCTAAAATAGGATTAGTTAGTAGTCCTAAAGAAAAAGATGAAGGTAAAATCTTTGGATTATTTAAAAGATAATAATTGACAAAACAAAATTAATTATATATTATTAAATTAGTGAAGGAGAGAGTAGTTATGTTAACAAATTTTATGCAAATATTAACAACTGTAAATGTTGATGGCCCATGCCGTGGTTTAGGATTTCTTGTAAAAATAATTAAATATGGTTTATTCCCAATTTTACAAATTGGTGTTCCCATTATTTTAATCGTTTTAGGAACTTTTGACCTTGCTAAAGCCGTTATTGCCAGTGATGAAAAAGCTACTAAAGAAGCTCAAGGAAGATTACTTAAAAGATGTATTTATGCTATCGCTGTGTTCTTCATTGTTACTTTAGTAAGTTTATTATTCTCAATGGTAGGAAGTATTGCAGGTGATTCTGCTACAGGACTTAACAATTGGAGCGATTGCTGGAATAATCCAGAATAAGCCTTAATAAAAAAATAAAAATAATAGTAATTATAAATTGCTATTTTTTTTTTTATTTGATACAATTAAATAGAGTAACTAACGGAAAGAGAAGTGAATAGGATGATTGCATGGAAATTGATGAGTAGTCCCGGTATCATAAACAATATCATACGTGTTATCTTCGTTTGGTTAGATACCATGGGATACTGGTTAGTAAGTAGTATTTATAATGTCTTTTTTGCTGTTTCATCTGCTGAAATTATTAGTGGTAGTACTGTTAGAATCTTCTATAGTAGAGTCCAACTAATAATTGGTTTTGTTATGCTATTTAGACTGGCATTTACTGTTTTAGGAATTATTGTAGATCCTGATGCTGCTAAAGATAGTAAAAAAGGAGTGGGTTCAATTATTAAAAGAATAGCCATTTCTCTTGCTATGCTAACTTTAGTTGTACCTCTTAATATTCCAGATACTGGAAATAGCCCTTTATATGAAAAAATAAAAGATAATGGTATCTTATTTGGTTTCTTATATCAATTTCAAGAAAGCGTTCAAAAAGAACAAATTCTTGGTAAATTAATTTTGGGTATACCTTCATCTTCAACTTATACTGATGAAGAAGGCTATGAAATTGGTAATATGGCTGACGTTGGTAGTGTTATGGCGGCTACCGTTGCTAAATCGGTTTTACGACCTACTATTTTATCAGAATATCAAGATGAAGCTGATACAACTACATCAGCTGCTAGAATAAACGAAATAGCAGCTTGTAAAGATTCTGACGCTCTTGCTGATTATATTGATGGTAGTGTTGGATATAATGCTATTATCAGTCATATTACTGATGATTGTGATTCTGATGATGGAAATGTTTATGCTTATGAATATACTATCATTGGTGGTATGGCTGCTTCAGTTATTATGGCTATTATCATTGCTGGTTTTACACTTGATATCGCAATTAGAGCTGCCAAATTAGCTGTATTGAGATTGATTGCTCCTGTTCCAATAATCTTGAATATTAGTCCCGATTCTGGAAAAGATGGAGCCTTTGAAAACTGGACCAAAACATTGATATCAACTTATGCAGATTTGTTTGTTAGGATTGCTATTGTTTACTTTGGTGCCTACTTGATTGTTCTTGTTGCCAGTTCTCTTACTGGTGGTGATGGTATCAATATTATTCCATCAAGTGGCGGCTTCTTTACGAAAGCTCTTGCTACTATCTTTATAATTATTGGAATTTTGTTATTTATGAAACAATCTCCAAAATTTATTAGAGATGTCTTGGGTATCAAAGGGGCACCAATGAGTAATATTGGCTTAACCGCCCTCGGAACATTACAAGGTGCTTTACGCGAAGATGCTGGTTTAAGAGGCGCCTTCAAATATATGAAAAATGCAGTTTCAGAAGCTAATGAAGCAGCTGCACAGGGAAAAGGATATTCACCATTTGCAGCCAGACAAAAAGTTATGGATTCAGTAAGACAAGCTAAAACAGGTGATAGAGATGCAAGAGGAGGCCTTAGCGGTAGGATGGATGATTATCTAAATTATGCAATGAGAAACCGATGGGCGAAAAAATATGGCGGTAGTGTAGAAAATATGAATGAGTTTAAGAATCAAGAAAAACAAGCTCAGCAAGAAGCGAGCGAAGCTGCTGAAAACTTAGATTTTGCTAAACAAAACCTTAAAAACCTTAGAATAACCGAAGATCCGGGACCTAATGGTAGTGAACAAGACAAAGCTGCATGGAGAAGATATGTAGATGCCCTTGAAGCTAATACTAATGCTCAAGAAAAACTAGAAAAAGCAAGTAAAAATGTTAAATATATGGACGAATTACGTAGTGCTCTTGGTGTATCACCACGTGTAATTGATAGATATGAAGCAACATATCGAAGTGAAAATCCATCAGAAGCTAGGCCAATGGATCCATGGACAAATAGCGGTGGAGATACATCAAGTAACAGTACCACTGATGACACAACCTTTACATCAAGTGGTCATGGATCACAAACTGGTCCGGGTGGCGGTCCGGGTCCAAGAGGACCCCATCCACCACATTAGGCTTAAAAGAATATTAAGGAGTGTGATATAAATGAATAATTATTTAATACCAGCTAATACCAAAAGTGGAAGTTTGTTGTTTGGTCTTTTCAAACCATTTGACTTAATTTTATTAGTAACTGGTGTTTTACTAACCATTATCCTTTTAATGGTTTTCCCAATGGGTGACTTATGGCAAATCATCTTAGTCCTAACTCCGGGTCTTTCCGCTGCCTTCTTAGTCATTCCCATTCCTAATTATCATAATATTTTAACTATCATCGTTGAATTTTATAATTTTCTTAGCAATAGACGAAAATATATATGGAAAGGATGGTGTGTTGGTGATGTCAAAGAAATTAAGTAGTCAATATACTGAAGACTGGTTACCAATTACTGGTATCCAAAATGGAATGATCATTTGTAGTGATAAACAAAAAGTAACTGGGGTTAAAATAATTCCCCGTAATATCTTTATCCTTGATGCTCAAGCTCAAGATAATGTTCTAATCAGTTTGAAGAATTTTTACAATATGATTGATTTTGAATTCTGGTTAGTAGTAGCTGATCGTCCTGTTGATATATCTGTTTATATGTCACGCCTTCAACTTCTATATAATGAAACAACATCACCTGCCATTCGTAAATTAATTCTTCAAGATATCAATAAAGGTAATAGTTTTACTAATAATAATATTGTTGATACTGAATACTATATTCTCTTTAAGGATACTAAAGAAGATACTTTACAAAAAAGAATTCGTTTGCTAATCAATGGTCTTGCTGGTTGTGGGTTAAATGCTTCCCAAGCTAGCAATGATGATTTAAGAATAATCCTAGAAAACTTCCTAAATGGAGGCGTATCTACAGAGTTTGGGACGGTGATGCCACAATGAGTATAAGTTTAAAAAGTCAAATAGCTCCAAAAGGGTTACAATTCAATGCTAGTGATTTTTATATAAGTGATAAATATGCTACTATTTTATCAGTTATTTCTTATCCTAAATTTATTTTACCGGGATACTTAGCCACTTTAACTTCTATGAGTGGTATTAAAATTGTTATTAAACATATTCCCGTTCCTTTCAGTACTATGTCTAAAATGATCAATAGACAAATTGCTGATTTACGTGAAAAATATCGTCAGGAAAAAGATCAAACTGCTAAAGAGCGTATTCGTCAAGATGCTGAGAGTTTGGAATATTTTGTTTCCATGTTAGCTTCAAGTCAATCTCGTATTTTCGATTTTCAAATGCATATTATGATCAATGCCAATACTAAAGAGGAATTAGAATTAAAGAAGGTTAATGTTAAAAACTATCTAGATGCTATGGAACTAAGAGCTATTTCCTTACGTTTTGAACAAGAGAAAGTATTAAAGAGTATTTTACCAATATTCCCTAAACAAGATATTGAAGAGCGAATTGGAACTCCAATTCCATCACCAACGATAGCCGCTATGTATCCATTTATTTTTGATAGTATCAAAGATCCCGGCTTATCTGTTTTACTAGGTGTTGATTTCTCTGGTGGTGTTATTTTATTCAACCAGTTCTTATATCAAACAAGAAAAGAAAGTAACCGTAACAATGCTAACATGATTATCTTAGGAACCAGTGGTAGTGGTAAAAGTACGGCTGCTAAATTAATTCTTCGTGGTCATATTAGAAATGGCTATCAAATCGTTGTTATCGACCCTGAAAATGAACTTGAAGAGATGACGCGAAGCTTCGGCGGTGACGTCATTGATATGGGTAAAGGTGGCGAATATGGTTTAATTAATCCCCTTGAAGTAATTGTGGATGCTGATAATGATGAAATATCTCGTGGTCTCGGCCATACCGTTTTAACTAAAACTTTACAATCATTACGTGCTTTCATGAAATATTATGATCCATCTATTGAAGAAGATGTATTAAATATGTTTAGTGAAATTGTTCAAGATACTTATAAACGTTTTGGTATTGATTTTAATACTGACTTTACCAAATTTACAAGTGCTGATTATCCAACTTTCTCAGATGTTTATGCTACTGTTAAAGGAAAAGTAACTGCCTTAACAGAACAAACTAGAGAAAAAGATATCTTACAACGCTTAGAGTTAAAAATAAGACCATTAGTTAAAGAACTAAAATTCTATTTTGATGGTAAAACTACCATCACTGCTGATAGTGATTTCTTAGTTTTCAATATTAAGGAATTTATGAATTCAGATAGTAACATTAGAAATGCTTTATTCTTTAATGTCTTAAAGTATGCATGGGGCTTATGCCTTGATCCGAGTGTTAATACCATTTTAATGGTTGATGAAGCACATGTTTTATTAGGTAACCGTAATGAACAAGGAGCCGATTTCCTTGCTCAAGTTCAACGTCGTGCCAGAAAATATAACACAGGTTCTATTATAATTACTCAACAACCAAGTGACTTCTCAGATCCTGCCGTTATAACCCAAGGAAAGGCTATCTTTGATAACTCTTCATACTATTTAGTTATGGGCTTAAGAAAACAAGCCGTTGAAGATTTAGGCCTTTTGATTGATTTAAATGATAATGAGAAAACAAGTATCAAAAGATACTCACAAGGTGAAGCTTTATTCGTTTGTGGTAATAGACGAATGCAAATTAATGTTGTAGTAACTCCAGAAGAGTTAGAATCATTTGGTTCTGCTGGTGGTTTTTAAAATATAAATTTAAATACTGAAATACTAAAGTAGTAAAGGATGGTGTGTATTATGGAAGAGAATAATAATGACAATCAAAATAATGTTCAAGAAAATTCTGCTTCTAAAGAAGACAAACCATCTTTTTTAGATAATGCTAAAGATACCATCAGAGATATTAAAGATAATAAATATAAAAGTCGTAAAAATGGCGATGCTAATAATGGGGATTCTCAAGATGGTGCCGATGGCAAAAAAAATAAGAAACAATCTTTAGCTAACAAAGCGTTGAATATTGGTGCTAATTATAATCCGTTATTGAATGCCATTAAACAGGCAAATGATATGAAAAATAAGCTTAATGACATTAAAGAAAAGCATAAAAATAAAGAAGCTAATCAAAATAATAAAGATGATAATAAAGAAGATGATAAAGATGATAAAAAATCAGAATCAGATTCTAGTAAAGATACTAAGGAAAGTGAAGATAAAGAAAAGAAACCAAAGAATCCTTTTGAGTCTTTAAAAGATAAAGCTTTTAAGAAAAAAGGAATATCTGATCCCTTAAAGACCTTTTTAAAAGGAAGTTTAAAAGTAAAACTAACCATTATGGGAATCATTTTAGTAGCTGGTTTCATTGCTCTTTTACTTCCCGTTTTAATTATTGTTTCAATGCTTGGTAGTGTTACAGCCATTTTTGCTGCTAATAGTGTCACTGGTGGTGATACCGGTGATATCGAGTATAAAGCTGATAACAAAGATGATGAAGAATTTCAAGAAGATGTTAAATCAGTCGTTGAAAAATATCCTGAAAATGAACAAAAAACAGCTGGTAAAACTATTGCTAGTGCCTTAAGTGTTTTACAGTATAGTGCTAAAGACTTCACTAATAAAGATATGACCAAAAGAAATATGACTAAAATTGCTGATGTTGTTATCGATGCTAGTGAAGAAGATGATGATGGTAATGTTACCTACACAGCCAAAAGTAAAGATGATGTCATTGAAGATTTAGCCGATGTTTTAGAAGATATTGCTCCCGGGGAAACTGATGCTACCTATGATAGAATGGCTCAAGAAGTTTATAGTAGCTTAGACTACTATGATGAATTACTTGGTAAAAATATGAATGATACTCAAGGCCTTGGTGGTAGTTGTACTTATAATGTTGATGGTAATAATGTTAGTAATATTAAAGTCCGGTTAATGCAATCATCATACTGCTATACCAAAAACGGTAGTAAAGGGGTTGATGGTGAAGCCCTACCAGATGAAGAATTAGTTGACTTTGAAAAATATGTTTTAGGAGTTGCCTATGGTGAAATAGGGGAGAGTGCTCCTGAACAAGCTTTTAAAGCCCAAATGATTTTAGCCAGAACCTATGCCTTAAATAGAGCCAAAGCCATGAATGGTTCCGCTGGTGTTAAATTAGTAGAAGAAAATGGCCAATGGATTTTACAAATTAGAAACTGTGTTTCTGATCAAGCCTATTGTGATCCTGATAAAGGATGTCGTCGCTATAATACTAAAGATCAAAATCAACAAGTATATACTGGAAGTGCTGAATCAACTGGTGAGGGTACTACTTATAAAGGACCTCTTCCCGAAGATAGTCCTCTAAGACAATGGGCTCAAGATGTCCAAGGTAAAATCATTAGAAATAGTGATGGTAGTCTAAATGAAGCAGGATATGTATCTTCTGTTCAAAATCGTATGATTGCTAATGCTAATAGTGGTATGGATTACACCGATATCCTCGTTAAAGAAAAAGGAGCTATCACTTTTGATGCTGCTAATTGTACTGCTGCAGGAAGTAAAACGGCTGTCGCTTACGTAAACTGGATGCTTGACTTTGCCAAAGACGAATCTCACGGTTATAGTCAAGACAACAGAACTCTTCCAGATGTCGACTGTTCAAGTTTCGTCTATTATGCCCTTATAAATAATGGCTGGACTACCAGTGAACTTGGTAGTTATCCGTTTATTACCACAACGATGGGGGCTATTTTGAAAAAAGCTGGCTTCCAAGAGTTAAAATATGATAAATCAATTCTTCAAGTTGGAGATATCTTAGTTAATTATGGTAGTCACACCGAAGTTGTTAGCAATGTATCAGGCGCCACGCTTAAAACCGTTGGAGCCCATTCAGATGAAAATGGTGAACGATACGGAAGAAAAACCGGCGATCAAACAGGACAAGAAGTATCTGAAGTTAATTTAGGTGGTTGGAGTTCTACTAGAACTCGTATTTATAGAGCTAGTAAATAGAAAGGAGATAAAATATGAAAAAAAATAATCGTTATTACATTATTCTTGCCATTTTACTTATTTATTTTGTATTTATCTTCTTTGTTTTTATCTTGCCAAATATTCTAAAAAAAGAAACTAAAACCTATTTGTTAATAGATAGTGATGCCAAATGGCAATATATAAATGGCAAATGGAGTGATATCGAAGACTCTAAAGTATATAACTGGCAAAAGTTTGCTATTTATGAAAATAGTGGTTTCAAAGGAAATTATTATCCACTATATAACGAAAAATGGCACTTCTATGATAATGATGAAAATCCCATTAAAATTGATAAATATCATTTTTTAGGAATTAAAAGTAATAAAAAATATCAAGTTGCCACCTTTAATACCGAAGATATTAGCGGAACTGATCAAAAATATATTAAAGAAGTATTAAACAAATATAAATTATCATCTACCAATTTTACGAATGCTAAAGTAATTAAATATGACCTTGATGGTGATGAACAAGAAGAGAAGATATATTCAATCTCCAATGTTTTTGTTGAAGAATTTACCGAGAAAATATTTAACTTTATTTTTGTAGTAAAAGATGATAAAATAACAATAGTTTCTAAGTCAATTGATAAATATTCTAATATGCTTGATAATTGCCAAGATATGGTCAGTAAAATAGTAGATGTTGATAATGATGGTAATTATGAATTAATTACTAGTTGTTATAAATACAATATCAATGCTCCATGTACTGATGGCTGTGCTGATTTTGGTAGTATTGATGCATGTGTTGAAATGTATCAAAAAGATAAAAATGGCTATAAAAGAATCAAAAAATGTAATTAGAAAGAGGCGTTAATCTATGAAATTAAAGTTTAGAGCAGATAAAGATGATATTACTATCTTTGCCGTTTTTGCAGTATTTTTACTTTATATCGTAGCAATCTTTATTGTTAATTTACATACCTTTGCTACTGAAGGCTATTTAAGTGGTCTAAATCCCATTATGGCTTTTACTCCTAAATTTCTTTGGATAACATTCACTGTCTATATCGCTTGCCTAATTGGGATGCTAGTAAGCGTTAAATCTTATTTCTTTGAAATGGAAAAAGGAATTGGTATTACTACTGAGAAAAAAGATAAAGGTTATTCAAGATGGGCTAAAGAAAAAGAAATGAAGGAAGAGTTAAAAATGGTAACCCCTACGCAAGAGACTAGTGAACATGCTGGTATTCCCCTTATTTTAAAAGAAAATGAAGCGTGGGTAGATGATAGTTATTATCACAATCTAGTTATTGGTGCTACTGGTTCTGGTAAAACACAAACTGTCATTTTACCAACCGTTAAATTTCTTGCTAAAAAAGGTGAGTCAATGATTATCACCGATCCTAAAGGAGAAATTTATGAAACAACTGCTAACATGTTACGTGATAAAGGGTATGATGTTCAAATATTAAATTTCCGTGATCCCCAAAATGGTAGTAGTTGGAATCCCCTAGAAATGCCATACCGGATGTACAAAAAAGGTAATCAAGATAAAGCCATTGAACTTCTTGATGACCTTGCTCTAAACATTTTATATGATGAAAATAATAAAGATGATCCTTTCTGGGAAAAAACTTCTGCTGATTATTTCTCAGGAGTTGCTTTAGGTCTATTTGAAGATGCTAAAGAAGATGAAATTAATATTAACAGTATCAGTTTAATGACCACTGTTGGTGAAGAAAAGTTTGGTGGTACAACTTATATTAAAGAATACTTTGGCTTTAAAGATCCTGCCAGTGCTGCTGCTATTAATGCCTCAGCCACCATTGATGCTCCAAGTGATACGAAAGGTAGTATTTTATCTGTTTTCCGGCAAAAAATAAAATTATTTGCTTCCCGTGAAAACCTATCTGAAATGCTTAGTCATAGTGATCTTGAAATTGCCGATATCGGTCGTAAAAAAACAGCCTTATTTGTAGTTGTTCAAGATGAAAAAAAGACCTATCATTCTCTTGTTACCATCTTATTAAAACAATGTTATGAAACTTTAATTGATGTTGCCCAAGAAAATGGTGGCTCACTTCCTGTTCGTACTAACTTCTTATTAGATGAGTTTGCTAACATGCCTCCATTAAAAGATGTTACTACAATGATTACTGCTGCGAGATCTCGTCGTATTAGATTTACTATGATCATTCAAAACTTTGCCCAACTTAATAAAGTCTATGGTAAAGAAGATGCTGAAACTATCAAAGGAAACTGTGGTAATATCGTTTACTTAATTAGTACTGAATTAGCTGCTTTGGAAGAAATTTCTAAAATGTGTGGTGAAGTTAAAAGTAAAAAAGATGATAAAACAGCTTCAACTCCTTTAGTTACCGTGTCTGATTTACAAAGAATGAAACAATTTGAAACCATTATCTTACGGATGCGTAAACAACCATTTAAAACGAAAATGACCCCGGACTTTAAAATAAATTGGGGCAAAGATTATCCTAAAGCTGGCTATCCTGAACGGGAAAAAATGCAAGTTCACATTTTTGATATTAAAACTTTTGTCAAAGAAAAGAAAAAAGAAAGATTACTAGAAATGATGAATAGCCCTGAAGGAAATAATAGTGGCGTTCCATTTATGCCTTCTAACTTCTTTCAAGCTCAACAACCTAATCCTACTGCTGTTAATCCAATCACTGGTCCAAAGATAGAAGAAAAGCCACCAAAAGAAGCTCCTAAACCAACCTTTGATGTTGATGAATTAGTTAAAAAAATAGATGCGAAAATAGCTGAACTTGAAAAAGAAGAAGCTATGAATAAAAAAGAGGATGAAAAGCTTCAAGCTAAAATCACCACTCATAATGAACAAGTTAATAAACAAGGTCTAGAACCTAAAAATAAAATTGATCTTAATCTAGATGAAGACGATGATGATGATTTCTTTGATGACTTTTTCGATGAATAGCAAAAGAGACTGTTTAATAATCAGTCCCTTTTCATATTTAATTCAATAATTCTTATCATTTCATCTTTTAATCCTTCACTAGCATTTTGCCAGACAATTGAGAAAAATACGCCAAGCCCGGGAAGGGTAAGTTCATCTTCTTCCTTAACCGAATCACTAATCGCTGTAAATATTTCTTTGCCACTATCACCTTTAAAATTATTAATAATATACTCTTTAATTGTCAACCTCATCATCTCCTAGCTATATTTTTAACAATAATTACAAATTTATACTATTATTTTTTTCAATAATCATATATACTTAATTAAAGGAGGAATAAATTATGATATGGTTATACGTTTTAATAGCAATCGTAGTAGTTTTAATACTATGGTATATAGCAACTTACAATTCACTAATTAGTTTAAGGAATCGTGTTAAAGATCAATGGAGTCAAATTGATGTTCAATTAAAAAGAAGAACTGATTTAATTCCTAATTTAGTGGAAACTGTAAAAGGTTATGCTAAACATGAAAAAGATACTTTTGAAGAGGTCGTAAAAGCTCGTAACAGTTTTAATCAAGCAAATACTAAAGAAGATGAAATTAAAGCATCTGGAGAATTAACCGGAGCCTTAAATCGTTTATTTGCTCTTGCTGAAGCTTATCCTGAATTGAAAGCTAATACTAATTTTATGAGTTTACAAAATGATTTAAAAGATACTGAAAACAAAATTAGTACAATGCGTCAATTTTATAATGATACGGTATTAACTTATAATAATAAAGTTCAAAGTATACCAAGTAATATCGTTGCATCCCTTTCCCATTTCAAAGTAGAATCATTCTTTGAAATTACTGAAGAAGATCGTAAAAATCCTAAAGTATCATTTTAGCTTGCTAATAAAAGCAAGCCTTTTTTAAATAACTATCAAATTTAGGCAAGGAGTAAAAATATGAAAAATAAATTTATAATTATTTCATTACTTGTATTTCTATTAATTCCCCTAAAAATAGAAGCCAAAAGTCCAACGGCTAAATTTTTAAGTAATATTGAAATTCAGAGTAATGGTGATATTAAAGTTAAGGAATTAATTAAACTTAATGGTGATTATAATGGTTTAAGTCGTAATCTATATTTTCGTAATAATGATGCTACTATTTATGAAGCACCAAATGAAAGTGCCCTTGAAGGAAATACGACTTTATATGATGGTAGTTCATTGACTATTGATAAAATAGGAACAATTAATGATAACAACTCTCTTGATTTTTCAAGTTTTACTACTGAAATTAATGATTATCAAAATGTTGATTATGCTACTAAAGGGGAAAGTGGCGTTTATACTATTAATCACACCAGTAGTGGTCCGGAGTTAATGATTTATAATCCCTCTTCTAACAAGCAAATATTCTATATAGAATATACCATTAAAGATGTTATTGTTATTCATAATGACATTGCCGAGTTTGCCTATAATGTTTTAGGGGATGGTTATACAGAAAATATTGATGACTATGAAGTGAAAGTAACCTTACCAGAAGCAGATAGTGATTACCGAGTTTGGTTACATGGTCCTTTAAATGGTAACATTTCAAGGGTAAATGATAATACGGCTTTAGGAACCTATAATTTTTTAGGCGCTTACAATGCTGTTAGCATCAGGTTATTATTCAATAAAGATATAGTTTCCTTAGCCACCAAGCAAAGTGGTTTGACTGCTAAGGACAAAATTATTGCCATTGAATCAAAATTAGCCGATGAAGCGAATGAAGAACGTGATAAATTAAGAATGCAAAATAATATTATATATGGCCTAAGTATTATTTGGCTTCTTAGTTGCCTTATCTTTATCATTATGAAGATTAGAAGTTCTAAAAAGAATAAAGAAACAGAATTTACAGCTAAATATTATCGTGAATTTCCATCAACATATGGTCCCGAAGTTCTCGAATACCTTCTTAATAAAAATATTACTGAAAAAAGTCTTTCAGCTACCATTCTTGATTTAATTTATAAACAAGTCCTAACTGTTGAAAAAACAGCTGATAATTCTAAAGATTATAAATTATTACTTCAAGAATATGATCCTGCTATTTTAACAGAACCGGAAAAAATTGCCCTTGATATGTTTCTTAATCAAATTGGCGATTCCAAAGAAGTAAATCTATCTACTATCAAAAAATATTGTGCTAAGGAAAGTAATGCTAAAAAATTTCTTGATAGTTATCAAAACTACAAAAAAGAAGCTAAAACTTTAGGAAAAAATGAAGAGTTTTATCTTCCTTCCAAGTCAAGTAATACTTTACTAGTTTTACTTCTTATCTTAAGTGGTAGTATTTTGATGTTTATAACCATTAGCTTCGAATTTTATTTTATGTTTTTAGCTCTTCTTTTCGCCCTAATTATTTTAATTATTACTCTTACTAAAATCAAATATTATACTAAAAAGGGTGCTCTTGACATAGCCAAGTGGCAAGCTTTTAAAAATTTCTTAAATGATTTTAGTAGATTTAATGAAAAAGAATTGCCTGAAGTTCCATTATGGGATAAGTATTTAGTTTATGCTACCGTGTTAAATTGCGCTGATAAACTATCTAAACAAATGAAGATTAAAATTAATGATTTTAAAGAAAATAATCCGACTTTCTATAATAATTACTATGATTATTTCTATGTTAACAGCTACATTAATTCTAGTATTTATCGAAGTATTGATAGTGGTATTCATACTGCTGTTGCATCATCAAGATCAACGATTGCCTCAAGTCAATCCTCAAGTGGTAGTGGCTTTGGTGGTGGTTCCATTGGTGGCGGTGGTAGCTTCGGTGGTGGCGGTGGCGGTGGCCGTTTCTAATCATCAAAAAAATATAAAATAATTCTTATAATGACATAAGTATTTTCTAAATAACAATAATGAGTACAGTTTGGAAAGATAACAAGCTCACTATTTGTTATTTTTTTATGCATAATTTTTCCATCTTTTAATGGTGTATCAATATCATTTGCCCCCCAAAGTAATAAAGTAGGAATCTTAATTAAAGACAGATATTTAGTTAAATCTTCATTGACAATATTCTTAAAAGTAGTTTGCATTTTTAAATCTAAAGCCAGATAATCACTCGAAGAAAACTTCTTAAATAAATAACTTTTGAAACTATTAGATGCTTTTTCTGGTAAGAAGTTAGCAAAATTTTGTAAGGAATGATAAATCTTCAAGCGTAACCATCTTTTTAAAGTCATCTTTGGTTTAATTCCCGCACTATCAATTAATACCAATTTCCTAATTTTTACCTTATATTTACTAGCTAAAATAATGGCAATTCTGCCTCCAAAAGAGTGGGCTATAATATATGGATTATCTATTTTTTCCTCTTCTAAAAAAGCTTTAATTAAAAGTGCATAATCGTATATTGTTAAATCATAATTAGGAAACTTAGTATTAAGAAATCCCGGATAATCCATAATATAAACAGTATAATCAACCTTTAAAATATTAATAATTTCCTTAAAAGTGGTCCTTGTCTCACCCCAACCGGGCAAGATAACAACCCGTTTTTTACTTGCCCCATATTTTTCGTAATAAAGATTAATTCCTTGATAATTAATAGTCATGATCATCACCTAATATAAGATATGACTTTAAAATAAAGATGTTAACTTAGATAAATTAATTGTAATTAAATACACAATATGCTATCATCTATTTAGAAGTTTTAACTTCATTAGAAATAAAGAAGGTGTAAATATGTTATTAGCTTCCAACTGGAAAGATTATGAATTAATAGATGCTTCAAATGGGGAAAAACTAGAACGCTATGGTAAATATGTTCTTCTTCGTCCTGATCCTAGTATTATTTGGGACAATGGCAATTTAAAAGAAAAATATCGTGGTAAAATTAATGCCATCTATCATCGTTCTAACAAAGGTGGTGGTTACTGGGAAAACCTTACTAAAGTTCCTGAAACTTGGACCATTAATTATCGTGATTTAACCTTTAATGTTAAACAAATGGGTTTTAAACATACCGGTATTTTCCCAGAACAAGCTGTTAACTGGGACTTTATGATGACTAAAATAAAGAATGCCAAACGTGAAATTAAAGTTCTAAATCTTTTTGGTTACACCGGCTGTGCATCAGTTAGTTGTCTAAAAAGTGGGGCACATCTTACTCATGTTGACGCTTCAAAAGGAATGATAAATGTTTGTAAAGAAAATGTTAAAAGTAGTGATTTAAGTGATAAACCTATTCGTTATATTGTAGATGATGTAGTTAAATTTGTTAAACGAGAAATCCGTCGTGGTCATAAATATGATGCTATTATTATGGATCCCCCAAGTTATGGTAGGGGAGCCAATAAAGAAATATGGGAAATCGAAAAAGATCTTGCCCCACTTATTAATCTTTGTGTTGATATTTTAAGTGATAATCCCCTTTTCTTTATTATTAACTGCTATACAACGTCACTATCAAACATCATTTTAAATAATGTTTTAACTACAACCGTATCAAAAAAATATCATGGAAAAGTTACCAGTGGTGAATTGGGAATACCAATAAAAAATAATAATTTTGTTTTACCATGTGGTATATATGGAAGATGGGAAAATGATGATTGATATTATTTATGAAGATAATCATGTTCTAGTAGCCTTAAAAAAAGTGAACGTTTTATCACAAGGTGATGGGTCAACTACGCCTGATATGTTAACTCTTTTAAAAAAGTATTTAAAAGAAAAATATCACAAAGAAGGAAATGTATATTTAGGCCTTGTTCATCGTCTTGATAAAGAAGTCGGAGGCATTATGGTTTTTGCTAAGACAAGTAAAGCTGCTAAAAGATTAAGTCAAAATATTCAAGATCATAAATTCTATAAAGAATATTTAGCCGTTGTTAAAGGAAACCTAACTTCTTCTGCTACCTTTAAAGATTATTTAAAACGGATTGATTATAAAAGTTATGTAACTAACCAAAAAGATGGAAAAGAAGCCATATTAAGTTATGAAACCCTTGCTACTAATCAAGATAGTACCCTTGTCAAAATAAATTTAAAAACCGGTCGTCATCACCAAATAAGAGTTCAATTTGCCACTAGACATCATCCCCTTTTAGGTGATAAGAAGTATGGTCAAAAAGGGAAGTATCCTCTCGCATTATATGCTTATAAATTATCATTTTATCATCCTATCACCAAAGAGTTATTAACCTTTACATCAATTCCTAAAGAAGGCTATTTCAAATCCTACCAAAAGTCACTTGACATTATTTCTGTATGCTAAGAAAAAAAGTTTGCTTTTTACTTTTTTTTTTGATATCATTTAATATATAAGATAAGGGAGATGGAAGTTAATTATGATATTAGCAAATTTTGATTTAAGCTTTTTTACCACAATTCCGGGTATGTTAATTACAGGAGGCGTATTACTTCTTTTAATTGCATTAATAATATTTATTGCTACAGGAAGTAAAGGTAAAGAAAAAGCCATAGATAAAGATATAAAAAATGAACCAGAAAGTGTTGTAAGTCCAACAGTTCCAACAGAACCTGCACCTGTTCAAACAACAGAACCTGTAGTAAATAATGAAGTACCACCGGTCGTTGAAGAACCAAAGGTAGCACCCGTTGCTGTTAATGAAAGTCTTATAAATGGAACCGTTCCTGAGCAAGCACAAGCCCCAGTAGTAGAACCTAAAGTAGAAGAAGTTATAAACACTCCAGCTGATCCTATTGCTGCAAGTGCTCCTGTTACCGTTGTTCCCCTTGAACCAATTCCTTCTCAAGAAGAAGTAAAACCAATAGAAGCGGCTAACTTACAAGCTCCAGCCGTTGAAGTTCAAAATGTAACTCCTGAAGTTAAAATAACTCCTACTGTTGAACAACCAGTAATAGAAGAGAAGAAGGAAACTCCACAAGAAGAAGCTAAACCAATTTATGGTGGGGCAAATCCTGTAATTCCAACCATAAGTGTTAATAATGAACCACATCGGCAAATTTATGGTGGTGCTAATCCATTAGAAAATACCCAAAGTGTTCCTATCATTAACACTGTTGTTAATGAAGATAGTAACAAACAAGTAGAAAAACAAGAAGCACCAGCAGCACCTATTCCTACAAAAGAAGAAATAAAAGTAGAAGAACCTAAAGCTCCTGAATTACCAAAAGAGCCTATTAAACAAGAAGAAGTTATTGAAAGTTTATTCTAAGAGTATTTTTACTCTTTTTTTTGTTCTTTATTAAAAAATACATCATATAATTAGTTAGAACAAAGAAAGGATGATAAAAATTATGGAAACACTAAAAGTTTCATCAAAATCAAACCCAAATTCAGTAGCAGGAGCTCTTGCCAATGTCTTTAGAGCTAATGGTACCGTTGAAATTCAAGCTGTAGGTGCTGGGGCTTTAAACCAAGCGATTAAAGCTATTGCTATTGCCCGAGGATTCCTAGCTCCCGCTGGTAAGAACATTGTCTGCATTCCTGCTTTCACTGATATTTCCATTGAAGGCGAGGAACGAACCGCCATAAAACTGATTATTGAAACAAAATAATAGTTCGATTATTCGTAAATTGGTTGTACAACCAATTTTTTAGTTGTATAATAGTAATATTTAGGAGGTGTATTATGGACCTTATAAATAATAACATTGACTTAAATACTTATAAAGTCTTCCTAGCCGTTACCATTTATGGTAGCTTCAAAAAGGCAAGTGATAAACTCTTTATCTCCCAACCAGCCGTTAGTTACACCATAAAAAAACTAGAAGAAGAGTTAGGTACCAAATTATTTGTACGCATGAATAAAGGTGTACGACTAACCGAACAAGGCCAACACTTAAAATTTCATGTAGAAAATGCTTTTCGTAGCCTTCTTCTTGGTTATACCACACTTAATGATAAAGAAAATGAATTAATGGGAACCATCAAAATTGGCATTCACTCCAATGTCAGCACCTTTTTACTTCCCAAATACGTTAAAGAATTTTCACATCATAACCAAAAAACTAAAATTATTATTTATAGTTCCACCAAAAACGAATTAAAAGAAATGTTTGAAACTAATGCCCTTGATATTTTAATTCTTCATTCTCCTATCTATCAAGATTCAAACTATTACACCGAAAACAAATTAATAACTTGCGATAGTTGTTTTTTTGGAGTTAAAAAATATTATGATGCCCTAAAAGATTCAAAAGATGCTAAAAATCTTTTATCATATCCCTTACTATTACCTCTTAAAGGTTATTCTACTAGTATTTCCCTAGATAAAGTTTTTAAAAATCACAATCTAACTCTATCATCCAACATCTACTTATACACCACTGAAATGACTATTGCTCTAGCTAAAAACGGCACCGGGATTGGTTGGACTTTAAAAGAAAGTATTAAAGAAGAATTAGAAAATAAAACATTTTATGAAATACCAGTTAACCTTGATCTTCCCAAAGTTGAATTTAGTATGGCTTATAATCCCAAATACATCAATAAAGCCTCTCTTGAATTTGTAAAATATCTCTTAAATGAAACAAATAAGAATAATTTATCCTCTTAAGTTATTCTTTTTTGCTATAATTCTCATTTATAGATTACATAAATAATAAGTATTTGCTTAATATTTTGAATAACCGTATCATAATATGTTGAAAGGAGAAAAAATGAAATCATAAATTAAGAAAGGATATACTATAAGTATATAAGGTATTAACCGTTGAAAAAAATAGCCATATGTTTACCTAGTTATAATGAACATAAAAATATTAAGAAAATTACGAAGAAAATCGATAAAGCTCTAAATCTTATTAATACAAGTTATAAGTGCTTTATTGTTAACTGTGATAATAATAGTCCTGATAAGACTAATTATATCTTTAAAACTACTAATACGACTAATCAAAAAATAAGTATATTAACTTCTAAAAAAGGAAAGGGCGAAAATATTTATAATTTTCTAAAATTCTGTCACCAAGAAGATATTGATTATGCAATTACTATTGATACTGATACTAAAAGTTTTCATGCTTCTTGGCTTATTAGGATTTTAAAAGCCTTAACAACGGGGGCCGATTTTACCTATCCTTTATACATAAGAGAAAAAGAAGAAGGAAATACCACCAATCACTTTGTCACTTTAATGCTATATAAAATATATGGTAAGTTTATAAGACAACCACTCGGTGGTGATTATGGTTTTACTAAAGATTATATCACTAAACTCTTAACGATTACCCCAACTGATGACATTCTAAAATATGGAATTGATATCTTTTTAGTAATAAGTGCTATTTCTAACAACTTTAATATACGAGAAGTATTTCTAGGTTATAAAAAACATAATCCATCTTACCATAAAATGCTATCTATTTTTGATAATGTTGTTAAAGGCTTTATAGATACTTATAATCTATATCCAACTCATCTACCTAAAAAACCAATTAATTATACACCTTTTGTTTTACCAAATAAAGTATGGCCTTATCGCTCTTATTTTGATTCTTTGTATCAAAAATACTTAACTAAACATGGCTTTAAAGCTACTGATTACTTTTTAATTGAAGAAAAGTGGCTTGAAAAGTTAACCTATTTTGCTAATAATATTAGTGCTCTTGATGAAGAATTTTTAATTAACTTAAAAGAATATTTTCTTATTCGAAGTGTTAGCTTTTGGGATAGGGTCAATTTAGAAAATAATAAAAAGTGGGAAGAAATAATTATTAAAAGTTGTTTAAAATTAGGAGAAGAAAATGAAAATTAAAATTAATGAGGATTATCAAGATCCTGAGAAAAGAAGTATTGAAATAGTAGAAAGAAAAGGAGTAGGACACCCCGATACTTTAGCCGATAAACTAGCCGAAGAACTCTCACGCATCTACTCGCTATATTGCCTCAACAACTTTGGCTGCATCCTTCATCATAACCTTGATAAATTATATATTGGTGGGGGCTTATTTTTATTAGAAAACTCAAAAATAGTAAGACATCATAAAATAAGAGTAGACCTAAATGGTCGCGTTTCTAGTACCATGAATGGTGAAAAAATTGATTTAGAAGCCTTATTTGTCCCCGTTATTAGAGACTATTTAAAAACCGTTATTCCTAGAATAAAAGATGAAGATTTAGATATTAACATCAATTGCACTCAGTATTCAAAAAGAGAATATTGGTATACACCCCGTGATATTAACGATGTTTCAGATTCTAAAACCATCTTTGCCGCTGATACTGCTTTATGTGTCAATCATGGAGTTAAAACTTACTGTGAAAATCTTGCCCTAACCTTAGAACAATCCTTTTACACCTTTAATGATAAAGGATATGCTGTTCCTAAATATCATGATGTTGGTCAAGATATTAAAGTAATGGTTACCAGAATAAATAAACAAATAACTGCTACCATCTGCATGCCTGTTTATAAAGATCTTTATCAAACCGAAGAAGAATATGATCAAATTGTTAAACACCATGAACAAAGATTAGCCAAATTAATTACCACCATTGATAACCCTAATAACTATAGTGTCAAAGTAGAAATTAATCGTATGCCTGATAATTCCTATCGAAACTATTCCTTAGTCTTAGGTAGCTGTATTGAATGTGGTGAAGAAGGCCTTGTCGGAAGAGGTAATGATTATCGTGGCTTAATCTCATCTTTTAGAGAACACTCAGTAGAAGCGAAATGTGGTAAAAATCCTCACTATCATACCGGCCGTGTTCTTAATTTCTTAGGCGATAATGCTACTTTACGGATTACTAAAGAACTAGGAATTAAATGTACATTATACTCCCTAACAAGAAATAGGGGATCAATTACTAGTCCCTATCTATTCTACTTAAGCATTAACGATTTAACCTATAAAGATCAATGCGAAAAAATAATCGCTGAAGAATTTTCAGAAAATAAATTTAAAGATATCCTAAAAGAAAGGAATCTTTACTAATGGAAAGTTTTTGTCTTGAAAAAAATGGGGCCACTGTTCGTTATATCAGTGATATTCCCCTAAAAGATTATTACCTTAACACTAAAGATAAATTAGAATTCTTTGATGCGAAAGTTATAAGTGATAATAAAGATATTACACATACTATTTACTATCAAAACAAAACCACCAAAAAAGTCTTACTAGTAGATGCTAATACTATTTATATCAATTATCCCTTCGAAAAATTATCCGAACAAATTATATTATATATGGGCTACCACTTCTTAGAAAAACAGTTTGGGGAACAAGGCCTTGCCTCATGTCACTCTGCCTGCGTTGAAAAAGATGATTCCGCCACTCTCTTAATTGGTGAAGCCGGAAGTGGTAAAACAAGTCTCGCCCTAAACCTCTGTCAAAATGATAATTTTTCCCTAATCAGTAATGACTTAACCCTAATTGGTCTTGAAAGTAACACCTTAAAAGCTTTTGGAGGAACTAAATTTATCAATCTAAGACGTGATAGTGTTAAAGAAAATATGCCTTCATTAAATCATTTATTTCAAAACGAAGAAGGCTGGAGTGAAAAAGTAAATGTCTTAGCCAAAGAAATCGGCCTAAAAGAAACTACTACCAAAAAAGAAATCAAAAACATTATCACTATTCATACTGATAACCGCCTTGATAAAATTACCATAAAAAAGGGCGATACATGGCGCAATAACTTTCTTTTATATCAAAATCTGACCAGTCACATAAGAGGTCATGCCGCAACCTTCATTGATAACTTGGGCCATCCCATTGCCTATATTCCATCTTTTGATACCGAACAAACCTATAATAAAAGAATGGACATAATTAATTATATTAATAATAGTCCTAATTATTACTACATCAGTGGTAATTTAAAAGATAATCTAAATTTCATTAATAATCTATATAAACAAAAAGTAAAAATAAAAAGGAGAATATAATCTATGATAGATAAAGATATAATAATAAAAGATAACGAAAATAATTACCGGTTTAACTACCGTGTCGCCGGTGTTTTCTTAAATAATGATAAAATATTTTTACAAAAGAGTGAAGAGGATGCTTATTATTCCCTAGTAGGAGGAAGAGTTAAATATAATGAAACTACTAAAGAAGCCTTAATAAGAGAAGTTAAAGAAGAACTAGGCTTAACACTTAATGAGTCCCAATTAGAATTAATAAATGTTGTCGAAAATTTTTTTACCTATCAAGAAACCAACATTCATGAATTATTATTTATCTATAAAATCTTTGATGAAACTCTAAATAGTAAAGATGAAGTAAAAGTATTAGATAAAACTACCGTTACTGATAAATGGTATAATCTAAAAGATTTAGTAAATATGGATCTTAGACCTAGTATTATTAAAGAAACATTAAATAAAAAAGGAATTATTCATAATATTATTAAATAACCCTTGCAAAAAGTTTTAATACTCATTATAATATAAATTAAGTCGATGACAAGAGACAATGTTAACCATCTTTATTCAAGAGACTTAGTGGTTGGTGGAAACTAAGATAAAGACTTAACTATCTCCTCTTTAGATGATTTATATCCGGTCTTACCGTTATCTAAATTAAGTAAATAAGGATGGCACCGTATTATTTATAATACTCCTTAAAAGCCATTCTTTTTTTATTGTATCGACTAGAAGGAGGAACTATGTTAGATATAAAATTTGTAAGAGAAAACAAAGAAATTGTAAAAGAAAACATTAAAAAGAAATTTCAAGATGAAAAATTACCTCTTGTCGATGAAGTAATTGATCTTGATGTTAAAATTAGAGCTTTAAAACAACAAGGAGATACACTAAGACAAAGTCGTAATGATATAAGTAGTGAAATTGGTAATTTAATGCGTGATAAGAAAATTGATGAAGCTAATAAAAAGAAAGATGAAGTAAAAACTATCAATGATGAATTAGTAAAAATTGAAGAAGAAGAAAAGACTTTAAGTGCTAAATTAAAAGAAGATATGATGGTTATTCCAAACATTATGGATAAATCTGTTCCAATTGGTAAAGATGATAGTGAAAATGTTGAAGTAGAACGATTTGGAACTCCAAAGGTTCCTGATTATGAAATTCCATATCATGCTGATATTATCATGAATTTAAATGGTATGGATAAAGAAGCTGCCGGAAGAACTTCTGGGGAAGGTTTCTATTACTTAACAGGCGATATAGCAAGACTTCATGAAGCTATGATTGCATATGCTAGAGACTACATGATTGCTAAAGGATTCACTTACTGTATTCCACCATTCATGATTAGAAGTAATGTTGTCACAGGTGTTATGAGTTTCCCTGAAATGGAAGCTATGATGTATAAAATAGAAGGGGAGGACTTATATTTAATTGGTACAAGTGAACATTCTATGATTGGTCGTTATAAAGATCAAATCATCAAAGAAGAAAACCTTCCAATTACTCTAACATCATACTCACCATGTTTCCGTAAAGAAGGAGGATCTCATGGTCTAGAAGAACGTGGTCTTTACCGTGTTCATCAATTTGAAAAAGAAGAAATGATCGTTATTTGTAAAGCCGAAGAAGCCATGGACTGGTACAATAAAATGTGGAAATACACGGTTGAAGTCTTTAGAAACATGAACGTTCCTGTTAGACAATTAGAGTGCTGTAGTGGTGATCTTGCTGATTTGAAAGTTAAATCATGTGATGTTGAAGCATGGAGTCCAAGACAACAAAAATACTTTGAAGTTGGTAGCTGTTCAACCCTAGGTGATGCCCAAGCAAGACGTTTAGGAATAAGAGCTAAAGGCGAAAATGGTACTTATTATGTTAATACCTTAAATAATACTGTTGTTGCTTCTCCTCGTGGCTTAATTGCTGTTATTGAAAATAACTACAATGAAGATGGTAGCATCACTATTCCTGAAGTATTAGTTCCATATATGGGTGGTAAAAAAGTAATTACCAAATAATTAAGAGTAGTAATACTCTTTTTTTATATTTAAAAAGTTATTTCTTCTATTTTCAGCGATACCACCTCGTGTTTAATTTGTCTTAAAAAAGCTAAACTAAAATTGGTGATATGATATGAAAAATTCAAACATACGTAAAGCTTTAGGAGACAACGTTAGATATTATCGTTTTAAAATAGGCTATACTCAAGAAAAACTTGCCGAATTAACCGATTTAAGTCCAAGATATATTAGTGACATCGAAAATTATAATGGTAATATATCGATTGATACTCTTGAAAATATAGCCAAATGTCTAAGAGTAGAATCATATTTTCTCTTAAAAGAAAATCATTATAATCACTTGCCGAAAAGAGTCAATCTAAAACATGAAAAAGTAATATAAAAATGAATAGTAATATCTATTTAACCAATAAAGTATTAAGGAGAAAAAATATGGGAAAAAATTTAATTATATCAGGCAGTACTAATACTGGAAAAACTACTAATATCATCTTTCCTATGGTTACAAAGATGATTAATAATAAAGAAAGTTTTATCGTTCTAGATGCCAATTTAGAATATCTTAACAACTATTATAATGAACTAAAAAAAGAAGATTATAATACTATAATTTTAAATTTAAAAGATTTAACTAAAAGTGAGGGCTGGAATCCTTTAGAATACTCTTATAATCTATACAAAAAAGGTAATGAGCGTGAAGCTATAAAATATTTACATGATCAAGCTGAAATAATGTTTTATGAAGGTGAAAAAGTAGATCCTTTCTGGCAAGAAATGGCCACTAATTATTATCAAGGAGTTGTCCTAGGTCTTTTTGAAGATGCCAAAGAAGATGAAGTTAATCTTAACAGTATCAATTTGATGACTACTACTGGTGAAGAGAAACTAGATGATACCACTCTCATCAAAAAATATTTTGCCTTAAAAGATCAAAATAGTGCATCCGTTAAATATGCCTCATTTGTGACAAATGCCCCCGCTGTTACTAAAGGTGGTATTTTATCTGTTTTTAAACAAAAGTTAAGACTTTATGTTAGCCTTGACAGTTTAAGCAGTCTTTTAAATAAAACAACTTTTAGCTATAATGATATTTTAACAAAGAAAACAGCTATTTTTATAATAACTAATAAAGAAACATCTACTAAAAATAATATTGCAAGCATGTTTATTAAAGAACTATTTAGGGTTTTAACAAGTTCAAATATAACCTCAAAATTTAATTTTATTCTTGATAATATTGATATTTTAGATAAAATTTTTGGTCTAGATACCATGTTAGAATCATCAAAAAATATTCGTTTTATCATTGCTACTCGCTATTATGATGATCTAATTAAAAAATATGGTTCAGCTATTCTTAAATTCAGTCAAAAAATAGAAAGTGAAACTACTAAAGAATTAACCATCCAAAATAATAATATTCAAATAGACTATCCTAATATGGAACTAAAAAACATAGAAATGTTTAAAATAGAAGACTTTATACATTCTAAAAAATAATAATTAAAGGTGGGAAGATTATGGATCAAAGTTTTAATTATCATATCCATACATATCTTAACGGATATAGTCCTGTTGCTATTGTTGAACAAGCAAAAAGAAATGGTCTTATTAGTCTAGGATTTTGTGAGCCTCTTCCAAATCCTGATTTAATCCTTCCTGATGAAGACCATAAACTACTTTCTAGTGAGGTTGATACTTATCTTAATTCAATTACTAATTTAGCCAACAATAATCAAGATATGACTATACTAAAAGGTTTTGAAACAGGGTATGATCCCTTAAAAGAATCATACCTAGGAAAGATGCGTGAACAAGTTGATTACATGATTTTAAATCAACAAACAATTAAAGATGGCCTAACCACATTAACAGGTCATAATGATCCAAACTATCCTATTAAATATGCTCATGCTATCTCACAAGCTATAGATAGCGGTATTTTTGATATTATTGCCTCGCCTGATTTATTTATGAATTTAAAAGATACTATGGATAGCGATGACAAAAAGAAACTTTTCATAGAAAATAGCCTAATTGCTAGTCAAATAATTTGTGAAAAATCGCGTGATATGGGACTACCCCTAGAAATAGATTTAACTAATGCAAATGATGCCTTTTGGAAAGTAGCTAGTGAAATAAAAGGGTTACAAATTATAACTAAAAACGGTAAAGGAATGAAAAAAGTAGAAGGCCTTGTTGAATTAATCAAAAGTAATCTTATCAAAGACTATAATCCCAAAAAAGCTCGCGAAAACAATTCAAAACTTCAAACTCTTTTTCAAAAAACTGGGAGAAAAGCTCTTTGTTTTGCAACTCATTTAGTAAATCAAATAATTACCAAAATATGTTCTAAACTTGATCCTGAAGCCAATAGTGATGAAATTATCATGGCTCTTGGCAATGGCTTAAATAGCTTTACTCAAGAATGTAGTAATAATGCTAGTTTAAAAAATAAAAATATTGCTACTGATATCTCTGGAATTATTGCTAACGATAGACTATCTGTGTCTGCTAAAAAAGCCCAAACTCTTCGAAAAAAGAAAGCTCTTCTTGAAACTAATCAAGTTTTTGTCAATCAAAAATCTCTTATTAATAACACGAAACAATCAATAATTACTGCTGCTAATCTCGGCTGTCAAAAACAAGGCGAATTTGTGAATGTAATTACGCAAATGACAGAATACCAAACAACTACTGATCAAACCAAAAAAGCTACCATTTCATCCCGTCTTGAAAGTTTTCAAAATAGTAAAGGAAAAGGAAGAAGCATGGGTGAGACCAAAGGTTATGCTTATCAGCTAAAAAAGCCACCAATCCCTAAAATACCTAATATAAATAATGGCTTTGCTAATTCAAGTCTTCTAGCTTTATTACTAACAACAATGATCACCCTAGCAGTCGGACTTGGTTACATCCTAGCCAAAATAAGTATAGGAGGTTAAGATTATATATGGTAACATTGCCATTTAATTTAGGGGGAATAATAAGAGATTCTATTGATGCTTATAGAAGACAAAATAATATACCAGAACCAGATGAGGTTAAGTCTTTAAGTGTTCATAGAAGAAGAGATACTTTTTTAGAAGAAGAATTTAAATTAGTTAGGGAAATAACCATTGATAAAGAATCAATAAAATATATTGATTTATTTCCAAATATAACTTCCTTAACAATTGATGGAATTGCTGAACTAGATGGAGTACAATTCAAACATATTATAGATAAGTATCCTAACCTTGAAAACTTAACAATAAAAGGTCAAGAACAATTACAATTCTTAGATGTTAGTAAAATGAAAAATCTTAAACATTTAGAATTAGTATCTAATCACAGTTTGCATAGAGTTGTAGGGCTTGATAAAATTGATAGTTTGGAGCAATTAACATTTTATGATAATTCTACATATTTAAAAGAAGATGAATTATGTGAGATTGTATCTAAGTTATCACAAAATGGTACTCATTGTAATTTAGATGTTTTATATATGCCTACTATGAATCAAATTGGAATATCCAATCCCCAAAATTTTAATTGGTGTGAATCAGTAGGATTAGGAATATATGGTGATGAACTTAAATATGAAACAAAAGAACTTGAAGAAGCAGTAAAAAAAACACAAGAAATTGTTTCTCAATATATTAGGCCAACAGATACTACTATACAAAAATATGCCATTTTATATCAATGGATGTGTGAAAATGTAAGATATGATTATGAATCACTTGATAGTGATCATATACATAAAGAGCAAGGTAAAAGTATTGGTCAATTAGGTGGAACAAATGGAACAGTCAACGGTTTAGTTTATAGAAGTTGTATATGTGAGGGATATTCTAAATCAATGCAAATGCTATTAAAATTATGTGGAATACCATCTTTTGACGTGAGTTGTATTACGGAAGATCCTAAAAAAATAATGCCATCGTGGGATGGTAAAAAAAAGATGCATGTGGGTAATCATTCAATATTAAAAGTTAATATAGATGGTAAGTGTTATTACAGTGATGTTACTTGGGATGCAAATAATTTTCAACATGGCGAAAAAAGACAATACTTTTTACTTTCTAAAAAGGATATAACATCAGATCATAAATTAGTTGGTGAAGATCGTGTTTTTGCAGCATTAAAAAGTATTTCTAGCCAAGAATTTCAAGAATTAATGAAATTTGCTCAAGAAAGAATGGAGAGTGTTAATAAAAAATTGGAGGAAAAGGCTAAAATGAAAAAGACGCCACAAGAGAGATTAACTGATATAAATAAGCAATTAGAACAATTAAGACAACAATATGGGGTTATAGGAAAACAAATTGAAGATTTAATGATTAAAAATCAGAAATCTCCTATTCCAAATTACCAAGAACAATTAGCAAAATTAACCAGTCAACGAGATACAATTAGTGCTAGTATAACAACCAAAAATAGTTCTAAAAAAACGTATGAATGGATTGTGCAAAATGAACGAGAAACTGAACATAAAAATAAAATTGCCCAAGTTGAAAGATTATTAGGAATTCATATAACATCAAATGCAGGATTTGTTTATGATAATGAATTACAAGTTCCTAGATCAGTTTCAAAAGATACTGCAACTTTAAGAAGAGAACAAGGGGCAATAAATAAAGAGTTAGAACAATTATATTATGATGGTGAGTTAGATTTAAAAACATATAATAGTATGAAAATGGAAGTATTAAGAGAATATGATTCTATGGTAGCAAAAGCACCAAAACCTACTAAATCACCAACAAGAGATGAATCATCTTTTACTCAGCAACAGGAACAAAATCCAACTCCAGTACAACACCCATATATAAATCCAGATATTAGAAAAAAAGTTGAAGAAAGAGCAGACAACAATAAAAAAGAAGCGGAAATTAATAAAGAATTAAATCCCTTTCCTCTCCCATTTTCCAAAGTCGTTACTACTAGTAAACCAAAAGACTGTGTAAAACCTCCCTCAAAAGAAGAAGAAAAAATAAAAATGGCTGAAAAATTAAATCGCGAAAGAGAATATGAACGACAAAAACAGGCTGCAAGAAAAGCTGAAGAAGCAAAACGTCAGGAAAGATTAAAGCAAGAACAAGAAAAACAGCAAAAACAAAATATTGCTATTGAACAAGAAAACAAACTAAAACAAGAAAAAGAAAAATTAGAAGCTGAAAGAAGGGAACTGCGAAGAAAACAATTTTTAGAACGTGAACGAAAGATGAATCTAAATAGAAAAAATACTCTTTCTTTTGATGATTTAATTAATAAAAGCCAAGAACTTGAACAAGAAAATATTCAAGAAATGGAACAGGAAGAAGATCTTGGTATGCAAATGTAATATAAAGGAGAATAAATAAAATGACTGAAAAATTTTCAAAAGTTATAGACTTATTTAAAGAAAAAACTAAAAAAGATTGTTACAAAATTGATTTGGTAGTAGACTCTCCAACCATATTAGATGACAAAATAGGGGGCCTTCCTTATTTGCCAATTGGTGAGCCATATCCTAAAGATAAAGAGGGTAACAACCTAGCATTACTTCTACAAGTTAACTTGAAAAATATTGATTTGCCGGGTTATCCTAAAAATGGTATTTTAGAAATATTTACCGATAAAGATGTTAAATATCCTATTGAATATGTTATCAAATATTTTCAAGAAGGTTTAGACTACCAAACCACCTTACCACAAATTGATTTAAGTAATTATATTGTTAACACTGCATATAAAATAAAATTAACTAAAGACGTATGTTATATGCCTCTTAACGATTATCGTTTTATAAAAACCTTTACACCAATTGTAAATAAAGAATTTGCCACTAATCTATCAAGTTATGCTGATTTAGATAAATACTTTCAAGATTTTGCATGGTATGATAAAGTTATTAATAGTCTTAATAATCCATCTATAACAATCGGAGGATACGCTGATTTTGTCCAATATGATCCAAGAAGTAATATAAAAGAAAATAAAGATGAATGTTTATTTAAATTAGATTCATGGCTTGATCCTTCTAAATTTCATATTGGGGATATGGGTATCTTATCTGTTTTAATATCAAATAAAGATATTGAACATAAAGATTTTCAAAGGGCTACTATCGATTATGATTGTTACTAAAAACTAAGTATAAAAACAAGCAAAAAAGCCATACTATCAATAGGTCAATTTGACAAAATAACTCGTGTATGGTATAATAAAGACCTCACGTAAAAAAGAGGTGTATGAAATGTTTTACGATGAAATACAGGCTACTAAAGCTTGTGAAGAAGATCCATCCCTGATTTATGAATTGATTAAAGAAGGACATATGGAACTCGTTGGTAAACTATTAAAAAAGAAAATAGTATCTATTAATACTAAAGATAAAGAAGATAATACAGTTTTAATGAAATTAGCTAAATTAAAACAATATGATATGGTTCTAGACTATATAAATGATCCTGATTATGATATTAATCATCAAAATAGTGAAGGTAATACTATTATGCATATTCTTACTAAAAAAGATTATGTTTATATTGCTAACATTATTAAAAAGTTAAAAAGAAATAAAAAGTTTAGTCCAAATCTTCGCAATAATGATGGTGATACTATCTTAGATATTGCCATTAAACATAATAATTTATCAACAACTTTAAAACTACTAGAAGATAAAAGATTTAACAACATAGATTTAGTATCATTTAATAATTTGTATAATACATTTATTAAAAATGAAAATTTTGGTAAATATACCAAATTACTTAACTTAGAAACTATTATTAATGAGTTAAGTAAAAAAACCAAATTACTTCCTAGAATCCAAGAATTAATTAATACTGTTAAAAGCAATTTTGAAATGATAAAAAATGAACTTATGAGTAATAAATTAACACTAATGGATCACATTATGAAAAATATTTATATGGAAGTAGCTGTTTAAGATAGCCTAAGCTATCTTTTTTTTATGAAACTCTTGCCAAACCAAGAATAATCATATATAATATATATGTATTTGAAATGGCGGTATTGGTGAAGTGGTTAACACGCTGGTTTGTGGCACCAGTATGCAAGGGTTCGATTCCCTTATACCGCCCCATTAGAAATTAACTTACGAACTTCTAAGTCCGTAAGTTTTTGTTTTATATAAAAATTTAACCGATATCTTAAATGATTCATTAATTTCATTTGGTAAATCTAAAAATTCTAAATCATAAGCATCTAAAATTTTAGTATTTAGATAATTTCTTCATCATTTTATAATTTAGACTTTTGTCTAGTTTTTATTTTTTCTTTTCTTGATTATTAATTCCAATAACAGCCCCAAGTCCTGTTGTTAATAAAATAATAACATAATAAATAAAACTTTTAATATTAACACTTGTCTTTGTAATAGCCTGTAAAACTAATATCAGCACTAAAAATAAAGCTCCTAGTTTAATTCCTTCCATTAATCCATATTTAGAAGAATCCTTTCCTAAAAGTAAACTATTAATAAATAATGGTCCAATTATAATTATCATTTTAAAAATATTATAAATATTAGAAGAAATAACATTAAAATAATAAAGAAAAGAAAGTAAAAAGCTAAGAATTAAAATACTAATTAAACTACTTAAAAAATATTTTCCCATCTTTTTTAAATAATTCATTCTATCCACCACCTTACTAAACCATATGCAATTAAATATTAAATATAAGCAAATATTTTTAGCACTCAATCTTGACAATTGCTAAAAAGAGTGATACGCTTACCTTATGTTAAGAAAGGAATGATTGTATGAAGAAAAAACAATTTAAGGCAGAATCAAAAAAATTATTGGATATGATGATTAATTCTATTTATACCAATAAAGAAATATTTTTACGTGAAATAATATCAAATGCTAGTGATGCTCTTGATAAGTTATATTATAAATCACTAACAGATACTAATATTAAAGTTAAAAAGAAAGATTTAGAAATAAGACTTGAAAAAGATAAAGAGGCAAGGACTCTAACTATTATTGATAACGGTATTGGTATGACTAAAGAAGAGTTAGAAAACAATTTAGGTACCATTGCTAAGAGTGGTTCAGAATTATTTAAAGAAAACTTAAGTGATAGTAAAAACATTGCTATAATTGGACAGTTTGGTGTTGGTTTCTATTCAAGCTTTATGGTTAGTAATAAAGTTGAAGTAATTAGTAAAGCATATGATAGCACTACCGCTTACCGTTGGGAAAGTGATGGGGCCGATGGCTATACTATTGAAGAAGATTCTTATGATAAAACCGGTACCAAAGTAATTCTACACTTAAAAGAGGATACTGAAAATGATAAATATAGTGAATACTTAGAAGATTATACTATTGAACGTTTAGTTAAAAAATATTCTGATTATATTTCATATCCTATCAAAATAAAAGAAGAAACTAAAGATGAAGATGGTAAAACTAAAGTTGTAGATAAAACTTTAAATAGTATGGTTCCTATTTGGAAAAAGAGTAAAAGTAGTGTTAAAGAAGAAGAATATAATAGTTTTTATACTGATAAATTCTATGATTATGAAACTCCTTTAAAAGTTATTAAAAGTAAAGTAGAAGGTCGTTGTTCTTATGAAAGCTTATTATTTATCCCATCTCATGCTCCTTATAATTACTATTCTAAAGACTATGAAAAAGGCTTAGAATTATATTCTAAAGGTGTTCTTATCATGGATAAATGTAGTGATCTTCTTCCAGATTACTTTAGTTTCGTTAAAGGTATTGTCGATAGTGAAGATATATCATTAAATATTTCAAGAGAAACTCTTCAAGAAAACTATCAAATTAATTTAATTGCTAAGAGTATTGAATCAAAAATCAAAAAAGAACTTGAAAAAATGCTTAAAGATGATCGAGAAGATTATGAAAAATTTTATAAAGCATTTGGTATGCAATTAAAAGTAGGAATCTATGAAAGTTATGGTATGGCTAAAGATAATCTTCAAGACTTACTATTATTTTACTCAAGTAAAGAGAAGAAGTTAATTACCTTAAGTGAATATGTGGCTAATATGAATGAAAATGATAAAACGATTTATTATGCTCAAGGTGAAACTGTTGATAAAATAGATATGTTACCACAAGTAGATAGTGCTAAGGCTAAAGGTTATGACATTCTATATTTAACTGATTACATTGATGAATTTGTTTTCAAAGTTATGAATAATTATCAAGAAAAAACTTTTGTTAATGTTAGTAGTGCTGATGCTATTAAAGAAGATGATCAAGATAAAGAAGCCTTAACTAAATTAAATACTGAATATAAAGATATGTTTAGTAAAATGCAAACACCACTTAAAGATAATGTTACTGAAATTGTCTTTACTGATAAATTAAGTAATCATCCTGTTTGTTTAACAACAAAAGGTGAAGTATCTCTTGAAATGCAAAAAGTAATGAATGCTATGCCAAATGGTAATGATATTAAAGCTACTACCATTATGGAAATCAATAAAGATCATAAGATTGCTACTAAATTAAAAGAATTATATGATCAAAAAGATTATGAAACCTTAGAAAATTATAGTAAAATTTTATATGCAGAAGCTAGATTAATTGAAGGTTTATCAATAGAAAACCCAACAGAAATTAGTAACTTAGTATGTAATGTACTAGCTAATTAAAAAAGGTTTTCTTTTTTTGTTTAGAAAAATACAAATATGTTATAATATAAATATGTTATAATAATAAAAAAATGAAGGAGAATTTCTTATGATGAAACTTGTAACTATCTTGAAAAAACCATCTGATTCTATTAAAATAACGATTGCTAACCCCAATATTTTAACTACTTTTATTGCTATTATCATTAATGCTTTAAGTGTTTTTCTTTTTAGTATTAAAAGTCTAAAAATAATCTATTATGATTCTATTAATCCTTTAGCTGAAAATAGTCTAGACCTTAATTATTTTTTTGTCTTTCTAACTATCTTTTCCTTAATAATATTATATTATTTAATCTATACTTTAACGGTTTCTTTTTTAGCCAGTAAATTTCAAAAAGAAAAAATAAGTTACAAGCAAGTTATAGCTTCTTTTTATACTCCAATTACCATCAATACTATTTTTATTTTAATAAGCTATATTTTTCTATACCTAATAGGTCTTTATAGTCTTTTAGGTCTTATTGCTGGTCTTATTATCACCTCATACTATACATATCATGCTTTATCATTAGTCCTTAAGCTTGATTATAATAAACAGGGTTATGTCATTTTAATTGGAAAATTCCTAGCTCTTATTATCACCGGATTTATTATCAATATTATCGTGATTAATCAGTTTACTATGCTTGTAACTCCCAGAATTTTACTTTGAAAAAAGGCCTAATATTTGTTATACTTAAAACGTATGAAAGGATAGTGATTTAATGAAATATGTATATACCTTTAGTGAAGGTGATAAATCAATGCGTAATTTGTTAGGAGGTAAAGGAGCCAACTTAGCTGAAATGACTAAAATAGGCTTACCTGTTCCTTTTGGTTTTACTATATCTACACAAGCCTGCTTACAATATTATGAAGATGATGAGAAGTTAGATCAAGACATCATTGATGAAATTTTTAAAGCTGTAACTGTTTTAGAAGAAAAGACAAATCACAAATTAGGAGATAAAGAAAATCCACTTTTAGTATCAGTTAGAAGTGGGGCCAGAGCATCAATGCCGGGGATGATGGATACTATCCTTAACTTAGGAATGAATGATGAAATAGCTGAAAGTTTTAGTAAAATAACTAATAATGAACGTTTTGTCTATGATAGTTATCGGCGCCTAATCCAAATGTTTGCTGATGTTGTTAAAGGTTTTCCTAAAAGTTCTTTTGAATATTTATTTGATGAAATCAAAAAAGAAAAACATAAAAAGTTAGATACTGAATTAACAGCTGAAGATTTAAAAGAAGTTATTACGAGATATAAAGAAGAGTATAAACGTCTTGCCAAAGAAGACTTTCCAACCGATCCTAAGACTCAATTAATAGAAGCTGTTAAAGCTGTCTTTAGAAGTTGGAATAATAACCGGGCTATCACCTATCGAAGATTAAATAACATTCCATCAAACTGGGGTACTGCTGTTAACGTTCAACAAATGGTCTATGGAAATAAAAATGACTTATCAGGAACTGGAGTTGCCTTCACAAGAAATCCTGCTACCGGTGAGAAAAAACTCTTTGGTGAATATTTAATGAATGCCCAAGGGGAGGATGTTGTAGCAGGGATTAGAACTCCTCAACCAATTGAAACTTTAAAAGAGATCATGCCTAACTGTTATGATGAATTTGTAAAAATAACGCATATTTTAGAAAAACATTATCAGGATATGCAAGATATGGAGTTTACTATTGAAGATGGTAAATTATATATATTACAAACAAGAAATGGTAAAAGAACTACAAAAGCAGCCTTAAAGATTGCTGTTGATTTAGTGAAAGAAGAAATGATTAGTAAAGAAGAAGCTTTAACCCGTATTAATCCTGAAGATTTAAATCAACTTCTTCATCCAAACTTTGATGAGACATCACTAAAAAAAGCGAAAGCTATTGCTAAAGGTTTAGCAGCTTCTCCGGGGGCTGCCACTGGTAAATTGTATTTCAATGCTGAAGATGTTATGAAGGCTAAAGAAGAGGGAATAGAAAACATTATATTAGCAAGACGTGAAACTTCTCCTGAAGATATCGAAGGAATGAATATTGCTAAAGGAATTATAACCGTAAGAGGGGGCATGACATCACATGCTGCTGTAGTAGCAAGAGGAATGGGAACCTGCTGTATTTCTGGATGTGAAGAATTAATCATTGATGAGGAAAATAAAACTTTAACGACTAGTGATGGCACCGTTTACCATGAAAAAGATAATATTAGTCTTGATGGTACCACTGGTTATGTATATGGCGAGGAAATTAAAACTATTCCCGCTACCATCAGTGGCGATTTTGAAATATTTATGAACTGGGCTGATCAAGTTAGTAAACTAGAAGTAAGATGTAATGCTGATAATCCTAAAGATGCTAAAACAGCCAGAGACTTTGGAGCTAAAGGAATTGGTTTATGTCGTACTGAACACATGTTTTTTGATCCTGAGAGAATCTTTAATTTCAGAAAGATGATTGTAGCTCCTACTAGTGAAGCAAGAAAATCTGCTCTTGAAAAAATATTGCCTTATCAAGAATATGATTTTAAAGCCTTATTTGAAGTTATGAATGGCTATGATGTAACCATTAGATTTCTAGATCCACCATTACATGAATTTCTTCCAAAAGAAGATAGTGAAATAAAAAAATTAGCCGAAAGTTTAAATATCAGTTTTGAAGAACTAAAAACAAAAATAGCTTCTTTACAAGAATTTAATCCTATGATGGGTCATCGTGGCTGTCGTCTTGCCGTAACCTATCCTGAAATTGCTATTATGCAAACGAAAGCTGTTATTAATGCTGCCATTGAAGTAACTAAAGAAGGTATAACTGTAACTCCTGAAATCATGATTCCATTAATAGGCGATATCAATGAATTAAAATATGTTAAAAATATTATCAAAGAAGAAGCTGATCGTCTTACTAAAGAGGCAAATAGTCCTTTAAAATATCGAATTGGAACCATGATTGAAATTCCAAGAGCAGCAATCATTGCCGATAAATTAGCCGAAGAAATAGAATTCTTCAGTTTTGGTACCAATGACTTAACCCAATTAACTTATGGCTTTTCAAGAGATGATGCTACTAAATTTCTAAAAGATTATTATGATAAAAAAATATTTACTACTGATCCATTTAAAAGTATTGATGAAGAAGGAGTAGGTAAACTAGTGGAATTAGGAATAAATAAAGGAAGACAAACAAGAAAAGATATAAAACTAGGAGTATGTGGTGAACATGGAGGAGATCCAAAAAGTATTGCCTACTTCACTAAAATAGGTCTTGATTACGTCTCATGTAGTCCTTACCGTGTACCAATTGCAAGATTAGCAACTGCTATTTCTACTATAAAAATGAATAATAGTTAGGAATCACTAAGGGTTGAATCAATTCTTTTAATTATTAATAAAAATATGTTGACATCCCTATATCCAGTAACTATAATATAAAAAATTACAAAGTAGTAAACCTTATAAAATGGAGAATATAATATGAATATAATTTTTCTAAGACATGGCGAAGCCACGGATAATGTTAACAAATTAATTTCTGATAAAGAAATATATTGGTCTACCTTGACCAAAGATGGTATTTTAACAGTAAAAAAATCACTTAAAAATTTACCCCCTAATATTGATAAGATATATGTATCTCCACTGCCACGAACTATAGAAACAGCTAGTTATGTAAGTAAATTATACCCAAAAACAGAAGTAATAATTGATAATAGAATTCGTGAAATATATCATGGTAAATATACACATCAAAAGAATAATGAAGACTTGGACAATACTAGAATTAAACAAATAAATGGCGACTATTTTACTAGACTTGGCGAATATGGAGAAAACAATTATGATATTGAAACCAGATTAAGTCTATTTTTAAAAGATATATATCAAAGTAATTTTAAAGATAATACTATAATGATAGTATCTCATGGTTCCATTACCTCATACATGAAAAGAATATTAAAAATAAAAACTGCCCATATTCAAACTGGAAAAGTAGAAATATTTAATGATGTTGATTTTAATCCATTATTTCTTCATTTGAAAAAACTTTCTAAAATAAAAAAAGAAAAAATAAACTATAGGGTAGGAAAAGTAAAAGATTTAAATACTAATCCACATCTGAAAAATAATTTATTAAAAATCGCTAAAAAAGAATTTAATAATATTGAGTTTGCCGATCAAACATTTACTAGTTATATAGAAGGCTTTAAAACCAAAAATTTAATTCAATTAACTAATCCTCGTTTTGATAATAATATTATTTTAGTATGTTTTTATAAAAACTTTGAATCTTTTGCTAACTTCTTCATGAAGCACTACTTAATGATAGGAATTAAAAATTTTGTTTTTATAGATAATAATTCTAAAGATAAAACAACTGAAATATTAAAAAAATATTCAAATAAGGTAAATATCTCATTTTGGAAAATAAATGAAGAATCAGATTGTTATAAAATGTGTGGTTGGCATCAAAGAATATTTGAGTTTTATGGAAAGGAAAGATTTTATTTAACCGTTGATTCTGATGAATTATTTATTTATCCAAACTATAAGAAGATAAAACTGGATAAATTTATCGAGCAGGAAAAATTAACAATGGCTAAATCTTTAATGCTTGATGTATATCCTAACAATGAATTACCAAACAAAAATATAGAAGAGTACAAATATATTGATAAAGGAACCTATAAAACTACCATGACAGTTTATGGACAAAGATTTTATGGTGGACCATGTTCCCGTATATCTGGAATGAATTTAAGCCTTCAAAAAATACCACTATTAAAGTACACTGGTAAAGAAGTTTTTGCAAATGATCATTTCTATTATCCATTTAATATAAATGCTAAAGCTAAACTATGTACATATTTATTACATTATGAATTATTCAATTATCAAAAAAATCCCATAACTTTTTATAATGAAAAAATATCAATCTCACAGGATAATTTAAATTTTAAATTTTAAACCAAATGCTAGGAGAAATAAAGATGGAATACGAAGTAAGATATTATTATCCGTTAAAGGATATAGATAAAATAAAAAAGAAAATAGAAAACATTAATAACTTAACCAAAAGTAATCGCAAGTATGAAAAAACTTCTCAATTTAATCACTCTGATAAAAACTATAATTTCTATTCTAAAGAAATAGATGGAAGATTTAGAATCAGAATTACCAAAGATATAAATGAATCAAAATGTAAGTTAAGTTGGAAAAGAAGGTTAGCTACTACAACTGAAAGTGATATTAATAAAGAAGAAGAGGTCGAGTTAAATATTATGGCTAATGAATATGATAACTTAATTTTTATTGTTAAAAATGTTTTGCATATGAATGAAGTTGAATCATATGAAAGATATCGAACTACTTATAGTAATAATGAAATAGAAATTGCCCTTGATGAATATCCTTTCGGTTTAGCAGTTGAAATTGAAGCTAAAAAAGAAGAAAATAGTGAAAATATAGTTAGAAAATATGTAGATATGTTAAATTTAGATGCTAATAGAAAATATAGATTATCATGGGATGATAAATATGAAGAATTATGTAAAGACCAAAATATTGAACATTTTAATCATGTTGCATTTAATAAAGAAATGCCCGAAGTTAAGTAAATCATGATAAGCGAAATCAGTAATTGTTCTAAATGTAGTCTATGTAAAAATCAAAAACCATTATTAGATAACACTTTAAAATGTGATATCATGTGGGTAGGATTATCAGCTAAAAAAGTAACTGATATAATTCAAAGTATTCCTTTAGATAATGATACTAATAGTGGAAAAATCATTGAATTAATAGAAAGTAAATTAGCTAATTTCAAATTTTATAAAACTAATTTAGTTAAATGTTTACCCTTAGATGAAAATCATAAATTAAGATATCCTAATCAAAGTGAAATGACTTCTTGCCTTAGTAATTTACTATTAGAAATAAATACTTTACATCCTAAAATCATCTTTGCTTTAGGTAAGAAAACCTATAATTTCATTTATAAATATTTCACTACTAACCATCTAGATACAACTAACTTAATTTATATTGAACATCCATCATACATCTATGTTTACAAACGAAAATATATTGATGAATACGTTAATAAAATAGTTAATATCTGCAACACAAAATTAACAAAATAAAAACAGGTTTAATTTCAAACCTGTTATTTTAATAATAAATTAATAAACCAATCATTACATATATACAAATTAATAATGTAAGTTATAATCATGATCATCATAAATATTAATCCATCATTTTTAACTTCTGATATTATCTTTTTAATAATAACTCCAAATAATATTAATTCCATTAGTAAAAATAATATTACCTGTAATCTAAGAATAGTAAATCCAAATTTTGCAATATATAAATACATCCGGTAATAAGAATTAAATATTAATAGAATAGAGAAGGTTATTAACAATAAAACTAATATCTTAATTATTTTATTTTCATTAATTACGTTAGTCTTATAAAGTAAATATAAAATTATAGAAAAATTAATTAACGTTACGGTTAATAATTCAAAGAATCCTTCTCTTGCATAACTTGAATATATATAACCAGTAGGAAGTCTTAAAAAGTTCCCACATACTTTAGATATTTCTGATATTAAAAATAAAACAAATACAAAATTAATAATACTAAGGGCAGTAATAATAATTGTATTATCAATATTAATAAGTTTATTTTCTCTCATTTTTATATCCCTACATTTAATAAGATTAATTCCTAATGAAAATAAAGTGATAAAGAAGAAAATAAATTTTATAATAAGACCAGTATCAAAATTAATATTTATGTTAAATGCTATTTTCGTTAAAAAACTATCAAAATAATCATCAGCACTTGCCAGTAAAAATACGATAATAACACTTATCATTATTCCTATAGCAATTCCTAAAATAACATTAATTATTTTTTTACTTTTCTTAGTTGCAATATCCTTTTTTAAGTAAATTAGATTCTTAAATAAATTCTTAGGAAACAAATTAAAGCCCAGTGTAATATTATTAAATGCTATTTTATAATTTTTATTAGTAAGCATTAATAAATATATAGAAATAATAACGGGGAGAATAAAGATATTTAAAAATTCATTAGTACCATCTAAGTTCCCCTTTAAAAATAAAAGAATTAAATTACTAAAAATTATAAGCATAATTGGAATTAACATAAAATAAGCTTTCTTATTTATATCTTTATCCTTTATAACTAACATAGTACTTGCTATAACTATTAAAAGAAAAGGAAACATAATAGTCTTAAAGTAAAAATCTATTTCTAATTTACCTACAGCTACAATTAAAAGAGCACTAACTAAAGGAATCAGTATTTGTTCTTTTGTTAATTTTTTATTCATAAATATCACTCCTATACTCTAAGATATCACTCGGTTGACAATTAAGAACTTTGCAAATTACTTCCAAAGTTGAAAACCGAATCGCCCGAGCCTTATTGTTTTTTAATATAGAAAGATTAACAGTTGTAATACCTGTTTTTTCACTAAGTTCATTTAATGACATCTTTCTTTTAGCCATCATAACATCTAAATTAACTACTATCATATTCCCCCCCCCTAAACCGTAAAGTCTACTTCCGTCTTATATTTTATAGCCATTTTTATAACTTCTGCTAACACATAAAATGCAAGTGACATTAAAAAACATAATAATGCAACTACAAAAGTAAGAAGATTAGGAATAAAAATAGCCTTAATTATAACAATCAAAAACAATATCATAAACATAACAGCCATTACTTTTAAATAATCTTCAATTTCTTTTCTAAAAGGACTACCTTTATAAATAATATTAAAAAGCCTTATCAATTCATAAACAATAAAAAGTCCAATTAAATAACATGAATAGAATGCTATTTTATAAATCAGTAAATGATTATTAAATGTTTCTATAGTTGTATCTTTAAACATATCGTAAAGCTTAGGCATAAATGGTAAAGATATAACACCAAAGAATAATATAATTATTAAAATAATAGAAATAATTTTAGAAATAAAACTTTTTTTCATACTTTCACCTCACTTAAATACTATAACAGTATTTAATAAAAGTCAATATATTTTTAACGATAAGCATTAAATACATATTGTGGAATATCATTATATTGCACATTAAATATCACTTAATTATGTTATAATATATGTATATTGTTATTGGGGGAGATAAAATGTCAAAAATATCTAATGTATTAGTAATGCTTCAATTATTACAAAATGGGAAAAAATATAGTATTAAGGAATTATCTGAAAAAATAGAAGTCTCTGAAAGAATGATAAGAAAGTACAAAGAAGAATTAGAATATGCCGGAATATATATAGAAACTATTAGAGGACCATATGGTGGTTATGTTTTAAATCAAAATATAAGAATACCACAAAAACCAATAAGAAAAGAATTAATTAAGCTTAATAATAAAGAATACTATAACATTTTAAGTAAATGCATTAATAACAGAATAAAATGTTATATTGAGTATTATTCAAAAGAACATGATAAAATAACAAAAAGAACAATCCAACCATATGATTTAATTGTTTTTGACAACGAGTGGGGTGTAGCAGCCTATTGTGAAAAGAAACAAGAAATAAGACATTTTTATTTAAATAGAATTAGTAAATTAGAAATTTGCAATGAAAGATTTTAATGTGACATATATAGTACCTCTTTATAAGTTATAGTTATCTTAAGAAAGGAGAGATAAAATGATTTATATTGATTTTGACGGTGTTATATTGGACACAGAAAAATTATTATTTGAAGAATGGGAAAAAGACCCGGAAAGGTTTTCATACCCGGAATCACAAAAAATAGAATATATGCAAAAGGCAGATTGGGAGTACATTGTAAATAATTCAGCTGTTATTAATGATTCAATTTATAATTTACAACACATGGATTTAAATAACACAGCCATATTAACAAAAGTTCACTCCCTAAGTAACGAAGCATCAGCTAAAACAAATTGGCTTAGAACTAACAGTATAAAACAAAATGTAATAATAGTGCCATATAACTATAAGAAAACAGATATTGTAAACGCTAGACATAATATACTTATAGATGATTATCTTAATAATTTAGATGATTGGGCTAAAAATGATGGATATCCGATATTTTTTGATCATGATAATGATAATTATGATAGTTGGCAGCAGCCTAATGTAAAATGTTATAAAAAGATATTAAGTTTATCAAGTTATACTAAAAACAACAATTTTTAACTAAAAGGGGAAATGAAATGCTAGAATCAAGTGTATTTACTAACTCTGAAATTATATCAGTTGTTCAAGAAGAGTATCATATCAAAGTTCGAGGGATAAGAAAAATAAATGAGGGAAGTGCTAATATTTATATTATTAACAACAATCAATATGTTCTTAAAGAATTTCCATCATGGTATACCAAAGATAATATTAATAAAGAAGCACGGATAATAACTCATCTCCAAAAAGATGGTATTCCAGTAGCCAACTATATTAAGACTATTAATAATGATTACAGTTTTCTATATAAAAATAGGGTGGTTATTCTTCAAAAATTTATTGAAGGTAAAACTTTAAAATTAAATACTGCAACGGAACAACAGATGTTTGAATCAATGGAATACTTAGGAAAAATTATCAAAAGTTTAGAAAGCTTAGATTTCAATCTAGAAGTAAATACTATAATTAGCCCAGAAATAATTACTGAAAATATTTTAAAACTAAAAAAATTATTATTACAAACGTCTAAAAAAGAATATTCACATATTTATAAAGATTTACAAATTAAATTAACTATTTTAGAAGATATGCAAAATAATCTAAATTTCAAAGATTTGAACCACCTTACCATAATGAATACTCATGGTGATTATAACATTCTCCAGTTTATCTATAAAAACAACCAAATTAATGCTATTTTAGATTTTGCTAGTGCTACTAAAATGCCCATTGTTTGGGAAATAATAAGATCATACAGTTACATAGATAAAAAAGCTAAAAATGGAACAATAGATATTAATAACCTAATAAAGTGCCTTCAAAAAATTAATAAATATATAAAACTAAATAGCTATGATCTTGAATACATGCCAATAATTTATATGCTTCAACTTGCTGGAAGTAGTTTTGGTTATAAAGAATATTTAAAAGATAATAGTAAACAAGAATTACTAACTTTTGCATATTTTAGAACCAATTTATGTCGTTATTTATATACTAATAAAGAAATAATTAGTAATGCTTTAAAAAATGAAATTTTATCCTAAATCATGTAAAAGTATGTAAAAATATAAACTATTATTAATTTATATATATTTATATGATAGAATAAACTTAGACTTTATTTATGAGGTGCTTCTATGAATTTATATGATCAAATGTTAAATATTACTGGTCTTGATAAAAAAGAAACCATAAAAACTGCTATATCTGAAGTAAAAGATGAATTAAAAGATCTAACTAAAGAACGTATGTGTCTAGTATATAACAGCCATTTATATGATAATTTATGTAGTAAACATGTCATTGCTAAATTTATCAATACCAAAGATTTAGGCTATGATTATGAACACTATTATGTCATTGTTCCAGATCAAGCCACAAATTATCTAGTAGATTTAACATATCCACAATTTTTTCAAGAAGAAGACTCTAGATTAAAGAATCTATATCACGAGGGATATCAACAAATAACTATTGATGATTACAGTTATTATTTAAATAAAGTCACTGCAAATATTATTAATTCTAAAAAAACAAAATAAGCGAGTATCACTTACTCGTTTTCTTAAGCAAGTCTGATTGTTTTTTTTCAACTAGTAAGATATAATTAAAATATAAATCAATTATAAGGAGGATATTATGACTGCACATATAGAAAGTGAAAAAAAAGATATAGCCAAAAAGGTACTTATGCCGGGTGATCCCTTGCGGGCCAAATATATTGCCGAAAACTTTTTAGAAAACCCACGCCTTGTCAACAATGTAAGAGGTATGTTAGGTTATACCGGATATTATAAAGGTGAAGAAATAACCGTTTTTGCCTCAGGAATGGGCGGACCATCCATTGGTATTTACGCTTATGAATTATATAAATTTTATGATGTTGAAACCATCATTAGAATAGGAACATGTGGTTCTGGTAAACAAGAAATTAATTTAAAAGATATAATTATAGCAGATAAATCCTATACACTATCAAGCTATCCTAAATTATTCTTTGATGATGATAATAGATTATTTCCATCAACTGTAAGTCTTAATGACAAATTAGAACAAGAAGCTTTAAAAAGTAACATCCATACAGCAAGAGGAACAATCATAACCAGTGATATATTTGATGTTTATGTTGATAAGGAAAGATATTTAAATTTGTATCCCAAAGATGATTATTTAGCTTATGAAATGGAAGCTGCTATTCTTTTTGCCATTGCTAAACACTTAACTAAAAATGCCGCTTGCCTTTTAACAGTCGTTGATTCTGAATTTACTAATAGTAGTTTATCAAGTGCTGAAAGAGAACATAGTCTAAATGATATGATTAAATTAAGTCTTAATACTTTAGTGAATTAGATAAAAGAAAAAGTACATACTAAAATAGAGGTGTTATTTATGGAATATATAAAAAAAGAACAAGGTGCTTACAATTTACACATTATAAAAACAAAACAATATAAAACAATAACGGTTAAACTATACTTTAAAGAACAAGTAGAAAAAGAAAATATTACCAAAAGAAATTTTTTAGCAAGAGTAATGATGTTATCAACTAAAGACTATCCTACTAAAGTTGAACTAACTAAAGCTGAACAAAATCTTTATGCCGCTAATATTTCTGGTTCCACCCGCAGGCTTGGTAACTATTTAGATACCAGTATTAGTCTTCGAGTATTAAATGATAAGTACACAGAAGAAAATAATTTTAAAAAGAGTCTTGAATTATTAAGCTCTATTATTTTTAACCCTAATGTAACTAATAATGCATTTAATGAACGTGAGTTTAACATTGTTTATGAAGAATATAAATCTGATTTAAATACCATCAAAGAAGATAAAAGAACTTATAGTTTAATTAGATGCTTAGAAAATACTTCAACCGGTATAGTTGGTTATCGTGGTATTGGCTACCTTGAAGATTTAGAAAAAATAACTCCTCAAAACTTATATGAGTATTATCAAAAAGTAATTAATAATAATGCTGTTGATATATTTGTTCTAGGGGATGTTGATGAAAAAGAAATAAGTAATTTATTTAGAGCCTATTTTAAAAACAATGTTTATAAAAAACCCCCAGTTAAGGCTATCGTTTCATCGGATAAATCTCGTAAAATAAAAGAAATTAAAGAAACGATACCTTCAGAACAAGATAATTTAGTTATCACTCTTTCTTTAAATGATTTAACAAGTTATGAACGAAATTATCCGTTATCACTTCTAAATACCATTTTAGGTGGAGGTACAGAATCTTTACTTTTTAATGAAGTAAGAGAAAAATCATCCCTTGCATACACTATCAGTAGTACTCCTAATAAACTGGATAATTTAATAATTATTCGTGGTGGTATCACGAAAGGAAAAACCACTGAAGCTATTAGCATCATCAAAAAAATACTTAAATCATTAGCAGCGGGTAAAATAACTGAAGAAATGATTGCAAGAGCCAAAGAATATTATATCAGTGCTCTTGATGACATCGTAGAAAGTACCTTCCAAATTATTGAAAGTTATTACATGATTGAACTATTAAAAGTTGATGATATTGAAACTAAACGGAAAAAAATAAAAGAAGTAACTAAAGAAGAAATTATTAATGTTGCTAAAAAAATAAAGATTAATACTATTTATATATTAGAGGGGAGTGATAATCTTGGAAAAAATTGACTTAAAAAAAGTAGATAAAACAATATATCGTGAAGTTTTAGATAATGGTCTAGAAATTATTATTATTCCCAATGATCAAATTAGTAATAAAAAGAACTATTACTTTAACTATGGAACCTATTATGGTGCCATAAATAATGAATTTATTCCCTATGAAAAAACAAAAATGACAAAATATCCATATGGAATTGCTCATTTTCTTGAACATAAATTATTTGAAAATGAAACGGGTGAAAAAACTTTTGATTTTTTTGCCAAAAGTGGTAGTTATGTTAATGCTTTTACTAGTTATAAAACAACTTGTTATGTTGTAACAGGTAATAAAAGTTTAGAAGAAAACCTTGAATATTTATTAAACTTTGTCAATACACCATATTTTACTAATGAAAATGTTCAAAAAGAGCAGGGGATTATTGATGAAGAAATTAGAATGTATGAAGATGATCCAGACTTTTTAGCTGTTAAAACCCTTAATAAAAACATGTTTAAAAATCTCCCTTACAATACACCTGTCGCCGGTAGTTGTGATACTATCAAGAAAATAACTAAACAAAAACTTTATGAATGCTATCATACCTTTTATAAGCCAAGCAACATGTTTTTAGTAGTAGGGGGCAAAGTAAATCCAAAAGAAATAGTAAGAATAGTTAGTAATACCTTAAGTAAATTCAACTTACCTAAAACTAAAGATATTAAAAGGAAAAGTTATAAGGAACCCCTAGAGCCTGTCAAAGATTATGAAGAATTAAAAGTAGATGTTAAAATAGACAAAGTTGCCATCGGTTACAAAATGGCCCGTTCTAATTTTACTATCAAAAATGACATTCTCTTAAATTTATACTTAAATATGATTACATCTCTATGCTTTGGTTCTAGCTCTAAATTCAAAGAGGAAATGCGTGAATTAAAACTAGTAAGTCGTTCTGGCTATTACTTTCAAAATCTTGGCGATATTATAACCTTTAATGTTGAAGCTGATTGCTTTAATACTGATTTATATCTAAAAAAATTAACAAAATATTTAGAAAATTTAACTATCTTAGACGAAGATTTAGAAAGAATTAAAAAAGTTTGGATTGCTAGTGAAGTAATAAAGAGTGATTATGCTGATGCTTTAGTAGACTCTGCTGTAGATGATTTAATCAATTATAACAAAATTGTTACTAATTATGTTGATTTAATTAAAAGTATGAATATCCTAACAATGCAAGAAGTTTTAAAAGGTATTGACTTCACCAAAAAATCTTTAGTTAAAATATTAAAAGACAAATAAAAAGGACATTTCTTAGCGAAATGTCTTTCTTTATTAGTTAATTAAATATTACGTTTAATTAATACAATAGCTCCTCCAAGATTAATAAGAACAATAGATAAATATAATAAATTACTATTATTTTCTTTCTTAGAAACTTTAGTATCAGGAATTTCTACATATTCATCATCAATAACAACTATCTTCTTATAGTAGAAATTAATAACATTGCCCTCAACAGAAATTTCAATAGTCTTATCACCATCTAATTTTTCATATCCATCAATATCAATAGGGCTTTCGGTAATTTTATCTCCAAAGGTTTGATCAGTAACAGTATTAGAATCTGCTAACTTTTCATCAGTACCTTCTTCTAAATAATTAACTATATAACTTAAATCAGTTCTCTTAACATAACAAACTTTGATAACATTACTATCTAAATCAGTACCTATTGTTAATGGTACATTAAAGTCAATGTCAAAACGATAACCAACTCTATTTTTATCATCGTATCTTCTAATTATATCTCCAAAAGTTTGATCATAGAAGTTATCAGTTAAATCATTATCAATTGTTCCATCATAATAATATTCAACACGATAACTTAAGTCATTTCTCTTACTATAATAGAAATTAATAACATTATTACCAGTTGTGATTTCAATTGTTTTATCACTATCTAACTTTTTATATCCATCAATATCAATAGGACTTTCGGTAACTTTATCTTTGAAAGTCTTATTGTTAACAGTTTTAGAGTCTGCTAACTTTTTGTTAGTACCTTTTTCTAAATAGTTAACTACATAACTTAAATTACTTCTTTTCTTGTAATAGAAGTTAATAACATTATTGCCAGTAGTAATTTCAATAGTCTTATCACTATCTAATTTTTCATAACCATCAATATCGATAGGGCTTTCGGTAACCTTATCTTTGAAAGTTTGATTAGTAACTGTTTTAGAATCTGCTAACTTTTTATCAGTACCTTCTTCTAAATAGTTAACTACATAACTTAAATCAGTTCTTTTAACATAACAAACTTTGATAACATTATTATCTAAATTAGTACCTATTGTTAATGGTACATTAAAATCTCTTTCAAAACGATAACCATCTCTGTTTTTATCATCATATCTTCTAATTATGTCACCAAAGGTTTGATCATAAAAATTATCAGTTGAATCGTTATCAATCTCATCATCATAATAATATTCAACGCGATAACTTAAATCAGTTCTTTTCTTGTAAATAACATTAATTACATTACTATTCTCATCATCACTAATTGTTAAAGGTGTATTTGAAATAGTATCAAATTTATAACCATCAGGTAAATAAAGTGTTTTATCAATATCACTTTCATATATAACACTGTTGTATGAAGCTTTATTAGTACTATTACCTAAATAATTATCACTACTAACTTCATCTTTATAATAATTTACTACATATTGATATTCAGGACATACCCAATATACTTCAGGTGAACTATAAAAAGGAAGTTCTTTTACTTCACCATTAGCATCGGTATAGGTAAGAATAACACCATTATTTAAGAATGTATTAGTTTCATACCATCCTGTTGCACTGTTTGTATCAATTTGAATATCAAATCCAAAATCAGTACCTTCTTCGGTAATATCTCCAATATTATAAGTAACTTTCTTTCCATCAACACTAACACCATTAGTATCATTACCATCAACATGTGTAAAGTTTGGTGCAATAGTATCAGTTAAAACAGCCTTGCTACCAGCATTTCTTGTTGAAATAGTAGAAGCTAATTGTTCAAGAGTTTGAACAATTCCATTACTATTAGCAGCAGAGTAGTAATCACTTCCTGATGCAATTTCTTGTAATACTCTAGTTGCATAACTATCAGCTTCATATCCAATTGAATAAATAGTTATTCCGTTATCTTTAGCATTGTTAGCTGCAGTTTTAGCAGCACTTTCGCTGTTTGGTTCTCCATCGCCAATTACTACCATTATTTTTTTAACAGGGTTACCAGTAGTAGAAGTAGCAGTATTTAATTTTTGTTCAGCTCTAGTAATTGCATCACTTAAATTAGTTCCTCCATAAGGATGACCAAATTGACTTGCTGTAAATGCACTACTAGACCAATCAGTAGCAGTACTAACATTAGTTGCAAAAGTAATTAAACTTAAATTAGCATTAGGAACTTTGCTTAATAGAGTAGTTGAAAAATCAATTCCACCGTTAACAGCACTTTCCCATTTTGCTTTAGTTAAAGTATCAGCTTTATTCCATCCAAATCTATCCTTACAGTCAATTGAAACACCATCAGCAGCTGTATAATGTGCATTACTATAATCATATCTACCATGAAGTTGAGAATAACCACCATTATCATTATCACAAATCATACTACCAGAAGTATCAAATACAACGGCAACATATAAATCATGACTAGTAGTCTTTGTTGCTTTTTTACCCTTAACATTAAAGTTGATGTGATACTTACCATTATCATCTACTTTAGTAGCTGTCTTAGTAACTAAAACATCGCTTTCTTTTTCAAATTTTCCCGCTGTAACTGTATCATTTCTAATTTCTCCAATTGTAGCTGCATATACAACTGGCATCGCATTAGAAAAACAAATAGCTACAAGTGAAATATAAACCATTAGTTTATGAAATGTTTTTTGCATATTCATTGTTTCCTTTCAATTTCCTTTCTTCTTCCCCCTAAATTCTATTAGCAACGACAAGTAAGTATGTATCTTTTGGTTGATATAAGCAAGTTTGTAAGACTAAAATTTGTTCATCATAACTAACTTTCTCCATATCGTCATATAAAGAATTTTTTCTTAGTTTATCAAGGTGTTTCAAAAAATCAGCCTCACTAGAAAACTTAACTTTCATATGTTCGTTGTCATTATTATTTACAATTTTAATTAGAAAAACTTTGTATGTTCTAACTTCATCACTTAATCTGACATTTATAATGTTTTCCTTAGTATAGAAATCCTTATTCAAAAACTTCTCTAGTTTTTTAAAGGGAAGATTATAATAATCAGAATTATGACCATAAATATTTAATTGGTGATCATCTATATTATTTCGATAATCTAAATAAATACAGCCTTTTCGATCACTCTCATTATTTTCATTATGGCTTAGATAATACTTGTTATCATTCGCTTGCATTATCTTACTTTCTAAATCAAGACTTTTAATTTCTAAAATTCCTTGTTGATCTGGTAAGAAATCTTCATTTTTATGATCTTCAATTTGTACATCTTCTTGTATTATATTATCATCTTTCTTATCAGTAGAAGAAACATTGATGGATGATGCTTTTTCTACTTTGTTTTTATTACCATCCATATCCTTATTATTAAAAACATAAATGGAAGAAATAAGTAACAACACAAGACTAATCTGAATACAGACTAAAGATCTGATTTTTTTATTGATAATAACTATCACCCCTATAAGCAGAACATAAAATTTTAAAATTAAAATTTGTAAGTAATATGATAATGATTTTTATGATTTTGTCAATATTTTATGATGATTTTTCTATTTTTCGTGACAAGTTATAATCAAATAGTATTATCTCATAATCTGATACCATAATATATGAAGAAAAAAAGCAAAATAAAACTTTACATCTCAAGAAGGATATGTTATAATCAAAGACGTCGAAAAGGTATTCCGCTTTAGTTAATCTTTATGAATACTGGTTATATGAAAAGGAGGACTAAAAATGAACATTATTGACAAAATTAACGAAAAACAAGTTAATAAGAACATTCCTGAATTTAGAGTAGGGGACACTGTCCGTGTTGATGTAAAAATCATCGAAGGTAAGCGTGAAAGAATTCAAGCTTTCGAAGGTGTTGTTATTGCTAAACGTGGCGGAAGTGTTAGTGAAACTTTTACTGTTCGTAAAATGAGTAGTGGCATCGGTGTTGAAAGAATCTTCCCAGTTAATTCACCAAAAATTGCAGGTATCACTGTTGTAAGACGTGGTAAAGTAAGACGTGCTAAACTTAACTTCTTAAGAGGTAGAGTTTCTAACTATCGTATTAAAGAAAAAGGAGCAAAATAAGACGTAATGTCTTTTTTTTGCTATTAAGGTAAAACTATGAATGAAAAATTAAAAGAATTATTACCATATATTATTATTATCTTTGTAGTTATCTTTATTAAAGCCTTCATTGTCACTCCCATTAAAGTAAATGGAGAATCAATGATGCCCACCCTTCATGAAAAGGACATCATGCTCCTAAATAAAACTGCTTACTATTTTAATGATCCTAAACGCTTTGATATTGTTGTTATAGATTTACCAGATGAATATATCATCAAACGAGTTATTGGCCTACCAGAAGAAGAAATAGAATATAAAGATAATAAACTTTATGTAAATGGAAAAGTAGTTAAAGAAAACATAAAGAACTTACAAACTAAAGATTTTAATATTGAAAGCTTAGGTAGTGTTAAAGTACCCAAAGATAGTTACTTAGTATTAGGCGATAATAGAAATAATTCCTATGATAGTAGAGAATTAGGATTTATTCCTAAAGATAAAATAATTGGTAAGACCAGTCTAACTATTTTACCAATAAGTCGCTTTGGTAATAAAAAATAAAATGAGAATATCTATGACTTATCAAATGAAATTACAAAATGATCCCTTTATTAAAATTAAAGAGGAAACAAAAACTATTGAATTGAGATTAAATGATGAAAAACGAAGTCAATTAACTGACAACGATTTCATTGAATTTACTAATATTACCACTAATGAAAAACTTCTTGTCAAAATAGAAAAACTATATCATTATCAAACTTTTGAAGAATTATATTCAAACTTTTCCAAAGAAGAAATGGGCTATTCTGCCAATGAAGAATGTAGTCCTAAAGATATGGAAGCCTACTATCCTAAAGAAAAACAAGATAAATATGGCGTATTAGGAATTAAAATTAAGTTAATAACTACTAAAAAGGAGTATTAAAACCAATACTCCTTTAATTACTTTCATTTATCAAAACTATAACAATAAAGAGAACTTACGAACGATTGCTATTTTATTTTAATAACATGAAAATAATTTAAAAATATCTTATTATTATTTCGCAATTTTATTTATGACCTCCTTAAAATTACTTGCTTTCTTCTTCCTTTTTTGGTCCTTTAAACTATCAAAAATAAATTCCATTGGTAATTTAATAAATATAAAATTAAGAATTATTAATGAAATTCCCATTACAAAGAATCTACCAGTTTCCGCAAAATTCTTAAAAATGATAGTTTGGAAAAAAGACGACCAAATAAAGGAATTTAATAACGTTTCAAAATATTTTAGTATTCTAAATAAAATATAAAGAGATAATCTAAGTTTGGCATCTTTAAAATATTGAAATAATATTTTAAATTGTTTTAAACTCATTATTATATCCTCCACTAAAAATATTTAGTAGTTGTAGTTAAATTATCTCTTTAGTTTAAGTGAGAAAATTCACTTGCAAAACTACTAGTTTTTTTTCTAATTAAAAATTGTCTTTGAATTTTACCGTTCATTTTCTCACTCCTCTCTTTTTAAAATTCACTCCTACTATAGCACTAACATTCATAACTGTCAACTAAAAAAGGTTAACAGAAAGGAGAAAAAGATGAAATTAATAACATTTCAATCACTGGAAGCCTTAAAATATCTTGTTAATCATGGTTATTTAATTTGTGATGAAACCTATATTAATCAAGAAAAATATGGCTATGCCTATAATTTTATTACTACTAACATGGCCAAAAAAATAAACCGCGAAGCGAACATTAAATATCCCATTTGGTGTTGGGTTAAATGTTATAATGGCATTTGTCCTAATAAACATAAAGGTCAAAGAGTAGAGGGCTTTGATGTTAAAATAACTTTTGAAAAAGATGAACACGAAGTTTTTATAACTGATTACCGTAGATATTCTTTTGTGTTAAATAATTTATATCTTCCAAAAAGCCTTAATGATAAAAAACAATTTGAACTAGAACAAAAGAAAGCCAAAGCAACAAATGATAAGTTACTAGGGCAAAAATTAATTTCTAAAATTAAAAAATCCCATTTACGATGTATCACTACTGATAGTAATATATTACAAGGAACAATTTGGAAACTTAATTTAAGTGACGTAATTAAAATAGAACTATTACCCCATGATGGCTATGTCTATGGTTCCTTGAATTATCCATTAAAAAATGGTAACCGTATCTCTTGGCCTCATCAATTTTATAAAATTATTGCTACAAAAAAAGATTAAATTATGATATAATATGAGCAAAATTTTCTAAAGAAACAGGTGAAATTATGATAAATGAATATGATTTATTGAATTTGTGTAAAAAATATAAATTAAATGCTAGTCATATCATCACTAAAAATAAAAGAGTTTTAACAGTTGGTGAATATCAAAAAATGGCAGAGATTTTAGACTATTTAACTAACACTTTAAAAATAAAAGCTAAATATATTGAAAAATGTCCTAGTATTTTGTATCACAATCTCGATTACATTAAAGCTAATTATGAATTTTTAATTTCTACAAATCTAGGAAAAAATAACATCAAGTCATGCCTTCATATTTTAAATACCAATCCCCAAAAACTTGAGAAAACTTATAATTATCTTCTTACAAATTTTGGCTTTGAATCAATTGCTATAAACACCACTATTTTATCAGTAGATATTGAAACCATTAAACAAGTAGAAGCCTTAAAAATCCCCTTTAAAAATAAAAATAATATTTTTCAATTAGCAATTGCTATTGAACGGGGCTATCAAAAAATAGAGGAGATAAAGAAAATTCTTGCTAGCGATGAATATAAAAACTATCCCGAATTATTTTCTCCCTCAACCCTAGCTTCTACCAAACTTGATGAAATAAAAAAAATAATTGCAAGTGATGAATATAAAAACTATCCTGAATTATTCACAGCTACCACTATTGCTAGGAAAACTTTAAGTGAAGCAAGAGAAATTATAAATAGTGATGAATTTAAAAAGTATCCCGAACTATTTAGTTCGACAACTATTGCACAAGGTAACATAAAGGATATTAAAGAAATATTAAATAGTGATGAATTCAAGACTTATCCCGATTTATTCACATCCGAAACCATCGCTTATACTACTTTAAAAAATGTTAGAGAAATATTAACTAGTGAAGAGTTTAAAACATATCCATATTTATTTACTTCCACAACTTTAGCTAGAACTAATTTAAAAGAAATAAGAAAAATTATAAATAGTGAAGAATTTAAAGCTCATCCTGAATTGTTTACAACTACAACCTTATCTTATACCACCATCACTGAAGTTAGAAAAATTATTAAAAGTCCCGAATTTAAAAAATATCCCCATCTTTTTACATCACACAGTATTGCTCATATAAAATTAGATGAATTAAGAAAAATGTTAAATAGCGAAGAATTTAAACTTCATCCCGAACTATTCACCTCTCAAACTGTAGCCTACAGCAGTTTATCTAAAATAAAAGAAATCTTAAATAGTAAAGAATATAAAGACCATCCCGAGTTATTTACCTCTACCATTATTGCACAAGGTAACATGGATAACATTAGAGAAATTATAAATAGTGATATCTTTAAAAAGTATCCTTATCTTATTACTTCCGAAACCATATTTCGTGGTAAGTTAGATAAAATAAAGGAAATAATTGCGAGCCCTGAATTTCAAAAATATCCCGAATTATTTAAAGCTCACACTATAAATAAAGGATCACTAGATGAAATTAAAAAAATAATTGCAAGCCCTGAATTTAAACTTCATCCCGAACTTTTTACCTCGCAAACTCTTGCTTATGGATCACTAAAAGATATTAAGGAAATCATTAATAGCGATGAATTTAAAAACTATCCCCATCTTTTTACTTCCGAAACCGTGGCTCATCTTACTCTAAAAGAAATAAGAGAAATTATAAATAGTGATGAATTTAAAACTTATCCCGACTTATTTGCATCAGAAACCTTAATTCGTAGTAGTTTAAAAGATATTAAAGAAATTATAAATAGCAAAGAATTTAAAGCTCATCCCGAATTATTTACATCACACACTCTAGCAAGAGCAAAATTAAAAGATGTTATCAAACTCTTAAATGAACCATATTGGCAAGATGAAAGATACGCACCACTTTTAACCTCAACCGTTGTCGCTCAAAGTAAATCCATGCTTAAAAGAATTCCTGAACACCTCGCTTTGGCAGAACAATATAAAATTGATGACCATTTAACCACCATGTATCTTCTAAGATCACCAGCCCAAAACTATGCCTTGATAAAATACTTAGAAGACCTGGGTGAAGATCTAATCAAAAAAGAAAAATTACATCCCGTCTTTAGTCATCAACCTCAAGTTTTAAAAACAAGATATGGTATTGATTTGAAAAAGATAATGAGGCAATATCCTTATCACAAAGAAGCAGTAGAAGGTAAGGTGAAATGTAAAAAATGATTAATCTTGATGACATAGATAAAAGTACCCTATTAGAAAACTTTGATGAAGAATTAATTCAAGAATTAGATCCCACCAATGTTGCTAAAATCATAACTTATCTAACTAATAATGGTATCTACTATGCCAAAGATATATTCTTATCATCTCTTGATCTTTTCCTATTACCTGAACATGAATTTATCGAAAAGTTTGAACATTTAAAAACAAAACTAGGAACAGAATATATAGACAAATTAGGAACAGATACCTCTTTAATAGAAATAATGTATGAAAAACATTAAAAATTATTTACATAAAAAAACTCTAGAGAAAATCATCTAGAGTTTATCAGCTTTCTGAGAGATGAATCTTATACAAACAATCTCTTTTATGATATAATGTATAAAACGATTTATATAAAAAGGTGATTATTTATGAAAAATTATCTAGATAATGATTTGACTGCTCCCAAATATTTATTTCATGGAAGCCCTAACCTTATGAAAATAGTAGAACCCAAAAAAGCAAAAGACTCAAATAGTAATTCTGAAAATGAAGATTTAGCAGTTTTTTAACATCATCCTTTTTGCTAGCAACTGCCTATGCCTTTAAGGATCAAATAAAAAAATTGAGTGAAGGAAAAAAATACTTGTTTTGAAAAGTAAATATAGCTATGCAATTGTAAATGAGATAATTTATAACAGGATTAAATCCTGTTTTTATGTGAGATGATTATAATTGAAAGACTTTAAAAAGGAGAAATTATTATGGATGTAAAAATATTGAATGGTGAGTTGAAATTTAAGTTTAGAGTATCGGCAATTTTTATTACTTTGTCAAGTTAAGTAATGATAGTGAAACAATAAATAGATTAAATATGAATTATGTAGAAAATGAGAAAAGCGGTAAGATAGAACATCACTATAGTTGGATCCCTTTAAATGATATTAACAATTATAATATTCTTCCAAATATAATTAAAAAAAGTTTAAGTTTAGAAAATGAAAGCTTTCATTATATAGTAAATGAGGAATCGTGAAAAACTAAAAGAAATAAGAATAGCATATGAGTAATCAAATTTTGCAAATAACTAATTATGTGATTTTTTTAACACATAAAGATGCAAACAATGATGTTAATAAAAAAATATAATTATTGGGAATAGGAAGAAGCACAATAACTGAACATATTAAATATATTAAAGGGTGATAAACTTGATAAAATAACACCGTCGGAAAAACCGACATTGATAATTCTAAAAAATGTAAAGATATATAATCCTGATACATTATTGCAGTTGGATGTAGAGTAAACTGAAAGAAAATAGAGACTAACTGTTGGAAAAATTCCACTTATGGTTTAATATATAAGTATGATGTAATTATTGCAAAAAATTATTTAACTGAAGAAGAAAATGAATATAGACATAAAATAAGAGACGAAGTTATTCCTAAAATAATAGTTGAATTATTTAGAATATAAAGGAATTGAACCAAATGAATGAAAATAAGACAAACATAAATTGATAAGTGTATGACTTATGAAAAACTAAAGGAAAGGAGATTATTAATGGAAGATAATAAATTAATTATATATAAAAATAGTGAAGGTAATATTATAGTAGATGCTATTTATAAAGATGAAACTTTATGGCTATCACAAAAAGGTATGTCAAAAGTTTTCGATGTTGGAGTACCAGCAATATCAAAACATTTAAAAAATATATTTGAAGAAAACGAATTAGATAAAAATTCAGTTGTTTCCAAAATGGAAATAACTGCACCTGACGGAAAAAATTATAATACTGAAGTTTATAGTCTTGATGCTATAATTGCTGTGGGCTATAGAATTAATTCTAAAAAAGCAACAGAATTTAGAATATGGGCAACAAAAATACTAAAAGAATATATGACCAAAGGATTTGCATTAAATGATGAACGTTTCATAAATGGAAATAAATATGATACAAAATATTTTGATGAATTATTAGAACGTATCAAAACAATTAGAGTTAGTGAAAGAATGGCATATCAAAAAATCACTGATTTATTTATTGCAACAGCAACTGATTACAATCCAAAGTCAGAAGAAGCTTATACTTTCTTTAAAATTGTTCAAAATAAGTTACATTTTGCTATAAGTGGGCATACTGCTGCCGAATTAATATATAGTAGAGCAAACTCAGATAAAGAACATATGGGACTAACTAA
>CAKPIT010000007.1 GCA_934162445.1 uncultured Bacilli bacterium
TATAACAGAGTTTGAAGAAAACAAAGTGAATATCATTTTACAATATATAAGTCGATTTAGTCGGCTTAATTTTTTTGCTTTTATTTATCTTAGCTGGTAAAAAAAGTAAAAATTAGCCTCAAAATATTGAAAAAAGGAGGTTTTTGTGATATGATATCTACAGTTAAAAAAGAAATAACAATGAGTAAAGAATTACATTCTAAGATTGAATGGGCTTGCACTTTTAGTAATTGTAAACCAAAGATAAAGAATGGTAATTTGAGAATGGTAGAAAAAACTAATATTGCTTATGTAGAACCACATACTGTTGTTATTAAAGATAAGTTATATTTATTCTTTAATGAACATGAATACTTTTACATAAGTAATTTAGCCAATAAATATCCACTCTCAAAATTAAGAGATTTTATCAATGGTAACTAATACTAGAAGTTTTCTTTATTCTCAGCAAGTTATATGACAAGTAAATAATAGAGTAAGTTTAAAGTGTTAGTTATTATACTAGCACTTTGTTTGTTTTTAGGAGGTTGTAATGGAGAAAGAAGAAAAGAAAATTGCGGATATTTATATTAGAGTAAGTACCGAAGATCAGGCTCGCGAACGGATTTAGTTTAAGAGAACAAGAAGAAAAACTAAGGCAATTATGCAAATATAAGGATTTTGAATATTCTGCATATGAAGTACAAAAAGAAAATTATTTTCTTAAAAATCAAATAGAACTTAAAGATGAAGCTATTAAAGGTTTAAATGAGAATTTATCTGCAAAAGAAAATATAATTACTAAATTGCGAGAAGAAAAAGAAAGTTTAAAAGCACAATTACAGAAGTTTAAAGGTTTTTGGCATAGTTTAATGAGTCACTTTCATAAGAAGATTACTTATGATAATGACCAAAATTATAAAATTGTAAGTGATGACCTATATAAAAATGGTCTATTTGATGACAATGATAATGAAATTGCTAATAATATTTTAAGAAAAGGAACTATACCAGATGAAAACAAGAATAACAAACTAAAAAAGAAAAATGATTTTAATTTGAATTAAAGGAGATTTTGTACTATGGATAATATTATAGATGATAAAGTTAAAAATATAATAGATATAATTAAAAATATGGATTTGAAAAATAAATTAAGATTAGGTGTATGTATGAGTTCAAGTGCTTATACTAACTTAAAATATAATAAAGCACACATACACAGCATGTTTGATAAAAGACTAAAAGAAATTGATAATGAGTATTTAGTAAGCTATGTAAATATGAGAAAATACCCTACTATCCTATTTGTTATGTCTAAAATAATGGAGATGAATAATCAAGAACAAAATCAGGTGGCAATGTATTTGATTAATGCAATATAATAGTGTTATGTTAAATTTGCATTTTTATGTAAAGTGTGGTATAATTATAAGTAATGTAACAATTTGCATTACTCCGTTACATCATTAGGAAAGTCAACAATAGTAGCGTTATTACGCAAGGAGGAAAACTATGGCAAACGAAAGAATTACGGCAAGCATGGACATGAAGAAAATGTTGATCACGATGTCGGAAGGCAATCCTGGTGCACTGACGTGCATGATGGAAATGTTGCGGACAGATCCTATGGCACTCTTGGACATCCTGTACTTTGATAGTATGGGGATTTATGGTTCGAAGATCTACATGCTGTGGAATGACTGCTGTGGTCGAGATATGTCCAAGTTCAAGGAAACCATTCAGTATCTCAGAAGTGGAGCAGTTTCCAAAGAAGAGATTCATGAAAACCTGAACCGTGTTCGTGCAGTTCCCTTCATCTAATCGATGCCAAAAAAAGAAATATCTTTCTCACTCGTAAGGGTGAGTTTTCTTTTTTGTTAATATTTTTAAAACTACTTGAATATTTATAGATTTTATGTTAAAGTGAATACAATAAATCGAATTATATAAGAGAGATTGAAACAAAGTATGCTATTTTTTCGCATACCTGCTCCGTAATCGCTCCATTTGAAATCAACTTACGGACTTAAAAGTTCGTAAGTTTTTATTTTATCCGTAGTCAGGCTTGGAAAGGCTTGTTCTACCAAATATAAAGATAACGTTCTCTTTCTAGGAAGGAGGACATTTTTTATGCTTGAATTTAAAACAATTGAAGAATTGAAACCTAATCCTAAACTACTAGAACTTAGTAAAGGCTTTACTTATAAAACTAAAAAAGGAAAAATTAAAATTACAGGAAAAAAGATTAGTAGATTTATATTTAAGTTCTAATTTAGATGTCGAAACAATTAATCA
>CAKPIT010000008.1 GCA_934162445.1 uncultured Bacilli bacterium
CCAAAAGTTGACAAACAATTGGAAATCATATATAATTTAGCAAGAAAGGAGCTTTTTTAGTTATCTAGGACAGCCCCATAAATAATTACAAAAAAGAGGAGAGCATTATGCTTAAAAAAATATTAATAGTTGTTATTATTACATCTATTATTGCAATATCATGTAATAATAAAACTGAAACATCTTCATTTAAGTTTAGAAATGAGTTAGGAGATTTTTATATAAAAATGGTTGATTTTCCAGCATCTGCTACAATAGAAGAAAAGCTAGAAATGGCTTCAAGGGTTATACCAACAACTAATCAATATAATTGGCAAAGTTTAGAGCTTACGGCTTTTATACATTTTGGCATAAATACTTTTACAGGTAAAGAATGGGGTGATGGTACAGAGAGTCCTAGTGAATTTAATCCTACAGCTTTGGACGTTGATCAGTGGGTGAGGGTGTTAAAAGATGCTGGCTTTAAGCTTATAATACTTACAGCAAAGCATCATGATGGATTTTGTTTGTGGCCAACTAAAACAACAACTCATTCTGTAGCAAGTTCTCCATATAATGGCGGCAAAGGAGATATTGTAAAAGAGTTTAGCGATGCTTGTAAAAAATATGGTGTTAAAATGGGGCTTTATCTTTCACCTTGGGATATGAATGCTTCTTCTTATGGCAGTGGAGAGGCTTATAATGATTTTTATGTTAAACAGCTTACGGAACTAGCTACTGGTTATGGAGAATTAACAGAGCTTTGGCTTGATGGGGCTAAAGACCCTAATGCTCCTAATCAAACTTATGATTTTGAGAGGTATTTAGAGGTGTTAAAAAAGTATCAGCCTAATGCTGTTAGTGCTATAAAGGGTGAAGATATTAGATGGGTTGGAAATGAGAACGGTTATGGAAGAGAAACAGAGTGGGGAGTTCAGGGGTATAAACCTAATTCTTACAAAGATTCTGAAAGTTATAATGCTTCACTTGGTCTTAATTTAAAAGCACAAGACCTTGGAAGCAGAGATATATTAAAAAAAGTAAATTCTGTTTATTGGTATCCTTCTGAAGTAGATGTTTCTATAAGAGATGGTTGGTTTTATCATGATAACGAAATTCCAAAAAGTTTGGATAAATTAATAGAAATCTATTATAGTTCTGTTGGGCTTAATTCTGTTTTACTTTTAAATGTGCCTCCAGATACTAGAGGCAAATTTGATGATAAAGATGTGGAGGTTCTTAAGCAGTTTGGCGATTATATAAAAACTACTTTTGCTAATGGACTGCTTGAAAATGTAACTAATACTTGGGTTAATGCTAAAATTGGAGATTCTAAAGAGTATTCATTAAAAACTCCTTCTGCAATTAACGTTTTACTTATTCAAGAAAATATTATGAAAGGTCAGAGAGTAGAGAAGTTTAGTGTTGAAGTTTATAGCTCTGGTCAATGGAATAAAATTAGAATAAATTCTCAAGAGCCTAATTTAACTACTATAGGATATAAAAGGCTTGTAAAATTCGATACAGTTAAAAATGTTGAAAAAATAAGAATAACCATAGATGAAGCAAGAACCAATGCTAATATATCTCAGGTTAATGTTTATTATTCTGCAAAATAAATATTTATTTTTAGTTTAACATTTAGTATGTAAAATATAATTAGTATTGCTTTTTCAATTTGCACTTTTTGGTTCTTTGACGAAGTCCATAGAGTGTAGCTGCAGAAAAAAGAACAATAAAATTAATAAATTTTGGGGCTGTCCTAGATAACTTAAATTTGTTAAAATTTAAGTATGAAACGCAGTAAATTAAGTGAAGAAAAACAATTTA
>CAKPIT010000009.1 GCA_934162445.1 uncultured Bacilli bacterium
AAATTACTCGTATAATGAACATGTAGTCCATTATACATTTTTTTATTCTTAATTTCATTGTATAATATCTACATAGACACTGTGGATTAGTGCAAATTACTATCGCTTTGACGATTATATTAATAGACTCTAACCACAGATGTTTGTTTAATTGTTAATTAGTTAGATAACGCTTGACGTTTAATATTGAACGAGTTTACTTTCGACAAGCATTTCGTGGATCACATTGTCTAAATATTTTGTAAAGGAGTTTTTATTATGATTTATGTTGGAATCGATGTTGCAAAAGATAAACATGATTGTTTTGCTATGAATTCTGATGGCGAAATATTAATTGAAAAATTAACCATAACAAACAATTTAGATGGTTTTGAAACTCTCTACAATTCTTTAATGAATTTTTCTGATTCATTAGACAATATAAAAGTAGGGCTTGAAGCCACTGGTCATTATAGTAATAATATTCTAAACTTTCTGACCGAAAAAGGATTTAATATCTATCTTATTAATCCATTACAAACTAATCTTTACGTAAAAGGTCAAAGCCTTAGAAAGACCAAAACAGATAAGTTAGATGCACATGTTATTGCTACAATGCTTGTTTCAGATAACTTAAAGCCCTACATACCAGTATCATATCATATTTCTGAATTAAAGTCACTAACTAGACACATATTTCGTTTAGTTAAGGAAAACTCTAAATTTAAAACTTCTCTTGTAAGACTTGTAGATATTGTTTTTCCTGAACTTCCAAAAATTGTTTCTTCTGTTGCTCAAAAGTCTTGTTTAGCTTTACTTTATGAATTACCAAGTGCTAAAGATATAGCTGAATGTAATCTTACACATTTAACTCATCTTTTATCTGATAATTCAAATAAAAAGTTTGACAGAGAAAAAGCACTTCAAATTAGAGATTTAGCTAGAAAATCCATTGGTTTAAATAGCAACTCTGTTTCATTTGAGTTAAAACAGACAATTAGTATTATTCAGTTTATACAAGAGCAACTTGATGATGTTGAGAAAAGAATAAAAGAAATTTTAAAAGAGATTAATTCTCCAATACTAACAATACCTGGAATTTCTTTTAAAACTGCTGGCTCTATTTTAGCTGAAATTGGAGATATTTCTAGATTTGATTCTCCTGCTAAATTACTAGCTTTTGCTGGACTTGATCCATCAATGTATCAGTCTGGTAAATTCTTTTCTACTCATTCAGTAATGGTAAAACGTGGTTCTAAATATCTTCGTTTTGCTTTGATGACTGCTGCTAGAATGGTTTGTTTAAATGATGCTACCTTTTGTGCTTTTAAAGATAGAAAAATGGCTGAAGGCAAGCATTATATGGTTACAATGGGACATGTAGCAAAGAAGTTGGTTCGAGTCATTTATTATTTATTAAAAACAAACAATGTATATCAAGCTAGCAAAGTGGCTTAATATCAATAATCGCATAGTTTTTAAAAGCATTTTTCGAAATGCTTATTTGTCATGCAATAATTTATCTAAAAAATTTTAAAATTTTTTTACAATAAACTATTGACATTCATATAGTTAGTCTATTTT